>JAFYZH010000070.1 GCA_017548765.1 Lachnospiraceae bacterium | reverse complement strand
ATCGAGCAGTATGGCGTGGCGCCGTTCATCGAGCGTTGTAAGGAAAACGTTTGGAAGTATAAGGGAATGTGGGAGGATTTCTCCTATACCGTCGGATTCTGGGCGGATATGGACGATCCTTACGTTACCTATCATGATGATTTCATCGAGTCCGAGTGGTGGGCGCTGAAGAAGATCTGGGATCGCGGCCTGCTGTATAAGGGCTTTAAGATCGTTCCCTACTGCCCGCGTTGCGGAACCCCGCTGTCTTCCCACGAGGTGGCTCAGGGCTATAAGGATGTGAAGGAGCGTTCGGCGATCGTTCGCTTTAAGGTGAAGGGACAGGAGAATGAGTACATCCTGGCCTGGACGACGACGCCCTGGACCCTTCCGAGCAATGTTGCTCTTTGTGTAAACCCGGAGGACACCTACGTTCGCGTAGAGACCGCCGACGGTTACGTTTACTATATGGCGGAAGCGCTTTGCGAGAAGGTTCTCTCCGGAACTCCGGCAGCTCCGTATACGATCACAGATCGTTTTAAAGGAACCGAGCTGGAAGGCCGTGAGTATGAGCCGCTCTACGAGGCAGCTGCACGTGTAGCGGAGAAGCAGCGTAAGAAGGGCTTCTTCGTGACCTGCGATGGCTATGTTACCATGGATGACGGTACCGGCGTCGTACATATCGCCCCGGCCTTCGGTGAGGACGATAGCCGCGTCGGAAGAAACTACGACCTGCCGTTCGTACAGTTTGTCGATGGCAAGGGTAACATGACCGATGACGTTCCGTTCGCCGGCCTGTTTGTTAAGAAGGCGGATCCGGAGGTCCTGAAGGATCTCGACGCGCGCGGCCTGCTGTTTGCGGCGCCGAAGTTCGAGCACAGCTACCCGCACTGCTGGCGTTGTGACACACCGCTGATCTACTATGCGCGTGAGTCCTGGTTCATCCGTATGACCGAGGTCCGCGACGACCTGATCAAAAACAACAACACCATCAACTGGATCCCGCAGAGCATCGGTACCGGCCGTTTCGGAAACTGGCTGGAGAACGTTGCTGACTGGGGCATCTCCCGTAACCGTTACTGGGGCACTCCTCTGAATATCTGGGAGTGTGAGGCTTGTGGCCACCAGACGGCGATCGGAAGTAAAGAAGAACTGAAGAAAATGTCTCCGGATTATCCGGAGGGCGGCGTGGAGCTGCACCGTCCGTACATCGACGAAGTGCATGTGACCTGCCCGCACTGTGGTAAGCTCATGAAGCGTGTTCCGGAAGTTATCGACTGCTGGTTCGATTCCGGTTCCATGCCGTTTGCGCAGTATCATTATCCGTTTGAAAACCAGGAACTGTTCGAGAAGCATTTCCCGGCGGATTTCATCAGTGAGGCGGTCGATCAGACCCGTGGCTGGTTCTATTCGCTGCTGGCTGTCTCGACGTTGCTGTTCGACAAGGCACCGTATAAGAATGTTATCGTTTTGGGCCACGTTCAGGACGAAAACGGACAGAAGATGAGTAAGAGTAAGGGCAATGCGGTCGATCCGTTCGAGGCTCTGGCGAAGTACGGCGCGGACGCGATCCGCTGGTATTTCTACTCCAACAGTGCGCCGTGGTTGCCGAACCGCTTCCACGATAAGGCCGTGATCGAAGGCCAGCGCAAATTCCTGAGCACTTTGTGGAATACGTACTCCTTCTTCGTTTTGTACGCGAATATCGACGAGTTCGATGCGACGAAGTATACGCTGGATTACGAGAAACTGAGCGTTATGGACCGCTACCTGCTGTCCCGTCTGCAGACTGTCGTAGATACCTGCGATAAGAACCTGGAGCAGTATAAGATCACCGAGACCACGAAGGTCCTGCAGGATTTCGTCGACGACATGAGTAACTGGTATGTTCGTCGCAGCCGTGAGCGTTTCTGGGCGAAGGGCATGGAGCAGGATAAGATCAATGCGTACATGACGTTGTACACAGCGCTCGTAACCATCTCGAAGGCAGCGGCGCCGATGATCCCGTTCATGACGGAGTCCATCTACCGCAACCTCGTATGCAGCATTGACCCGAATGCGCCGAAGAGCGTACACCTTTGCGACTACCCGGAGGTTCACACCGAGTGGATCGACAAAGAGCTCGAGGCGGACATGGACCTCGTTCTGAAGGTCGTAGTCCTGGGCCGCGCTGCGCGTAATGCAGCGAACCTGAAGAACCGCCAGCCGCTGGCAAAGATGTTCGTAAAGGCACCTTTCACGCTGGAGCGTTTCTTCGTGGATATCATCGAAGATGAATTGAACGTTAAGGCGGTGGAATTCACCGATGATGTTCGCTCGTATACCACCTATACATTTAAGCCGCAGCTGCGTACGGTGGGTCCGAAGTACGGAAAACTGCTGGGACAGATCCGTGCAGCCCTGGATTCGATCGATGGCAATGCCGCGATGGACGAACTGAAGGAAAAAGGTGTGCTGACACTTTCCTTCGGCGATGACAAGGCGGAGCTGGCAGAAGAGGATCTGCTCATCGACATGACCCAGACACCGGGCTATGCGACCGAGAGCGCAGGCGAGGTTACCGTCGTTTTGGATGGCAATCTGACACCGGAGCTGATCGACGAAGGCTATGTCAACGAGATCATCTCGAAGGTGCAGACCATGCGTAAAGAGGCCGGCTTTGAAGTGATGGATCACATCGTCCTGTATCATAAGGACAATGCGGAGATCACCCGCATCATGGACACCTACGCGAAGGAAGTTGCTGGGGACGTTCTGGCCGACGAGATCATCGGCGGCGAGGTCGACGGCTATGTGAAAGAGTGGGATGTCAACGGACAGAAGGTAACGCTGGGCGTTAAAAAGAAATAATTACGGAGGTGTGCTTATGGCTGCAACCATTGATAAAGAGAGTTTTAAAAAAGAGGTTCGGTCTGCCGTAAAGAGTTTATACCGGAGAAATCTGGAGGAAGCGACACCGCAGATGGTCTATCAGGCGGTGGCATACGCGATGAAGGAGGTCATCATTGACCGCTGGATCGCTACACATAAGGAATACGAGAAGCGGGATGTAAAGACCGTATACTACCTGTCCATGGAGTTTTTGATGGGACGTGCCCTGGGCAATATCATCATCAACCTCTGTGCACAGAAAGAGGTCAAGGAGGCTCTGGAGGAGTTGGGCTTTGACCTGAACGCGATCGAGGATCAGGAGCCGGATGCGGCGCTCGGTAACGGCGGTTTGGGCCGTCTTGCAGCGTGCTTCCTGGATTCGCTGGCAACGCTCGGTTACGCGGCTTACGGCGCCGGCATCCGTTACAAATACGGTATGTTCGCGCAGAAGATTGAAGACGGTTATCAGGTCGAGGTGCCGGATAACTGGCTGAAGAACGGCAACCCGTTTGAGGTGCGCCGCCCCGAGTATGCCTGCGAGGTTCATTTCGAAGGCTATGTACGCGTCGAGTATGACGATACCGGCCGTGAGCATTTCTACCAGGACGGCTACCGCTCCGTGCGCGCCATCCCGTATGACCTGCCCATCGTCGGCTATAACAACAACGTGGTCAATACGCTCCGAATCTGGGATGCTGAGCCCATCAACACGTTCAGCCTCGACGATTTCGACCGTGGAGATTACCGCAAGGCGGTGGAGCAGGAGAACCTGGCGAAAAACATCGTAGAGGTCCTGTACCCCAACGACAACCACTATGCAGGTAAGGAGCTGCGTCTGAAGCAGCAGTACTTCTTCATTTCCGCGACCATCCAGACCGCGCTGAAGAAATATAAGGAGCATCATCCGGATGTTCGCAAACTGTATGAGAAGGTGACGTTCCAGATGAACGATACCCACCCGTCCATGGCGGTAGCAGAACTCATGCGTATCCTGATGGATGAGGAGATGCTGACCTGGGATGAGGCGTGGGAAGTTACGACGAAGACCTGCGCTTACACCAACCACACGATCATGAGCGAAGCGCTCGAGAAATGGCCTATAGAGCTGTTCTCGCGCCTTCTGCCGCGTATTTACCAGATCGTTGAGGAAATCAACCGTCGCTTCGTTTTAGAGATCCAGAGCCGCTATCCGGACCGCCAGGATAAGATCCGCAGCATGGCCATCGTATATGACGGCCAGGTACGTATGGCTCATCTGGCCATCGTCGGCGGTTATTCGGTCAATGGTGTTGCGCGCCTCCACACGGAGATCCTGAAGAAACAGCAGCTGCGTGATTTCTACGAGATGATGCCGGAGAAGTTCAACAATAAGACGAACGGTATCACACAGCGTCGTTTCCTGTTGCACGGCAACCCGCTGCTGGCAGACTGGGTGACCGAGCACATCGGCAACGAGTGGATCACCGACCTGTCCCACATTAAAGAACTCAAGATCTATGCCGACGATCCGAAGGCACAGAAGGAGTTCATGAACATCAAATATCGCAACAAGGTGCGTCTGGCACAGTACATCAAGGAGCAGAACGGCATCGAGGTCAATCCTCGTTCCATCTTCGACGTGCAGGTAAAGCGTCTGCACGAGTACAAGCGCCAGTTGCTGAACATCCTGCATGTTATGCACCTGTACAATATGCTGAAGGATAACCCGGACATGGATTTCTATCCCCGTACGTTTATCTTCGGCGCGAAGGCAGCTGCCGGCTATCGCCGCGCGAAGCTGACCATCAAACTGATCAATTCGGTTGCCGACGTCATCAACAACGACAAGAGCATCAACGATAAGATCAAGGTCGTATTCATCGAGAACTACCGCGTATCCAACGCGGAGATGATCTTCGCGGCCGCGGATGTATCCGAGCAGATCTCCACAGCTAGTAAGGAGGCTTCCGGTACCGGTAACATGAAGTTCATGCTGAACGGTGCGGTAACGCTCGGAACCATGGATGGCGCGAACATCGAGATCGTCGAGGAAGTCGGCGAGGACAATGCGTTCATCTTCGGTCTGTCCTCCGATGAGGTCATCAAGTACGAGAACGAGGGCGGTTATGATCCCATGGAGATCTTCAACAACGACATGGAGATCCGCCGCGTGCTGATGCAGTTGATCAACGGCTATTATTCGCCGAACGATCCGGAACTGTTCCGCGACCTGTACAACTCGCTGCTCAACACCTACAGTTCTGACCGTGCAGATACTTACTTCATCCTGAAGGATTTCCGTTCGTATCATGAGGCACAGCAGAAGGTTGAGGAGGCTTACCGTGACGAAGCCCGCTGGGCGCGCATGGCGCTTCTGAACACCGCAAGCAGCGGAAAATTCTCTTCCGATCGTACGATCATGGAGTATGTAAACGATATTTGGAAACTTGAAAAAGTAACCGTAGAATTATGATCCATGAGGGGTAAAGCATGCTTTACCCCTCATTTTGTCTGCTTTTGTTCGGTTTTATGGAATTTCGGCGAAAAAAACATTCGTAAAATTCAGAAAATTTAAGAAAACCGCTTGACACTTTTTATTGCATATGCTACTGTAAAGTCGTATTTTATTAATCGTTTCACCGAAAGTTTCATGATGTATTCGTGAGATTGGCTTTGAAACGCAAGAGTTTTTGTTTAGAGTGATTGACGAGGAAGGAGATATCCCGGCTCATGCCGGACATGATTGTATTCTAACCGACCGACGCTGCAAGACAGATCGGATCTGACATTAATAAGATACAAGATTTTGTGGGAGGTATCTTTACATGAAGGGTACAGTTAAGTGGTTCAATGCAACAAAGGGTTATGGCTTTATCACCGGTGATGAGGATGGTAAGGACGTGTTCGTACATTTCTCCGGTATCGTAGCTGAAGGCTACAAGAGCCTGGAGGATGGCCAGAAGGTCAACTTCGATGTGACCAACGGAGCTCGCGGACCGCAGGCAGTGAATGTAACACTCGCTTAAGCGGAGCGTCTTCGCACACGTCGGTGTAAGCCGATCATCAAGGACTGTCGTCGAAACGATCGTTTCGGCGGCAGTTATTTTTTTTGTACAGGATAAACCATTGAAAAGCAGGATAATAGAGGGTATAATTGCTAAAGAATGCTGTGTAAATGAGAGAAGCAGTGTATGCTTTAAAGTGAGTAATGATCCCGATCAACAGCGGAGGTTTTATGAGAAAGAATATGATCACTACAAGATGTTTTAAGAAGGCAGTCAGCGTAGTGCTGGCGGGGGCGCTCTGCATGAGTACATTGGCCGGATGCGGTAAGGGCTCATCGGACGAGACGACGGCAGCTACGGCTGCGCAGAACACGACGGCTGCGATCGCAGACTCCACGGCGGCGAATACGACCGAGGCAGATACGACCGCGAAGCCGGCGGATACTACAGCTGCACCTACACAGGCACCGACGGCGGCACCTACCCAGGCTCCGACGACGGAAGCCCCCACGGATCCGGTGACGCAGCCGGGCGAGATCATCTCGCTGAGTGCATTTCCCGAGGTGGAGATCCCGGATACCGAAGCGATCCGCTTCGTGGAGAACCTGCAGATCGGCTGGAACCTGGGAAATACATTTGACGCGCACACGGGCGCGAAGGGCCTCGCTCTGGAGTCCGCGTGGGTCGGTGTGAAGACATCGCAGAAACTCATCCAGACGGTGTATGACGCAGGTTTTCGGACCATCCGTATCCCGGTTTCATGGCATGGCCATGTCGATCCGGACACGATGAAGATCGACGAAGCGTGGCTGAACCGCGTGAAGGAGGTCGTAGACTGGTCGCTGGAAGCCGGACTGTATGTCATCATCAACATCCATCATGATAACGATAAGAATGATAAGGGACTCTACCTGTACCCGTCCTACGACGAGCTGGAGACGTCAAAGAAATACGTGACTGCGATCTGGTCGCAGGTGGCAGAGACATTTGCCGATTACGACGAGCACCTGGTGTTCGAGGCGATGAACGAGCCGCGCCAGGTCGGAACCTCGTACGAGTGGTGGGTCACCCCGAACAGCAGAGAGGGTAAGGAGTGCATCGACTGCGTAAACCAGTTGAACCAGACCATCGTTGACACGATCCGTGCGCAGGGCAGTGAGGCAAACCGCAGCCGTTACATCATGGTGCCGGGCTATTGTGCGTCACCGGATCTGGAGACCCCGGAGGCATTTAAACTGCCGACCGACGAGCAGGCGACGAAGGAGAACCGCATCCTGCTGTCCGTGCATGCATACCGTCCGTATTATTTCGCGCTTGCAGGAACGAACGAGAGCCAGTACACGGAGAAGTTCACCATCGCGAAGGCAGCGGACCGCAAGGACATCGATTCGTTTATGAAGGCGATCTACGCGAAGTTTGTTTCGAAGGGCGTAGGCGTCGTGATCGGTGAGTTCGGCGCGCGTCTGAAGAACGGAAACGACCGCGCCCGCGAAGAATTTGCCGCGTACTATGTGGCAGAGGCACGCAACTATGGCATGACCGCCATCTGGTGGGACAACCATATCTTCTCCGGAAGCGGAGAGATCTTCGGACTGATCCGCCGCAACGACTGTTCCATCGTCTACCAGACGATCGTGGACCAGTTGATCCATTATTCGATCAAGGAGAACCTGCCGGCAGTGCTGGACCAGGCTTCATGATATAACGTGTCTTTCGCGGAAAGAGCCGATCGGCGGGAGATGCGGATAGAAAGCAGAAGGGCGTGCCGCAGCGGGCACGCAGAGAGAGGAAAAAAGAGCAATGAGTGAATTTTCAGTTAACGCGCCGAAGGACGCGGTGGACCGCAAAGGGGTCTACATCCTGATGGATACGCTGATCGAAGCGACGCAGAGGCAGGACGGAACGTGCAGCCAGGAGATCTACCTGGACTCCGGACGCCTGCAGGGAAAGCTTGAGATCATCGGAGGCATCTCTGATTTCGGGCTGTGTAATCAGCTGGTCGATCTGCAGCGTGAGGATGGTTTCTATAAGCTGGTGAAGGGTCTCGGCGTGTCGATCTCGGCACCGGACGACCCGGGCCTGAAGACCGTGCCCGTGATTTGGAAGCATTACGGAAAGCATGACCGTTACGGCCGCGGAACGACGCTTCGTTTTGACGTGCCGGCTGATGGCGGCGAGTTTATCTACATGTTCGATCAGGTGCAGTGGGACGAAGAGGATGATGTGATCGGAAACATCACGTTTATCTTGCAGCACCCCGGCCAGTTGGCGGAGGTCAATGTCCGCCTCTTCGTGGATGATGCCCTGGACGTGCCGTCCGGCGAGCGCGATTCGAAGGTGGAGCGGGAGAGTGAGGCTTACAAGTCCGTGATCCGCCGCAGCCTGGTGTCTGCGGGTACCGACGGACGCCTGCGCCGCGCGATCGAGCGCGCAAAGGCGGGCGAGTCCATGACCGTTGCCTATATCGGCGGTTCCATCACGCAGGGCGCGGGAGCGAAGCCCATCAATACAAATTGCTATGCATATCAGTCCTTTAAGGGGATCACGGAGCGCCTGGGCGACCCGTCCCGTTTCAGTTACGTGAAGGCGGGCGCGGGCGGCACCTCCTCGGAGTTCGGCCTGATGCGTTATACGAAGGAGGTCTGCCTCTTCGGCGAGCGTAAGCCGGACATCGTGTTCATCGAGTTCGCGGTCAATGACTACGACGACGAGACACGTGGTCGCTGCTTTGAGAGCTTGCTGCGCACGGCGTTAAGCGCCGACAACCATCCGGCAGTCATCCTCCTGTTTTCGGTTTTCGCAAACAATGAAAACCTGCAGGATCGTCTGATCCCGATCGGAACCGAGTACGGTGTTCCGATGGTGAGCGTGAAAAACGCTGTCGTTCCGCAGTTCGCATTTCCCCAGAACGCGGGTCGTGTGATCTCGAAACGCCAGTATTTCTATGATACCTTCCATCCGACGAACATGGGTCACACCGTGATGAGTGACTGTTTGTTGAACTTGTTTGACGTCGTTCTGGCGGATCCGTCCCTCAACGGTTTCTCACGCAGCGATGCTTCCCTTGCGGAAGATTATGAGAAGGCAGCCGCCTATCCTTGCTGCGGACCGACGTTCGACGGCATCAAGCTGATCGAGCGCGCGGCTTCGTATCCGGACGGCGTGTGCGTGGATGTGGGTTCATTTACCGAGACGGACCCGGAACTCCAGTGCGTAGAGCGCGACCTGGATGTCATCCCGAGTCCCGAATTTGCCGCGAACTGGAAGCGGCCGCTGGGCGCAGGCTCGGCGCCGTTCGTGCTGAAACTTTCGGCGCGTTCGGTCTTCCTGATCTTCAAAGACAGCGGCAACGCGACGACCGGCCGCGCGTCGGTCAGCGTAAACGGGCAGGAGGTCTTCATCGCCGACCCGCATCGCAACAACTGGACACATTGTAATGTTAAACTTCTGGCCGAAGGACAGGAGCGCGCGGACTACGAGATCACCGTAGCGCCCGCTCAGGGCGACGAGGATAAGGATTTCACCATCCTCGGCTTCGGCTACACGGATTGATAAAAAGGGCGAATTTGGCCCGTTTACGAGGATTTGGAGCGTAATATGAGACGTAACGTGGAATTGCTGATCCCGGCGGGAAGCCTGGAGGTGTTATACAGCGCAGTGAACTTCGGCGCGGATGCCGTCTATGTGGGAGGTGAGGCCTTCAGCCTGCGGGCGAAGGCGAAGAATTTCTCCATGGAAGACATGGCCGAAGGTATCCGCTACGCGCACGCGCATGGCGTGAAATTCTACGTCACGGCCAATATCCTGGCGCACAACAACGACATTGCCGAGGCGGAAGAATACTTCAACGAGCTCAAAAAGGCCGGCAACGTGGATGCGCTCATCATCTCGGACCCCGGTATCTTTGAGATCGCGAAGCGCGTGATGCCGGACACGGACATCCACATTTCCACCCAGGCGAACAACACGAACTTTGCGACGGCGCAGTTCTGGTATAAGCAGGGCGCGAAGCGTATCGTGACGGCGCGCGAGCTTTCGCTCGCCGAGATCGCGCAGATGCGCGCGCAGATCCCGGAGGACATGGAGATCGAGACCTTCGTTCACGGAGCCATGTGCATTTCCTACTCGGGACGCTGCCTGCTGTCGGCCTTTCTGACGGGGCGCGACGCCAACCAGGGCGCCTGCACGCATCCGTGCCGTTGGAAGTACACGCTGATGGAAGAGAAGCGGCCCGGCGAGTATTTTCCCGTCGAGGAAAATGAGCGCGGCACCTACATCTTCAATTCCAAGGACCTGTGCATGGTCGAGCATATTCCGGAGCTGATCGAGGCGGGTATCGATTCGTTTAAGATCGAGGGGCGCATGAAGACAGCACTGTATGTTGCTACCGTCGCGCGGACCTATCGTAAAGCGATCGACGATTATCTCGCCGATCCGGAACTGTATAAAAAGAATCTGCCGCTCTACCGTGAGGAGATCGGCAAATGCACCTATCGTGAATATACGACCGGTTTCTTCTTCGGAAAGCCGGATTCGAACACGCAGATCTACGACAACAACACCTACGTGCACAACTACACCTACCTCGGCGTGATCGAGGAGGCGGACGAAGCCGAGCGCACGGTCCGTATTACCCAGAGAAACAAATTCTGCGTGGGCGATGCGATCGAGATCATGAAGCCTTCGTTTGAGAATGTTCCCGTGAAGGTGCTTCGTATCGTGAATATCGAGACCGGGGAGGAGATGGAGAGCGCGCCGCATCCGTTGCAGGCGCTCCGCGTGACATTGTCCGAGCCGGCGGCCGCAGGCGACATCCTGCGTGTGAAAGAATAGGGGGTTTATGGGCTGGATATTTATGGGCTGGATATTATTATTTGGGGGAATCTATATCGGCGGCATGATCGCAGCCGTAGCCGCAGCGTTTAAGATGTCCAAATTCGGTTTCATCAAGAAGCTGGCGAAGGATAAGAAGCGCTGGACCGTGCTCATCAGTCTGCTGATAATGGCAGCGCTCATGACGGTGCTGGTGTTCACGATCAAGGCTATGAACGCGGTGATCGTCTTCCTGCATCTGATCGTGTTCTGGCTGTTGGCCGACCTGGTGAACAGCATTGTCCGCAAAAAGCGCGGTAAGACGCCGAAACGGTATTACGCGGGCGCGATCGCTATCGTGTTTACCGCGGTCTATCTGTGCATCGGCGCGTATCTGGACTTCCACGTATTTGAGACCCAATATGACGTTGGGACCGATAAGAAAGTCGGTCACATCCGGGTGGCGATGATCGCCGACTCACATGTGGGGACGACCTTTGACGGGGATGGATTTGCCGAGCATCTGAAGGAGATCGAGAAGACCGAGCCGGACATTCTGGTCGTGGCCGGAGACTTCGTGGATGACAGCACGACGAAGGAAGATATGATCCGGAGCTGCGAGGCTCTGGGAAATGTCAAAACCAAGTATGGCGTGTATGTATCGTTCGGAAATCATGATAAGGGCTATATGAATAGCCGCGGCTATTCGGGAAACGACGTGATCGCCGAACTTGAGAAAAACGGCGTGCATGTGTTGCATGACGAAGCGATGCTGATCGATGGACGTTTCTACGTGATCGGAAGAAAAGACCGCTCGGAGCAGCAGCGGGGCGGCGGCAGAGCGTCGATGGAGGCGCTGATCTCCGGGCTGGATACGTCGAAGTACATGATCGTGATCGATCATCAGCCGCATGACTACGATGCCCAGGCGGCGTCGGGCGTGGACCTGGTCCTGTCCGGTCATACCCACGGCGGGCAGGTGTTCCCTGCGAATATCCTGGAGGCGCTGTTCCACGCGGACGACCGCGTCTATGGACACGAAACGAGAAACAACACAGACTTTATCGTTACATCGGGCATCTCCGACTGGGAGATCATTTTCAAGACCTGCACATATTCGGAATATGTGATCATCGATATCCGTGAAAAAAGAAAAGATCAATAAATACAAACGGGGATGCCGCAGGCATCCCCGTTTTTTATGTGACTGAGTAATCTTACAGTCCCAGATATTCTTTATGCTTTTTAAGGACTTTCTCCATCACTGCCGGGCCGGGAGCGCCGAGAGTGATCCGCTTTTCGACGCAGGTCGCGAGGCTGATGGCCTCGTAGATGTCTTCCTTGAAGACGGGGCAGATGGCCTGGTAGTCGGCGAGCGGAAGCTCGTCGAGGGAGATGCCGCGGTCCAGGCAGAGCAAGACGAGCTGGCCGATGATGCCGTGCGCGTCGCGGAACGGAACGCCGTTCTTAACGAGGTAGTCAGCTGCGTCGGTCGCGTTGGTGAAGCCTGCCATCGCGCTCTTCTCCATGACCTCCTTGCGGAACTTCATGGTGGCGATCATGCCGTTGAAGAGGGCAATGCATCCCTTCGTCGTATCGAGGGCGTCAAAGAACATTTCCTTGTCTTCCTGCATATCTTTGTTGTATGCGAGCGGAATGCCCTTCATGGTGGTCAGGAGGCCCATCAGAGCGCCGTAAACGCGTCCGGTCTTACCGCGCACCAACTCGGCGATGTCCGGGTTCTTCTTCTGCGGCATGATGCTGCTTCCGGTGGAATATGCATCATCCAATTCCACGAAACGGTACTCGTTCGAGTTCCAGATGATGATCTCTTCCGAGAAGCGGGAGAGGTGCATCATGATCGTAGACATGGCTGAAAGGAATTCGATGAGATAGTCACGGTCGGAGACCGAGTCCATGCTGTTTAAGGTCGCTCCGTCGAAATCCAGAAGCTTCGCGGTGTACTCGCGATCCAGCGGATAGGTGGTGCCTGCGAGGGCGCCGGCGCCTAAGGGGCAGTAGTTCATACGGGAACGGATGTCCTTAAGGCGGCTGCGGTCACGCTTAAACATCTCGAAATATGCGCCGAAATGGTGAGCGACCGTAACGGGCTGCGCCTTCTGCAGGTGCGTGAAGCCCGGCATATAAGTGTGGACATGGTCCGCCATGATCTGGTAGATCGTCTTCAGGAGCGAGAGCAGGAGAGAGTCGGTCTCATCGATCTCGTCACGCGTATACAGGCGCATATCGAGAGCCACCTGGTCGTTACGGCTGCGTCCGGTGTGCAGTTTCTTACCGGGATCGCCGATGCGCTCGATCAGATTTGCCTCAACAAAGCTGTGGATGTCCTCGCTGGTCTCGTCGAACGGCAGTGCGCCCGACTCGATATCCTTCAAGATGCTGTCCAGTCCCTCGATGATCACGTCACGTTCCGATTCGGTCAGGATGCCCTGCTTCGCGAGCATGGTCACATGCGCCTTGCTTCCGCGAATATCCTGCTTATAAAATCTGCGGTCAAAAGGAAGCGATGCATTGAATGCATTGACCAGTTCGTTGGTTTCCTTCGTGAAGCGTCCGCCCCAAAGTTTCATAATCTACCTCCGCCATCTGCCATATCGGCAAATGTATTTGATTTATTCCAGTCTTAATACATTAAAAGACCCGGATGCGCCGCGGCCCGACAGGGGCGTAAAACGAAACCGCATCCGGGTGAAGATCGAACGATTACATCAGGAAGTCCTTAGGATCGTTCGAGTATTTGATCGCCTGCTCACGGGTGATGACACCACGTGCAACAAGCTGCTTCAGGTCATAGTTCAGAGTGTGCATACCCTGTGACATACTGGTCTGCATGCTCGTCTCGATCTGATAAACCTTATCGGTACGGATCAGGTTCGAAACCGCGTCGTTTACTACCAGGATCTCAGTCGCTGCGATACGGCCGTTACCGTTTGCAAGCGGGATGAGCTGCTGGGTGATAACACCGATCAAAACGCTGGCCAGCTGGTTACGGATCTGGTTCTGTGCCTGTGCCGGGAATACGTCGATGATACGGTTGATCGTCTCGGCTGCGCCTGTGGTATGGAGCGTGGACATTACGAGGTGTCCGGTCTCGGCTGCGGTGATAGCAGCGGAGATGGTCTCGTAGTCACGCATCTCACCTACGAGGATAACGTCCGGGTCCTCACGGAGTGCGGAACGAAGCGCGTTGGAGAATGTATCGATATCCTGGCCGATCTCTCTCTGGTGGATCGTGGACTTACCTTTTTCGTAAACGTACTCGATCGGGTCTTCGATCGTGATGATGTGCTCCGCACGGCTACGGTTAACGTAGTCGACCATCGTAGCGAGGGTAGTAGACTTACCGCTACCTGTAGGTCCTGTCAAAAGAACGAGACCACGCGGCTTATCCGCGAGGGAGCGGAGAATGTTTGCGGGAAGCTTCAGGCTCTCCATGGTAGGAACACTGTCGCCCATGATACGAAGGCAGGCTGCCTTCTTTCCCTTCTGCGAATATACGTTAACACGGCAGCGGATCATGCTGGGCGTTTCGTAAGTAAAGTCGAGGTCGATACCGTCGCGGACCTGTTTAGCTCTCTTTTCATTGAGCATCTGGAAAATGAGCCCCTCCATCTCATCTTCAGAGATGGGCTGATCTACCTTACGCAGATCGCCGTAACGACGCAGCGCCATCTCGCCGCCGACTGTCAGATGAATATCCGAGCAGTTATTCGACTTCGCATAGTCAATAAGTTCATCAATTGTCATAAATGTTCCTCCATCCTGATCCTTTTTCTTATTTTCATGCAACCGCTATAACCTGCGGCGCGGGTCCGAAGATCACCCTATACTTTCCTCGGACTATGAACTCTGAAATAACAAACCCTACGTTACCGTTATTTCAGCTTGTTCCGTTTTTTCTTACCGAAGTGTTTCCGATTGTTGTTGCCGTTGTTGTTCGCATTCGGTTTGTCATTAGCTTCGGTTTTTGTTGTCTCATCGGCTTCCGGCTTATCCTCTGCCGGAGTTTCCTTCGTTTCATCGTCAGCCTTCGTATCGTCAGCGTTGTCCGATTTTTCCTCGGACTTAGCTTCGTCGGCCTTTTCTTCAGCCTCGGGCTTCTTCTGTGTCTCTTTGTCATCCGGATCCTTCTCAGCTTCCGGAGCAGTTTCCTCTGCCTTTACGGGGCTTTCGGGCTCTTCATCCACAGATTTGGTTTCCTTAGCTCCTTCAGCTTTTTCAGTCGAAGCGTCCTTCGGAGTTTCCTCGCTTTCTGCGTTTGCATCCAGGTCACGAAGGTCGATCTCTTCTTCTTCAACGAAGACATTGAAACGATAGCCGAACTTCTGCTTGAAGATGCTGCGGAGCATCGTAATACATACCAGGAAGAGGATCGAACCTAAGGTGATCCACAGACCCGGCATGAGTCCATCCGGCATATAAGTGAGCTCGATCTTATGGGTTCCTGCGGTGATCGGGATCGCCAGGAACGTATCGAGACACTTCTCTGTATCTACTATAACACCATCGACGCGCGCTGTCCATCCTTTTTCATAAGGAATTGTAGTGAATAGTATTCCATTGCTATTCGCTTTTACGAGTCCGTTGACATGTGTGCTGTCATAGTCGGTAACTGCGAGGCAACCGGGCTTCAGCGCGTCGACCGTGTCGGCCAATACATCGCCGTTGAAGTAGTAGAGGTTACCCGTGATCTTTACATCGTTTGGAGTAGATACTTTAATGGTTTTGCCGGCTTCTACATATCCGACGCTTACGAAATACCGGCGCTTCAAAGAACCGGTCTTTTTGGTAGCGCGGCCTTCAACTGAGACTTCGACGTCGTCCATGGTTGTATTGGATGTGTAGAAGAAATAATAACCGTCTTTAAATGCGGTATAACGTTGTACTTTATCTTCCGAAGAATCGGGCGCGATCGTCTCCAAAATGGGGCGATTGATGCCTACGATGTTCTTTACGAAGTTATTTTGTGTTGTGACAGCGTTGGAATTGAGGTCCCAAACGGTAGCAAACTCTTCGGAAGTCATTCCGATGGCGTAACCGATGGAGAGCACATGGTTGTTCTCGTACAGGTAGAGTCTATTCGAGGTTCCGAGCAGTGTGGTCACATTGTTGTTCGGGATCTCGGTGTCGTGGAAGACATAGCGGATATTGAAGAGTGCGCTGGCCAGCGGCGTAAAGCCGGTGCTGGAGTAAGCGTTCGTATTCGACTCCATGCCGACCTTCTTATAGAAGTCGGTCATGCGTGCATTTGCCACAGAGGAGAAGACGGAGATGGAAGGATACTGGAACCAGGAACCATCGTTCTTCGTACGGAGGTTGAAACGCTCCAAGCGGAAGAGGTTGGTGAAATCCTTAACATCACCGAATTCCGGCTGATAGAATTCTTCATCTGCCGCTGTATCGGCTTTCTGTCGTGCGTAGTTGTACAGTGCGCCGAAGTCGCCGTTTTCCGCTACGTAGGAAGGACGGTCGATCGTGGTAACACTGGTCACAGTCGTGTTCAGGAAGCCCTCGACCAGGACGAGGAAGCTCGCCGCGATCGCGAGGCCGACCTTATAGCCGTTCGTGTTCTTCTTACGGTGCAGGTAGGCAAACAGACCATAGAACCCGATGAAGATCGCGCTTACATAAAAGACACTGAAGTGGAAGAGTTTGTTGCCCTTCGTGACTTGCTCGAAGAGAAGGACGAGACCCAACGCGATGAGAACGGCGCGGCCGATCTCTTTCAGGGAGCGGTCCTTCAATCCCATGAAACCTTTATACGACGCTACGAGGATGATGAAATCGTAGGCGAACGACTGACGGCAAGGCAGGGAGTTCGGATAATGGAAACCATGCCAGATGAAGTTCAGGAAGTTCATGCTGAAGCTGGCCAGGAAGATCAGGACGAGAGCAGCGTACGCGAACTTCTCGCGGTAATTCACCTTCCGGTTCATGACGTAGAGCGGAATGAACAGCAGGATGCCGACACCACAGTACAAGTTCGGCCAATGCTCGAGACCGATGTGGACTTCTACGTCGACCAGGTGACGAGCCAGCATTTCCAGCATGGTAAAGTAGGACGAAAAGGTCTTCGGGAAGGTAGAGTCAGCGGATGCAGACATCTGCAGGGCCTTCATCTCCGGGAGCAGGACGATCATGGCGATGCCGGCTGCCAGGAAGGAATAGAAGGCGAACTCGAAGATCTTCTTCGGATAGTTCATAAAGATGGAGCGCTTCACGAGACGGTGGGAGTCCAGCCGTTCGATCTCCTCACGACGCATGGGGGCGATGAAGAGGAGCGCCAGGAAGTAGAGGATCAGGGTCAGGCAGACCATGATCGAGATGTAGTAGTTGGAGAGTACGCAGAGGGACAGGCTGATGCAGTACATCAGGCATTTATCCTCGTAGACCAGACGTTCCAGTCCCAGGATGATGATCGGGAACAGGATCAGGCAGTCGAGCCACATGATGTTCCAGCTATATGCCGCCATGTAACCGGAGAGTGCGTAGAAGGTCGCGAAAAATGCGATACCCAGGTGGTTGGTACGGGTGTGCTTACGCAGGTACCACGCAAAGGAAAGGCCGCAGAGAGCGATCTTCAAAACGATCATGTAACTGATGAATTCGATAACGAAATCCACCGGACACAGGAAGAGGAACCAGTTTAACGGGCTGGCCAGATAGTAGGCCATCAGAGCCACGAAGTTCGTACCGCCGCCGATATCCCAGGAATACAGGAGGCTCTCGCCGTTTAGGAATTTATCCTTCAGCTCACGGAAGAACGGTGCGTACTGGTGATAGAGGTCGGTCCGCAGGAAGCTGCGGCTGCCGAACGGGAATATTCCTCTCTGGATGAAGACGAGCAACATCGCTACGAGCGGGATCAGGAAGGCCAGTATCAGCGGGAGCTGACGCTTAAACCAGGCTTTAAAGTTCTTTTCATTCGTTTCCATTTGTATCTCCTTGGGTTCCAGCATCCGTGTTTTGCGGCTTTGCCTTCTTAAACGAGAAGAGCTTGCTGGTAATGTAGTTCATGATCATTACGACGACGCTTGCGAACAGCTTCATGATGAAGGCCTCGAAGTGGAACACATCCACCGTGAGGTACATGAATGCGGTCTCGAAACCGAGGGACAGAAGACGGCCCGCGATAAACGTCCAAAATTCATACGAGACTTTTTTCAGTTTCCACTGCTTGCTTCGGAAAACGAAGATCTTATTTACGAAGAAAGCAAAGATGACTGCAACGACCCAGGCGATCACATTGGATACGGTCGTCGAAATATGGAGAACATAGTAGCAGATGTCGAAGCACGCGATGTTGAGAATGGTCGTCATCACGCCCCAGAACAGGTACGATATGGTCTCTTCGTTGATAAATTTTTGATATTTTTCCAGTGATTTCGGTAATTTCGGTAGTTTCATGATCCTATTCCGGTTGGTCCGGCTTCTGTTCCGGCTCCGTTTCCTTCACGCTGTTTTTCGGCAGGCTCACGCCCTCCATGCCCGGGATGTTAGATTCGCGGGCGATATATATCGGCCTGTGTTTCGACTCCATGTAGATGCGGGCAATGTATTCGCCGAGGATGCCGATGGAAAACTCGATGATGCCGCCCAAAAACAGGATCAGGCAAATGATGGTCGGATAACCTGCAACGTCGTTGTAGCCCAGGAGCGTCTTCACGATGGTGAAGATCAGATAGACAAACGCCGCGAAGCAGATGAAGAAGCCCATGGCGCTTACGAAACGCAGCGGCGCGGTCGAGAACGACGTGATGCCGTCGATCGCGTAGCGAAGCAACGAACGAAGGTTCCATTTGGAAGTTCCCAGTTCGCGCTCGACATTTTCATAAGGGATCCATTTGGTGTCGTAGCCGACCCAGGCGAAGATGCCCTTCGAGAAACGCTGTACTTCCGAGAGACGCAAGATAGAGTCCACCATGCGGCGGGTCATGATGCGGTAGTCCACCGCGCCATACTCCAGCTTCACATCGCTCATGCGGTTGCTGACTTTATAAAACTGACGGGACAGGAAACTGCGGATCTTCGCCTCGCCTTTGCGGGATGTTCGTCTTGCGGCAACACAGTCGTGGCCTTCCTCGATGCCGGCGATGAAATCCGGGAACATCGAAGGCGGGTGCTGCAGATCTGCGTCCATTACGATGACATAGTCACCGGTCGAATTCGAAAGGCCGGCATACATGGCCGCCTCCTTACCGAAGTTGCGGGAAAAACTGATGTAGCGCACTTCGGAATGGGCCTGTGCCAGTTCACGCATGATGCAGACCGTGCGGTCGCGGCTTCCGTCATCCACCAGGATGAAGCGGAAATCGTAGCCTTCGATCTTATCGCACCAGGACCGCGTGACTTCGTAAAAGTTATTCAGTACCTCTTCTTCATTGTAGCAGGGTACTACGATATCGATAGTTTTCATAAACACTCCAAATAGCGGCATTTACTCGCGGCGCTCATTCGCCGCTTGCTAGTAACGTCACTTATCTATTCTATAATAATACAAGGAAAAAGTAAACCCAAAACCACGGTTTTTTGTGCCGTGAATCGCAAAAAGCGACGGTTTTCGGGGAAAATGCTTCCCGAAAGGGGCGGAAAGAGGCACATTTTCCGCGTGTTCCTGTAAGAAAAACGTAAGGAAAGTTCACAGGAATTTCACACAATACACCTTGCTTTTTTACGGGTTAGAGGGTAAAATCATTTCAGGAACGAAGAAAAGGAGGTAATTCCTACCCTTGGATATCAATAACAATTCCGATAATAACCGTAATGACCGTAATAACAACAACAATAACGGCAGAAATCAGGGCCCGAAGGGCTCTCAGACACTGATCTGTTTTATCCTCGCCACAGTCGTTGTTATCCTGATCGTTACGATGCTGAATAACTATATCGAGAACGCGCGAAATAAGAAGATCAACTACAATGAATTCACCGCGATGATCGAAAACGGTCAGATACAGCGGGTGGATCTGAAAACAAATAAGATCGTCATCACGCCGAAGGAGGGTGTACGTCTTACGCCCGATGATAGTCTGGTCCAGACTTATTTCACCGGCTATGTCGGCGATGATAATCTGGTCGAGCGTCTGGAGAGAGCGAACATCGAGTTTGAAGGCGAGATCCCGAGCACCAGTTCGGGCATCATGGATTTCCTGCTCTTTGTGGTGCTTCCCATCGTATTCGTGTGGATCTTCTTCATGTTCATGATGCGCCGGATCGGCAGCGGCGGCGCCGGCGGCGTCGGCAAGAGCACCGCGAAGGTCTACATCCAGAAGAAGACCGGCGTTACATTTAAGGATGTTGCAGGTCAGGACGAAGCGAAAGAGTCCCTGACCGAGATCGTAGATTTCTTACATCGGCCGCAGCGCTACCAGCGTATCGGCGCGAAGCTTCCGAAGGGCGCCATCCTGGTCGGCCCGCCCGGAACCGGTAAGACATTGCTCGCGAAGGCCGTAGCAGGCGAAGCGCAGGTTCCGTTCTTCTCATTGTCCGGATCCGATTTCGTCGAATTGTATGTCGGCGTGGGCGCATCCCGAGTGCGTGACCTCTTTAAGCAGGCGCAGGCCAATGCGCCGTGTATCATCTTCATCGATGAGATCGATGCCATCGGTAAGAGCCGTGACAGCCGTTTTGGCGGGGGCAATGACGAGCGTGAGCAGACATTGAACCAGTTGCTGGCTGAGATGGACGGTTTCGACAGTTCGAAAGGTGTATTTATCCTCGCGGCGACGAACCGCCCCGAGGTACTCGATAAGGCGCTGTTGCGTCCGGGCCGTTTGGACCGCCGCATCATCGTCGACAAGCCTGACCTGAAAGGTCGTATCGCTACCCTGAAGGTGCATGCGAAGGACGTTGCCATGGACGACACCGTGGACTTCGAGGCGATCGCCCTCGCGACGAGCGGTGCCGCAGGTTCCGACCTCGCAAACATGATCAACGAGGCAGCGATCAATGCTGTAAAGAAGGGCCGCAACGCCGTATCGCAGAAGGATCTGTTCGAGGCGGTGGAAGTCGTTCTGGTCGGAAAAGAGAAAAAAGACCGCGTGATGAACGCGGAGGAGCGGCGCATCGTTTCCTACCACGAGGTAGGTCACGCGCTGGTAAATGCCCTGCAGAAGGATGCGGAGCCCGTTCAGAAGATCACGATCGTGCCCCGTACCATGGGCGCCCTCGGCTACGTTATGCAGACGCCCGAGGAGGAGCATTTCCTGAACACGAAGCCCGAACTGTGGGCCATGCTGGTGGGCATGCTCGCAGGCCGTGCGGCCGAAGAGATCGTCTTCGGTAAGGTCACGACGGGCGCGGCAAATGATATCGAGAAGGCGACGCACCTGGCGCGTTCCATGGTCACCATGTACGGTATGAGCGAGCGCTTCGGACTGATGGCGCTGGAGACCGTTGAGAGCCAGTATCTGAGCGGAGCGACCCGCATGAACTGCTCGGACCAGACAGCAGCCTTGGTCGACGACGAAGTGAAGGATATGCTGAAGAAGGCGTACGATGAGGCGAAATCGCTTCTTTTGGCGAACCGCATCGCCCTGGATCGCATCGCCCACTTCCTGATCGAGAAGGAGACCATTACCGGTAAGGAATTCATGGATATCCTGCGTCGCATCCAGCGCGGAGGCGAGGCGGAAGTTCCTTCCCTGTTCTCCGAAGAAGAGAAGAAAGAGATACTTAATAAGACATCGGCGAAGTTCGATGTGGAATAACAGCAGAAGCGGATGGTGCCGGGAGGTGTCGTCCGCTTTCGGCGAATCATTGACCGGAGTTGGCGTATGGAAGAACTGGAATTTAACTTTGAAGAAGAACTGAAGAAATTGCCGGATCTTCCCGGGGTCTACCTGATGCACGGAGATCTGGATGAGGTGATCTACGTCGGTAAGGCGGTCGTGCTGAAGAACCGCGTGCGCCAGTATTTCCAGAGCGGGCGCGGTAAGACGACGAAGATCCTGCAGATGGTCGATCACATCCGCCGTTTCGAGTACATCGTGACGGACTCGGAGGCGGAGGCGCTGGTCCTGGAGAGTAATCTCATAAAGGAATACCAGCCCAAATACAACACGCTCCTGAAGGACAGCAAGGGCTATCCTTATCTTTACGTGACGGTAAATGAAGAATACCCGCGGGTGCTGTATGCGCACCAGATGCAGAAGGATAAGAATAAATATTTCGGACCGTACACGAGTGGGACGGCGGTGAAAGAGACGCTGGATCTGCTGCAGAAGACGCTGAAACTGCGGACCTGCCGTAAGGTGATCACGGCCGAAACCATTCCGGTCGGACGCCCCTGTCTGAACTATCAGATGAAGCTGTGCGACGCACCGTGCCAGGGCTTCATCAGTTGCGAAGAATACCAGAAGAAGATCCAGGCGGCTGTGGCGTTGCTGAACGGTAACGACAGCATCATCACGAAGATGCTGAACCAGAAGATGGAAGAGGCGGCGGAGCGGCTGGATTACGAAGAAGCCATGCAATATCGCGATCTGATCGGCAGCGTGCGCTTCGTGGCGACGCGTCAGAAGCTGTCGGACCGCAATTACGACGATATGGACGTGGTCGGCCTGCATGTGCAGGAAGGCGACGCCGTGGTCTGTGTTATGTTCTTCCGCGAAGGAAAGATCATCGGCCGCGAGCATTTTCATATGCAGGCGGCGGAGGGCGACGAGCCGGCGGACATCCTCGAAGGTTTCCTGAACCAGTATTACGCAGGAACGCCGTACGTACCCGCGCGCATCCTGCTTCCGTCCGCTGTGTCGGAGACGGAGATATTGACCGATGCACTCACGGCGCGCCGCGGGGCGAAGGTCGAACTGGCGGTGCCGGAACGCGGCGAGAAGCTGCGCCTGGTGCGTCTGGCAGCGGAAAATGCGAAGGTCTATCTGACGAAGGATGGCGAGAAACTGAAAAAAGAAGAAGAGAGGACCGAAGGCGCCATGCGGAAACTTTCCGCCCTGCTTGGGATGGAAGGGCTGTCGCGCGTTGAGTCCTTTGATATATCGAATACCGGAGGCTTCAATAGCGTGGCCTCCATGGTCGTGTTTGAGGACGGACGTCCCCGCAAACCGGACTACCGCAAGTTCCGCATCAAATGGGTGCAGGGCATGAATGACTATGCCTGCATGGAGGAAGTCCTGACGCGCCGTTTCCAGCGCGCGCAGGCACAGGAGGATGAGCGGAAGGGCTTCGAGCGTCTGCCTGACCTGCTTTTGATGGACGGCGGAAAGGGCCAGGTCCACATCGCGGAGAAGGTTTTAGAGAGCCTGGGCCTGTCCGGTAAGATCCCCGTCTGCGGCATGGTGAAGGATGACCGCCACCGCACGCGCGGCCTGTATTTCCACGACGAGCTGGTGGATATCGACCTTCACGGACCGGTATTCCAGCTGATCACGCGGATCCAGGACGAGACACACCGCTTTGCGATCGAGTACCACCGCAGCCTGCGCCAGAAGGCACAGACGCACTCGATCCTGGACGACATCCCCGGCATCGGACCGAAGCGCCGGGTGGCGCTGATGACGAATTTCGACAGCCCCGACGACATCCGAAAGGCCGACCTGGACACGCTCCGCGCCGTTCCCGGCATGGACTTGAGGAGCGCACAGGCCGTCTACTCGTTCTTCCACAAGGAAGCATAGCAGTTTTTTCCCTCTTTACAGAAGCCGACAAGTTTTGTAAAATGATAGTGCAGAGGTGTTTCATCTGCAATATCTGTTCAGGAGAGATTGGCTATGAAAGGCATCGCCCTTACGAAACTGATTGAGAAAATGTCACTGAAAAATATGACACCGGCGATCGATACGGAAACGATCCGCATCAACGACGTCGATGTTAACCGCCCGGCGCTTCAGCTCACGGGCTTTTATGATCACTTTGATAATGAACGCGTGCAGATCATCGGAAACGTAGAATTTGCGTATCTGAAGTCATTGCCCGCGACCCTGCGTGACCAGACGATGGACCGCCTGCTTTCGAGTAAGGTGCCCTGCCTGGTCTTTTCGCGTAATTTCCAGCCGACCGCGGAGGATATCGATTCCGCGATGCGTCACGGCGTACCGCTTCTGGTATCGACGCAGACGACTTCGGAGCTCATGGCGGAGGTCATCCGCTGGCTGAAGGTCGAGCTGGCTCCCATGATCACCATTCATGGCGTACTGGTCGATGTTTACGGCGAAGGTGTGTTGATCACCGGTGAGAGCGGCATCGGTAAGAGTGAGGCCGCCCTGGAACTGATCAAGCGCGGTCACCGTCTCGTTGCCGACGACTCCGTCGAGATCCGCAAGGTCTCCGACGAAACCCTGGTCGGCGCTGCGCCGGAAGTGCTGCGTCACTTTATCGAACTGCGCGGTATCGGTATCATCGATGTTAAGACGCTGTTCGGTGTTGAAAGCGTAAAGAATACCCAGTCCATCGATATGGTCATCAACCTCGAGGAGTGGGATAAAGAGAAGGAGTACGACCGTCTGGGTCTCGAAGAGCATTACACCGAGTACCTGGGAAATAAGATCGTATGCCATAATATCCCCATCCGTCCCGGCCGTAACCTCGCGATCATCGTCGAGTCGGCAGCGGTCAACTACCGCCAGAAGAAAATGGGTTACAATGCGGTGGAAGAGTTCTACAACCGCGTTTCCAAAAATTTTCAGCCCAGGGAAGAAGAGTAAATGAAGGTTTCAGACATAGAGTTTACCGGTGAATTGGCGCAGATCGTGGCTACCGAGGATCTGGAAGAACGGGTTTTGCTCAGTACGTGCACGACGTTCGCTGTAGGCGGTCCTGCGCGTTGGTTCGTGAGCCCGCAGGATGAAGATGCACTGATCCGCGTGATCGAACTGTGTAAAAAAGAGGAGGTTCCGTATTTCGTTCTGGGATACGGCAGCAATCTCTTAGTCAGCGACCATGGCTATAAGGGCGTCATCATCCGTTTGAAAAAGCATTTTTCCGATGTGGTCTTTTCCGGTCAGACGGTAAAGGCGGGGGGCGGTGCGTCCTTAAAGCGTCTTCTCAACGGCGCTCTGGAGAACGGATACGTCGGTCTTTCATTTGCCGCGGGCATCCCCGGCAGTGTCGGCGGAGCCATCTACATGAACTGCGGCGCCTATGAAAAGGATATCGCGTCCGTTCTGGCTTCGGTCCGTGTTTACCAGCCGGAGACGCAAAAAGTCGTTACCCTTTCAAAGGAAGACATGCAGTTCGCGTACCGTCGGAGCATCCTGATGGACACGCGCTGGATCGTGTTGGAAGCGACGTTTACATTGAAACATTCGGCCGATGCGGCGGCTCTGGAAGCCGAGAAGCGTCAGGCAGAGGAATACATACAGTCCCGGAAACAAAAGCAGCCGCTGGAATACCCCAGCGCAGGCAGCACGTTTAAGCGCCCGACAGGAGCGTACGCGGGGAAACTCATCATGGAGGCCGGTCTGGCCGGATTTTCCATCGGGGATGCCGCCGTTTCGTCGAAGCATTGCGGTTTCATCGTGAACCGCGGCCACGCGTCCGCGGACGACATTTACCGCCTGTGTAAGGCTGTTCAGAAGATCGTAAAAGAGAAGACCGGTTTTGTTTTGGAACCCGAGATCTGCTTTTTGGGTTCGTTCGATCAATAAGGGGAAAACGATATGCGTTTTGTCATCGTGACCGGAATGTCAGGGGCCGGAAAATCCTCTGCGCTTAATATTTTGGAAGACTTCGGCTATTATTGCGTAGATAATCTGCCGAATGAACTTTTGTTGCCTTTTGCGAAGATCGCGTTCGAAGAGAAGAGCGTTCTGGGAAACCGCGTGGCGCTCGGGATCGACGCCCGCAGCGCGAACTCTTTCGAGATGCTGCGCCAGCTGCTTTCTTCTGAATTTAAGGAAAAATATCCCTGCGAGATCCTGTTTTTGGACGCGGACGATGAAGTCCTGATGCGCAGGTATAAAGAGACCCGCAGACCGCACCCGATGGCTACGTATTCGGAGGATAATGATAAGGCGAACACGGAAGACGGCGAGCATTTTCACTCGCTGGCACAGTGCATTGCCCTCGAACGCGAGAAGACGAAGTTTATGCGTTCCGAGGCGAACTGCGTGCTGGACACCGGTTCGTTTTTGACGCGCGATCTGCGTGCGGAGCTGCACCGCATCTTCGTCGATGCAGGCTCTTACAACAGCATGTATGTAAACATTTTGTCGTTTGGTTATAAGTTCGGTATCCCGAAGGAGGCAGACCTGGTCTTCGACGTGCGTTTCCTGCCGAATCCGTTTTATATCCCCGAACTGAAGTCCCTGTCCGGCCTGGATAAGCCGGTCGCGGATTATGTGATGGGGCATGAAGTTACGCAGGAGTTTTTTAAGAAGCTGACCGAGATGGTACGCTTTTTGATCCCGCTGTACCAGGCAGAAGGACGGACACAACTCGTCATCGCCATCGGTTGCACGGGCGGCCGGCATCGTTCGGTAACGATCGCAAATGCGCTCTACGACGCGCTTTCGGGCGGGGATTTCGGAATACGAAAGGAGCACACGGCGATCAGCGCAGAATAAGGAGGTGTGCGACATGGGCGTGTCTTTTTCACGCATGGTGAAGGAAGAAGCGGCAGAGCATGTCCCGCATGCCCTGCACTGCCAGATCGCAGAATTGGCCGCGATCTTCGGACTGATCGGCGCGGTCCGGACGGACAGAAACGGTAAAAAAATCATAAAAATCGAAACCGAAAACAGTTTCGTTGAAAAAAAGTGCTTTACTTTATTCAAGAAAGCATTTAGTATAGAGAGCGGAGCCGAAAATCAAAGCTGCTCGGTGAGCGTGGACCGGCCGGAGGATGTCGTCCGAATCTCGGAGGCATTCAAACTGCAAAACGGTCATGCGGGGATCGCGGATGAGGTGCTGATCCGGAGTGAATGCTGCAAGCGTGCATTCATTCGCGGCGCATTTCTCGCGGCGGGATCATTGTCCGATCCGCAGAAAGCTTACCACCTGGAATTTGTGTGCAATACAAGCGGGCAGGCTAAGCAGCTCGTCGAAGTGATCGCCGCGTTTGGGATCGAGGCGCATTTCGTCGAACGAAAGAAGGCATCCGGAAGACTGGCCTATGTGGTCTACATTAAGGAAGGGGACGGGATCAGCGACCTGTTGAACATGATGAAAGCGCATGTAGCGCTGATGGCGTTTGAAGATGCCCGCATCCGAAAGGACATCGCAAACTCCGTGAACCGACAGGTGAACTGCGAGACCGCGAACATCAAGAAGACCATAACTGCTTCGTCTTCCCAGGCAGAGGATATCCTGTTTCTGCAGGAGAAGGTAGGCCTGGAGAACCTCCCGGAGGGATTACGGGAGTTGGCTCAGCTTCGGCTGACGTATCGGGAGACTTCCCTGAAAGAGTTAGGGGAGATGCTCGACCCGCCGGTCGGTAAGTCCGGAGTCAATCATCGTCTGCGGAAGATCAAACAACTCGCAGACGCATTAAGAGAATCGTCGAACTAGAAAAGGAGTTACGGTCAATGTTGAAGAAAGATATCACAGTACAGATCAAGGCAAGTAAAGAACAGCGTCCCGTCGCTATGCTGGTTCAGATCGCCAGCCAGTACAAGTCCAGCATCTACATGGAGCAGGACGACCGCCACATCAACGCGAAGAGCATCATGGGCATGATGACGCTGGGACTGACACCTGGTAAGGTGATCACGGTCATTGCCGATGGCAGCGACGAAGCCGCCGCTGTTGAGAAGCTGGAAGGATATTTGGCCTGCTAAACAGCCGCAAGAGTTTATTGGATTGCCCCGATTTGCATGGAAGCATGCAGACCGGGGCATTGTGAAATCATACGAGGGTCGTAAGACCTGAATGGAATGGAGGTTACGATGGCGTTTACACATTTGCACGTGCATACGGAATACAGTCTGCTCGATGGTTCCTGCAAGATCAAGGAACTCATTAAAACTGCAAAAAGCATGGGCATGCAGCATCTTGCGATCACCGATCACGGCGTCATGTACGGCGTCATCGAGTTTTACAAGACTGCGCTCGCCGAGGGCATCCATCCCATCATCGGTTGCGAGGTCTACGTCGCGCCGGATTCGCGTTTCGACCGGGAACCCGGGGAAAATGACGAGCGCTACCACCACCTGATCCTGCTGGCGGAGAACAACACCGGTTACCGCAATCTGGTAAAGCTGGTCTCCAAAGGTTTTACGGACGGATATTATTACCGTCCCCGTATCGATAAAGAATTATTAAAAGAGTATCACGAGGGACTCATCTGCCTGTCGGCCTGCCTGGCCGGTTCCCTGCCGCGCCTTTTGCAGAAGGGAATGTACGATGAGGCCCGCAAAGAGGCACAGTGGTTTGCCGACCTGTTCGGCCGGGAGAATTATTTCCTGGAACTGCAGGATCACGGCATCCCGGAGCAGAGCCTGGTGAATCAGCAACTCATGCGTCTGCATGACGAGCTCGGTCTGGACCTGGTCTGCACGAACGACGTGCACTACATTGATAAAGAGGATGCACAGCCGCACGATATCCTGCTTTGCATCCAGACGGGTAAGAAGGTGCAGGACACCGACCGCATGCGCTATGAGGGCGGCCAGTTCTACCTGAAGTCGGAAGAGGAGATGCGGCAGATCTTCTCGCACGTGCCTGAGGCGCTGGAGAACACGCAGAAGATCGCCGAGCGTTGTAAGGTCGAGATCGAATTCGGCGTGTCGAAATTGCCGAAATATGACGTCCCGGATGGCTATACGGCTTATGATTATCTGCACATGTTGTGCGACCGGGGCTTAAAAAAGAGATATAAAGACGAGGCGGAGATCCATCGGGAGCGCATGGAATATGAACTGGGCGTTATCTCGTCCATGGGTTTCGTGGATTACTTCCTGATCGTCTGGGATTTCATCAATTATGCGAAGAGCCACGGGATCGCGGTCGGACCCGGCCGAGGCAGCGCGGCGGGCAGCATCGTTGCCTACGCGCTCGAGATCACAGATATCGACCCGATCCGCTATCAGTTGCTCTTCGAGCGTTTCCTGAACCCGGAGCGTGTAACGATGCCGGATATCGACATCGATTTCTGCTACGAGCGTCGTCAGGAAGTGATCGACTATGTCGTGCAGAAGTACGGCAAGGAGCGCGTGGTGCAGATCGTCACCTTCGGTACGCTGGCGGCGCGCAATGCGATCCGTGACGTCGGCAGGGCGCTCGATCTTCCGTATGCAACGTGCGATACCGTAGCGAAGATGATCCCCCAGGAACTGAATATTACGATCGACCGCGCTTTGGAAGTGAACCCGGATCTGAAGAAGGCTTACGACAGCGACGAGCAGATCCGTTTCCTGATCGACATGTCCCGCAAACTCGAGGGACTGCCGCGCCACACCTCGATGCACGCGGCCGGTGTCGTCATCAGTAAGCAGGACATCGACGAGATCGTTCCGCTTTCAAAGGGCTCCGACGGCGCGGTGACGACACAGTATAATATGGTGCAGCTCGAGGAGCTGGGCTTGCTTAAGATGGACTTCCTGGGATTGCGAACATTGACCGTGATCCAGAAGGCGGTCGACCTGGTGAAGAAGACGCACGGGATCGACCTGGATATGCATAGCATCGACTATAACGACCCGAAGGTCTATTCCTTCATCGGAACCGGTAAGGACGAGGGTGTGTTCCAGCTCGAAAGCAGCGGCATGAAGTCTTTCATGAAGGAACTGTCGCCGGAGAACATCGAGGATGTCATCGCGGGCATTTCCCTGTACCGTCCGGGTCCCATGGATTTCATCCCGAAGTACCTCGAGGGTAAGAACCATCCGGAAAATGTAACCTATTCGACGCCGAAACTGGAGCCGATCCTGAAGCCGACGCACGGTTGTATCGTTTACCAGGAGCAGGTCATGCAGATCGTGCGTGATCTCGCGGGCTATTCTTATGGCCGAAGCGACCTGGTGCGTCGTGCCATGTCCAAAAAGAAGGCGGACGTGATGGCGCACGAGCGGCAAGTCTTCATCAACGGCGAGGAGAATACGAAAGATCCGTCGAAGAGTGTGCCGGGCTGCATCAAGAACGGCGTTTCCGAGAAGGTCGCTTCCGAGATTTTCGATGAGATGACGGGCTTCGCGAAGTACGCGTTCAATAAATCCCATGCGGCGGCTTATGCCGTGGTCTCGTACCAGACCGCATACTTAAAATATTACTATCCGCAGGAGTTCATGGCGGCGCTCATGACTTCGGTCATCGATAACCTGACGAAGGTGGCCGACTACATGATGGTCTGCCGGAAGATGGGCATCCGCATCCTGCCTCCGGATATCAATACCGGAGAGGATTCATTTACCGTATACGACGGCTGCATCGTCTATGCATTGTCCGCGATCAAAAATGTGGGACACGGCGTGGTCAGTTCCATCGTGGAAGAGCGGAATAAAAACGGAAAATATAAAGACTTGCTGGATTTCGCGGAGCGTGTGAGCGGACGCGATATCAACCGCCGCTGCATTGAGAACCTGATAAAGGCCGGAGCCATGGACTCGCTTCCGGGCACGCGGAAGGAGAAGGTGGTCAGCATCGAGTCGATCCTCGACGAGGTGACGCGGCGTAAAAAGACGCAGGTGGAAGGCCAGATGGATCTGTTCGGTTTCATGGAGCAGCAGAACCCGCAGGAGGAAGTGCATCGCATCCGTTTGCCGAAACTCGGCGAATATACGAAGCAGGAGTGCCTCGCGTTCGAGAAGGAGATGATGGGCATCTACGTCAGCGGTCATCCGCTGGAGGAGGACCTGAGTCTGCTCGAAAGCGTTACGACGGCGACGTCGTCCGATTTCATCGCGGATGAAAATCACGTGACGAAGGTGTCGGACGAGCAGATCGTGACGTTCGGCGGCATGATCTCGGCGGTTTCGGTGAAACTGACGAAGAACAACCAGCGTATGGCGTTCGTTACGTTGGAGGATGTGCGCGGGGCGGTCGAGATCGTCGTGTTCTCGCGTGTGTTCGAGCAGTGCCATTCGCTGCTGGTCGAAGGCGGAAAGATCATCGTGACCGGACGCGCGAACCTGAATGACGAGGCGACCGGTAAGATCATCGCAAACGATATCGTTTCATTTGCCGACATCGCCAGGATCGTCTGGGTACAGTTTAAGTCGATCGATGAATTCCATGAAAAAGAAACACAATTGTATCAGATTCTACATTTATTTAAGGGCAAACATTGTGTTACTATCTATATCGGCGGGCCGCAGAGGGCGAAAAAACCGCTTCCGGAGAGTGAGTCTGTGGATGCGTCCCCCGAGCTTTTGCGACAGCTTTCTGAAGTTTTCGGAGCAGAAAATGTAAAAGTTACGTATAAAATGCTTGAAAACCGCAGAAAAATGAACTAAAATAGTAAAATGTATTTCGAAGGTAAGGCCATATGGACCGAAACTTTTTTCGCAATACACTCGACTGACATGGAGGAGATATATGAGCAAAGAAGTGAAAACAATCGGCGTTTTGACCAGCGGCGGCGACGCGCCGGGCATGAATGCAGCCATTCGCGCCGTAGTTCGTACCGGTATCAAGAAGGGCCTTAGTGTTAAGGGTATTTACCGCGGATATGCCGGACTTCTGCAGGAAGAGATCAGTGACATGGATGTTCACTCGGTATCCGATATCATCCAGCGCGGCGGTACCATTTTGTACACGGCTCGCTGTGAGGAGTTTAAGAAGCCCGAGTATCAGCAGAAGGCAGCTGAGATCTGCCGTAAGCATGGCATCGATGGTCTGGTCGTTATCGGCGGCGACGGTTCCTTCAACGGAGCCTGCAAGCTCGCAAATCTCGGAATCAATACGATCGGCCTTCCGGGAACCATTGACCTGGATATCGCATGCACGGATTACACCATCGGTTTCGATACCGCTGTAAATACGGCTATGCAGGCCATCGATAAAGTTCGTGATACTTCCACATCTCATGAGCGTTGCAGCATCATCGAGGTTATGGGACGTCACGCAGGTTACATCGCACTTTGGTGTGGTATCGCGAATGGAGCGGAGGATATCCTGCTTCCGGAGCGTTACGATGGCGATGAGCAGGCGCTCATCAACCGCATCATCGAGAACCGTAAGAACGGTATGAAGCATCACATCATCATCAATGCTGAGGGCGTGGGCCATTCCACCTCGATGGCGAAGCGTATCGAGGCTGCGACCGGCGTCGAGACACGTGCGACCGTTCTGGGTCACATGCAGCGTGGTGGTTCACCGACAGCGATCGACCGTATGTATGCTTCCATCATGGGCGCTCGTGCCGTAGACCTTCTGATTGAAGGACAGAGCAACCGCGTAGTTGGTATGAAGGGCGGAAAGCTCGTTGACTACGATATCAACGAGGCTCTCGCCATGAAGAAGGATATCGACGAGTATGAATTTAATGTAAGCAAGTGGCTTGCAAGATAAACGCCGCGAGGCGATAGAGAAGACCCGGTTTCCTGCCGGGTCTTTTTTTGTACCCTGAAGATGGCGCTGCCGGAAAATTGTTTTCATGCGGGCGGACCTCTGCCCTCGGCGGGGAATGATGGAGGAGGCCCCGGGGCATATCGGGGGACGATAGTTTAGTTTTGTGTGGTTTGGATATGCGATCAACGGCGGTCAGGTCGCTCGCTGTTGAAAACGGAACGTCCCTTCGCAGTCGGACCTCGGGCACCGCTTCGAACTCAGACGTTTTCGGGGCAGTGACCTGCCATCGGGGCGAAAACGTCTTCGTCTCGCGCAAAAACCGGTCTCGGAGACGCGGTTTTTGACCCGGGTCCGCCTGTTCATGGACGGCGTTTTCATACAGCTCGTTCCAATGCCCGCCTTATGATCTCATATCCCAAACGAGCTAAGCTGTGAACCCGATATGCACCCGGGGCCACTACCGTAGACTCCGCCGAGGGCAGAAGCCGCCCACAGCTAAACGTTGTGGCCGGCAGCGCCCATGACACCGACAAAAAGACCCGGCAGGAAAAGATGCCGGGTCGTGGGAGAAGAATGCAAGAGGCAGGAAACGTCTTCGTCTCGCGCAAAAACCGGTCTCGGAGACGCGGTTTTTGACCCGGGTCCGCCTGTTCATGGACGGCGTTTTCATACAGCTCGTTCCAATGCCCGCCTTATGATCGCGTATCCCAAACGAGCTAAGCTGTGAACCCGATATGCACCCGGGGCCACTACCGTAGACTCCGCCGAGGGCAGAAGCCGCCCACAGCTAACGTTGTGGCCGGCAGCGCCCATGACACCGGCAAAAAGACCCGGCAGGAAAAGATGCCGGGTCGTGGGAGAAGAATGCAAGAGGAAAGTTCATTCTCGTAGGTGGGGAAGGGTATATAATAATTCGGTATTGCGTGGGCGGAGTTGGCTGTGCTACAATCAAAGTGGGTTTTTTGAGAAACGGAGAAAGTGATAACAGAAAGAGAGGAAGGTTTATGAAACAGCATGGTTTAGGAAAACGGTTAGCGATGGTGTTTTTGTCCGCGCTTATGGTGGCGGCAGTGTTGTTGCAGGGTTCCTTCGGGGAGCAGGTGTTTGCGGAAGACTCGTTCGGAAGTATCATTTCGCCTCACAACGACTCCGGGAAGGAGATCAACAGTCTGGGTACGACTGCGATCAAGGCTCCGCCGGCGTTGCAGGAAAGTGATACATACTGGAAGGGAAGTTATGTCTGGTTCGGAAAATATGACGGAGAGCCGGTGAAATATCGCGTTTTGGAACCGAACACGACGAGGTACGGCGGGTCGACGATGCTATTGGATTGTGACAGTATTCTGTACAAAGCACCATATGATGTGAATGGTATCGACAAAGTCAATGGAAAGCAAAATGATGATTGGACGAACAGCGATATACGGGCTAATCTGAACGGTAGAAGCTTTTTGATGAAGCAGAACGGTTTTACGTCTGTGGAAAGGGCGGCTATAGCAGGAAGTATACGCCCTCACGAGCCATATGATGAGAAAGGTGGTTATCTATACTTTTCAAACCAGAGAGTAGCTCGTGTGGAGGGCGAAAAGGTATTCCTGCTGGATGTAGACGATATAGCCGAAGCATTCTACTGCTACAATTCGGATAAGTTGTTACATTATGATATACCGGCAAAAATTAAGTATTACAACGGGACTGCTGAAACGTGGTGGTTGCGTGCGACGGCTACGTCCTTTGGCAAATCGGCGGGAGCCGTTGATGAAACAGGTTGCCTGACAATTGGAAATTACAGTGAAACCTGGGGAGTGAGTCCGGCCATAAACATCGATCTTTCGTCGGTCATCTTTACGGAGTGTGTCAGAGGGCGCGCGTGGGAAGATGGTGCAGAGTATAAATTGACCGTGAAAGACAGCGACATTCGGTTGGCATTGTCCGGTAGTATACCTGTATATAACTCCGGCAACAAGGTTAACGCGTATTATACTCTGAGCGGGGGAAATGCAGCGAAGTGCACCCGGATGTCGGTCCTGATCCTCGACAGAGAGTATCAGCCCGGCAACAGTAACAACGCACAGATCTTCTATTATGGTAAGATGGATCTGGTTCCGGGAGTTTTGCAGGGCTCCAGTCTGGTCCAAAACCATATGGTCTCTTTCGATCTTCCTGAAGGTTTTGCGATGGTAGATTGGAACGAAGCATATTACGTATATATGCTTGCGGAAATTGAAAACGGGTATCATGAGACCGACTATGCGTGTGAACCGGTCCTGCTCTCGGCTCCATCATCTCTGGTGCTCTGGGAGCAACCCGTGAACGTGAACGCTAAAGTGGGATCGTCCGCCGAGTTTTTTGTCAGAGCGGACGGAGATGGAGTTACATTTCAGTGGCAGAGCCGGAAGGATGCCTCCTCTGCATGGGCGAATTCCTCACTGTCCGGAGCTAAGACCGATACATTGACCACGAATGTAACGGCCGGCTTGAACGGCTGGCAGTTCCGATGCATCGTTAAAAACGCGGAAGGAAAGCAGATCATATCGAAAACGGCGAAACTCAATGTCGCTATGGACTTCTATTCGCAGCCGGAGGACCAGAAGGTGAACGCCGGTGAAACGGCCTCCTTCTTCCTGGGCGTGACCGGGGCGAAACCTCTTACGTATCAGTGGCAGTCGCGGAAAAATGCGTCCTCGGAATGGACGAATTCCGGGCAGACCGGGGCGAAAACGGAATGCCTTAAGGTTGCTGCCATCGCCGGCTTAGATGGCTGGCAGTTCCGCTGTATCGTCACGGATGGAAATGGGAAGACGAAGACATCCAGAACGATCACTTTGTCCGTATGCCCGATCATGATAACAAAGACAGAGCTTCATAATTCTGTGGCTGTTGGTGAAACCGCAACCTTCAAGGTGACGGCAGAGGGGCCGGGAACGCTGAAATATCAATGGCAATCCAGAAAGGACAGCAGTGCAGCCTGGTCGAATTCCGGCCAGAGCGGCGCGAAGACGGAGAAACTTTCGGTAACGGCGCTTGCAGGACTGCACGGTTGGCAGTTCCGTTGCCTGATCACAGACGGAAAAGGAAACACGAGGGCGACGGATGCGTACACGCTGACGGTACGTCCGAAGATCACATCCATTCCGAAGAATGCGTCTGCAACTGTGGGAGGAACCGCCACATTTACCGTAGAGGCGACCGGCGCGGGAACACTGAAATATCAGTGGCAATCCAGAAAGGACAGCAATGCTTCGTGGTCGAATTCCGGCATGAGCGGCGCGAAAACGTCGACGCTTTCGGTGCCGGTCGTAGCAGGACTGAATGGTTGGCGGTTCCGCTGCATCGTCACGGACGGAAATAATATGCAGAGTGTATCGAGTGAGGCGCAGTTGGTCGTTATCGCGAAGATCACGAAGCAACCGAACAATGCTACCGTGTCCGCGGGTAAAACGGCTACATTTACCATAGAAGCGACCGGCGTGAGCCCGATAAAATATCAGTGGCAATCCAGAAAGAACAGCAGTGCTTCCTGGGCGAATTCCGGTCAGAGCGGAGCCAAAACTCCGACACTGAGCGTGGCGGCGATCGCCGGTTTAAACGGCTGGCAGTTCCGATGCGTTGTAACGGCTGCCGACGGAAAGACCATTGCAACGAAAACGGTCACATTAAACGTAAAATAAAAATGAACATCGACCTGCGGGCCGGCGAAGCAAAAAAAGCTTCGCCGGCCCGCTTTTTTTCTTTTTTCACCACGGAAATGCAAAATTCCCCCACTGAGCCCCACCGGGTTTTCGATAGCGCCGCCCACAAAAGCCTCACAGTGCAAAGAAAATTCGAAAAAAATGAAAAAAGGTCTTGCATTTTCAAGGAAACTACTCTAAAATGGTAAGTGAGTAGTGAGTTAGGGGTGGATCAGTGTCAAAAAGTGGCGGATTTGCCGGGGCACGACTCGAATTTGGAAGCAAGGAGGTGATCAAGGTCATGAGCAAGGGTAATTTCTCCGGTGAGTATGTACACTCGCTGGACTCGAAGGGACGTGTCATCGTTCCCATTCGTCACAGAGATGAAGGCAGCGACGAGTATTATATCGTGAAGGGCCTTGATCCCTGTCTGTATATATATTGCAAAGAAGATCTGGATGCATTGTCCGAGAGGATGAGCCAGAACACGAACCTGCTGGACCAGGATCACCGTATCCTGATGCGTTACCTGATGGGTTCGAGAAAGCCCGGCGAGATCGATAAGCAGGGACGTATGCTGATCCCGCAGAACCTGCGAGAGCACGCACACCTGACGAAGGAAGTCATGCTGGTCGGCGTCGGCGAGAGAATTGAAGTTTGGGATAAGCAGCGTTACGACGAATACAACGCTAATCTGGATATATCGGCGATCGCCGCGAAACTGGCGGCAAACGGTGTGTCCCTGTAAAGCCCGGAGGGAGTAGTTTTGGAGTTTTCGCATCGATCCGTTTTGCTGAATGAAACCGTGGACAGTCTGAACGTAAGACCCGGCGGCATCTACGTGGATGCAACGCTCGGTGGCGGCGGACATTCCTACGAGATCTGCAAGCGCCTCATGCATCAGGGAAGGCTGATCGGCATCGACCAGGATGCAGACGCGATCGCGGCGGCAAGCGCCAGACTTTCGGAGTTTCAGGACATCGTAACGATCGTTCGAAGCAATTACGAGAACATTGAGACCATTCTCCGCGAACAAAATGTCGACCTCGTCGACGGCATCATGTTGGACCTGGGAGTTTCCTCCTACCAGTTGGATGATGCGGCACGCGGATTTACCTATCGGGACGAGGAAGCGCCGCTGGACATGCGTATGGACGTACGCCAGGAACTGACGGCAGCCGAGATCGTCAATACATGGCCCGAGGAACAGATCAAAAAGATCCTGTGGGATTACGGCGAGGAACGGTTCGCCGGAAACATTGCCCGTAACATCTGCAAGGTGAGAGCGGAGAGACCGCTTACGACCGCAGGCGACCTGCTTGCGATCCTGCGAAGCTCGATACCGGCGAAATCCCAGCAGACCGGCGGACATCCCGGAAAGCGGACTTTTCAGGCATTGCGCATCGCATGCAACCGCGAATTGGAAGTCCTGGAGAACTCCATCGACGCCATGATCCGGCACCTGAAACCGCAGGGAAGACTCAGCATCATCACCTTCCATTCATTGGAAGATCGCATCGTTAAATCGGCGTTTCGCACGAACGAACGCCCCTGCATATGCCCGCCGCATTTTCCGGTGTGCGTGTGCGGAAGGATCTCGAAAGGGATCGTTATCACAAAGAAGCCCATCCTGCCATCCGATGAGGAGATGGAAGAGAACAGCCGTTCGAAGAGCGCGAAGCTCCGTGTGTTTGAACGGACCGACGAAGATCAGAAGCCGCAGAAGGCGAAACTTACGGGATGGGAAAAATAAATCTCAGTAAGGAGGTTTTAACCATGGCAAATGAAAATTTGAAATCTGCAACCGGTACCCCTACAACCGGCCGCGCGGATTACACATACAAGCCCTATTACGAATACCGCTATGAAGGCGGTGCGGCACGTCAGCTCGAAGTGGCTCCGCAGATCTATCCGGAGCCCGAGCGCGAGCCACAGCAACAGCCCGTCCGTCGGCCGCAACGCCGCCCGGCGCCGGCCCCGAACCGGAAAGCTCTCCAGAAGAATCGCAATCGTCTGGAGTCCATGAATCTGAAAGAGTTGATTGTTGCAGCGATTTGTGTTACAATTTGTATCGCAGCGGCTGTTATGCATTTGCAGCTTCACACCGGTTTGGATGCGAAGATCGCGAAGGCAGCTGCATTGGAAAGCGAGCTTTCCTCTATGCGCATGCGTAACGATGAAATGGAAAATAAGATCAACGTCGGGATCGACTACGCTGCGATCTATGAGCAGGCGGTCAATGATCTCGGTATGACCTATCCCGGAAAGGATCAGCTGATCTACTATACGGCGGAGAAATCTGAATACTTTGAAATGAATGCCGATAATACTAACCCTTAATCCGGAGAATTCAAGGGGGAACCATGGCAACAAAGGAACCCAACAACCAGGAGGAAAGGCCCACACGGGCGCCGCGTCCTCCATATGTTAAAGAATACATGGAAGGAAAGCTACTTCTTGTAACCGCAGTGTTCATCGTAGCTTTCCTATTGTTGTTTGTACGATTGGTTTATCTGGCTGTCTGGAAGAACGACGAATACATCAAAAACGTAAATAACAACTATGGATATCAGACCACGACTATCCCGGCTCCGAGAGGAAAGATCCTCGATCGGAATGGGGATGTTTTGGCGACTTCAAATGCAGAGTACGTTCTCGTTATCGAGCCGAAGGCGATCATGGAGCAGGAGTATTACCGGATCGCTGCCCTCATGGTCTATAAGAACGTGCTCGGTTTCGATTCCGAGGTTCTGGACGAAAGGCTGGCTGAGATCGAAAAAGTCTGCGAGGAGAAGGAAAACTTAGTCGGCGAACTGTCCGATGAGAAGAAGGCGATCTATAATCGCCGCTGGTACTGGCGTTATCCCGAATTTGAAAATGAAAACCGCACCGTTATCGACGGCGAGGTCATGCGTGATGTCCAGACTCTGGCAGAGCAGCTCCGTTCGACGAAACGTGCAGATAAGATCGCAGCGCTGAGGACGTTGTTTAAAGTGACGGACGAGCAGATCACGGGCATTCAGGCCGACGTGGAAGAGCAGCGCGCCGCGATCAAAAAATCAAAAGGTAATATCCTTACACGTATCGGTGATCTGATCACCGGCGCTACACGTGAAGTGAAGACCATCGACTATGCGGAGATCGCGAAGAAGTGGAGCGTGGATGAATTGACGGCGAAGGGCATAGGCTACATGTCCGTCCTGCGTATCGTCGGCATTCGCTTCGAGACCGAATACGAACGTGTTTACCCTTATGAAACATTGGCCTGCAAGATCCTGGGCTTCTACTCGCCGTATTTCCCGGAGAGTTCCATGGGCCTGGAGCGTTCGTATGATTCCAGCCTTTCCGGCACGGACGGTGTCCGCAAGACTTACATGACGGAGGACCTGAACCGTGACGCGACGAATATCGAACCGCAGCAGGGTAATACACTTGTGACCGGTATCGACATTCACATCCAGTCCATTATCGAGAAAAATATCAAACAGTTTGCGGATGAGATCGGCGCGGAGAATATCGCAGTCGTTTGCATGAATCCGCAGAACGGAACCATCGTTGCGATGGCGGATGACCGCATTTACAATCCGAATAAGCACGACGATATGGCCAGCTACTACACACAGGAGCAGCTGGATGAAATGTGGCAGAAGATCCTGAAAGAAGATAAGAGCATGCAGAAGAAGCTGCTGGGCGCTACTCCGGAAGAGCAGAAGACCCTGCAGACCTCCGGCATTCTGAACTATGTCTACCGGAACTACTGCCTGTCGAATACTTACGAGCCCGGTTCTGCATTTAAGCCGCTGACGGTGGCGATGGGTTACGAGCTCGGAAAGGTCAATGAAAACACATTGTTCGTCTGCGACGGATTTACCGATTTCAGTGGTACGAAGGTACGCTGTCATAACCGTGATGGATGCGGTGAACTGAACCTGGCGGGAGCTTTGGCAAACTCTTGTAACGACTATCTGATGTACGTTTCGAGTTTGGTCGGCCGCGATAATTTCTTTGATTACCGTTGCCGTTTCAATATCGGTTCGAAGACCGGCGTCGATCTTCCGGGTGAGGTTTCCGCGGAGAACCTGAACTTTACCGCGGATCAGTTAAATCCTCTGGAACTGGCGACATCCTCGTTCGGTCAGGGCTTTAATACGACTATGATGCAGATGGCGGCAGCGCTCTGCACGACCATCAACGGCGGATATTATTATGTTCCTCACGTTGTAACGGAGGAGCGCTCGGCAGACGGTCAGGTCGTAGCACGTCCGTACTCCACGCCGGTGACGCAGGTCATCAGCAAGAAGACCAGCGATTTCCTGCGCGAAGCGATGTACGAAGTCGTTGAAGAAGGTACCGCTAGCTACGTTAAGATCGCAGGTTATGAGATCGGCGGTAAGACCGGTACTGCACAGAAGGGTAATTACGCCGAAAATAATTACGTCATCTCTCTGGCTAGTTTCATTCCGGTCTCGGAACCGGATCTGTTCCTATATGTCGTGATCGACCAGCCGCATTTGGATGAGCAGAATTCCAGTAAATGGGCACAGCTCGTATCCAAGCGTATCTGGATGGAAATCATCCCGTATCTGAACCTCCATTCGAAGGAAGAGGGTATAGACTACCTGCTTCCGAACGAATCGGGAGAGGATCCGGATCCGCCGCCCGTGGATGGTTATGATCCGGAAGGATTTATCACTGTGGACGAAAACGGTGAGCAGCTGCACCGCCTGGATGGTGAGCCCGTGACTCCGGGCCAGCCGGCAGAGCAGCCGGGGCCGCAGCCCGCACAGCCGGATCCGCAACCCGCGCAGCCGGATACGCCCGTCATCATCGACGATGAACGAGACGAGTAAATTGCAGGTCAGAGAATTCTGACCTGCAATGCGAGAAGTTTGGTTTTTCGAGGCTGCGGAACGCAGCCACAGAAAAATAAACTTCTCTACTCGAGGAAAACCGAAGGTTTTCCGAGTTAATTCTGAGAGAATTTTCATTAACCGGAAAGGACTCCCCATGTCAGAGTTAAAACAAACCATAGTGGCCATGATGCTGGCGCTGGTCGCAAGCGCGATCTTCTGCCGCATCCTGATCCCGATCTTGCATAAATTCAAATTCGGTCAGCAGATCCGTGCGCTGGGTCCGCAGGAGCACCTGAAGAAACAGGGAACTCCGACCATGGGCGGCATCGCGTTCATCGCGGCGACCGTTCTGGCCTGCCTGCCGTTCCTGCGCGCCCGTCATCTGGCGGTGCTTTTCGCCCTCGTGGGCAATGCATTCGTCGGCGGCCTGGACGACTACCTTAAGATCAAACGCCACTCTTCGGACGGCTTGTCGCCGAAGCAGAAGCTTCTGGGCCAGTTCGCAGTCGCTGCGATCCTGTTAGTCTTTCTGTACTGGCGTGACCCGTCTGAATGGGGCAGCCTGAGACTGCCGATCCTGGCAGGTTACAAGATCAATATCTCGTTCCTGTTCATCCCGTTTTTCTTCTTCACGATGCTCGGCACCGAGAACGGAGCGAACATGACCGACGGCCTGGATGGCCTCTGCAGCATGGTCACCATCATCATTATGGGCTTTTTCCTCGCTGCGTCCTTCATCTACGGTGAGAGCCTCGGCGTTCCCGGCGGCGCATTCATCGGCGCCCTGATCGGTTTCCTTTTGTTCAATGCTTATCCGGCGAAACTCTTCATGGGTGATACCGGTTCCCTCGCGATCGGAGGCTTCGTGGCTATGTATGCTATCCTGATGCAGATGCCGCTTTACATCCTCATCGTCGCATTTATCTACGTGATCGAGCTGGTCAGCACGATCATCCAGGTGCAGTACTTCCGCCACACCGGAGGCAAGCGTTTCTTCCGTATGGCGCCGATCCACCACCACTATGAAAAGGGCGGCTGGTCCGAGGTACGCATCGTCACGGTGTTCTCCGTGGTGACCCTCATTCTGGCATGCATTTGTCTCCTGCCCCTCCTGTGAGAATAAGCGAAAACGGCCACGCGCCGCATTCGCCGCAAAATAAAACGTTGCCGCGTCGATCGAACGCATGGCAACAGATAGGAAAATAACTATGAAAACTTATATGGTTGCCGGTACCGGCATCAGCGGCCTGTCCGCAGCAAGACTTTTATTACAGACCGGAGAGCGTGTGCTCCTCTATGATTCGAACGATCGCCTGGATCCGGAAACGATCTGCATAAAATGTGCGGATAATGGTCAATACGACACGACGAACCTGAAGATCTGTCTCGGCGAGATGACCCGTGACATCCTGATCGAAGAGGGCGTGACCGCCTGCGTTATGAGCCCCGGTATCGACCTGACGGTACCGTTCCTGATCCCGGTCCGCGAACTGAATATCCCGATCATCGGTGAGATCGAGCTGGCTTACTGCTACAGCAAGGGCGACATCCTCGCCATCACCGGAACCAACGGAAAGACCACGACCACCTCCCTCGTCGGCGCCATCATGGATGCAGACGTGAAGAGCGGACGCGGCGCTTACGACCAGGCATTTACCGTGGGAAACATCGGAATCCCGTACGCACAGCGCGCGCCGCTGACGACGGAGCGTTCGGTGACCGTAGCGGAGATCTCCACCTTCCAGCTGGAGACCGCAACGTCCTTCCGCCCGAATGTTTCCGCGATCCTGAATATCACACCCGATCATCTCAACCGTCATAAGACGATGGAGTGCTACATCGAGATGAAAGAGAAGATCACACGTTTCCAGTGCGAGGACGATGTCTGCGTCCTCAACTACAACGATCCCGTGCTTCGCGAATTCGGTAAGAAGGTGAAGACGAAGGTGATCTATTTCTACAGCCAGGGCGAGCTCGAAGAGGGCGTGTTCCTGCGTGGTGACCAGATCATCTATAAGAAGGATGGCGTTGAGACACCGGTCTGCAAGACGAACGAGATGAACCTGATCGGTACACACAACCATGAAAACGTGATGGCTGCCATCGCCATGACCATGGCGGTCGGCGTTTCGCTCGATACCATCCGCGAGACCATCCGCAATTTCCACGCCGTAGAGCATCGCATCGAGTACACCTGCACGGTCAATGGCGTGAAGTATTACAACGATTCGAAGGGCACGAACCCGGACGCAGCGATCCGCGCCGTCCTGGCCATGCCGTCCCCGACCGTCCTCATCGGCGGCGGATATGATAAGCAGTCCGAGTACGAAGAGTGGATCCGGACATTTCCCGGACACATCAAGTTCCTGCTTTTGCTGGGAGCGACGAAAGAGAAGATCGCGAAGGCATGCGACGCCTGCGGTTTCACTGCATACCGCTTCGTGGATACGCTCGAAGAGGCAGTGAAGGTCGCACACGAGATGGCATTGCCCGGTGAGAACGTCCTTCTGTCGCCCGCATGCGCGAGCTGGGACATGTTCGATAATTTCGAACAGCGCGGCCGCCTGTTTAAGGAATACGCGCGCGCCCTCGAGAAGGCAGAGAAAGAAGCTTAAAGTTCGTTAGAACGAATGTTGCAAGGAGTTGAGAGCATGAGTGAAAAACAGCCGCGTAAGGCAAATGAAAACATTTTCATACGTTTCCGTAACCGAATACGGCGGTTTTTGACCCAGGGTTACTATGACTACAGTCTGATCTTTCTGGTGATCTGCCTGTGCCTGTTCGGTATCATGATGGTCTATTCGACGACCTCGTATTCGGATATCCAGCTGGGCAGAAGCGAGTGGTATTCCACGCTCAAACAGTTTAAGACGTTGATCCTCTGTGTGGTCGGTATGTTCATCGTTTCCATGATCAACTACCACCTCTATGGAAAAGTGATCTTTGTGGGCATCTACATCGTTTTGCTGGGCTTGTTTATCGCCCTTCTGATCAGCGGTACCACGGCCAATGCTTCGCAGCGCTGGCTGAACTTTGGACCGTTCTACATCCAGCCTTCGGAGATCGCAAAGCCCGGTATCATCGTCATGCTGTCCGCGTTCCTGAATTCCAAATACGGCATAATGATGCGCAAGCAACGTAACCAAAAACGTTCGCGCGTCGTAAAAGAAGAGAATAAGATACGAGTACGTGAAGGAAAGCCGAAACTCCGTGTTAAGGATGAGGCGATCGAATACGGAATGCTGGGACGTTTCTCCGGGAACAACCTGTTTTTCATCGGCGGTTTCCTGCTGATGAGCCCCTTCCTGCTCCTGATCGTATCGGAGAACTTAAGTACCGCGATCATCGTATTCCTGATCATCTTCGGTATGTTCTTCATCGTAAGTGATAAAAAGAAGATCTTTGCGGTCATGGCGATCGCCATGGTCCTCCTGATCATAATCGTCATCCTGCGTATCCGTGAGACCGGATCCTTCCCGCTCATGAAAGACTACCAGGTGACACGAATCAAGATGTGGCTGGATCCTGACAGCGACCCTGCGGGTAAAGGCTACCAGATCCTGCAAGGTCTCTATACCATCGGTTCCGGCGGTTTGTTCGGCCGCGGCCTGGGATCGAGCGTGCAGAAACTGGGCCTCCTTCCCGAGGCACAGAACGACATGGTATTCTGCATCGTCTGCGAGGAGCTCGGCCTGTTCGGCGCCATGCTGGTGCTGTTCGTTTTCGTCCTCCTTCTGTGGCGTATCCTCTTCATCATCCGGAACGCGCCGGACTACCACGGTTTCCTTTTAGCCGTCGGTATCTTCCTGCATTTTTCGTTCCAGATCCTGATGAACATCGCAGTTACGACGAATATGATGCCGAACACCGGCGTTATCCTGCCGTTTATCAGTAACGGCGGTAGTGCACTGATGGCCTCCATGGCAGAGGTCGGCATCCTGTTAAACATTTCCCGAAAGATCCGCGTGAAGCAGATCGACCGCGAACTTCGGGCGGCGGAAAATCGATCGGAAGAAGATTCCGAAGAGTGATATAGGGCGAGAGTTACCGAAAAATCGGCGGCTCCCGCTCCTTTATTTTTCGATAAAAGAATATCGTGCAGTTTTCAAAAAGGAATTGAAAAAACACCGACTTCGTGTTATGATAGGATACAAAGGTGCACGCCCTTGACATTTTAAGGTTTTCAGGAGAGAAGATGGGTAAGAAGACCAGAAGAATCGTGATTCCGATTGCTTTATTATTGATATTGGGCATAGCGTGCATCGGCCTTTGGTCGATCAAGATCACCGCATACCGCGTCGACGGAAACGAACGTTACACGGACGAAGAGATATTCAATTATATCTTTCCGACCGAGAACGATCGCCGTTATGTTGTGCGGCTATTCCGCAAATGGTTTAAAAAAGAACAGGTAGTATCCATTCCCTTTGTTGAATCATATGAAGTGGATGATGTTTCGATGCGCGAAGTTTCCATCGTGGTCTATGAAAAGAGCATCATCGCCTATATGAGTTACATGGGAGATTACCTCTATCTGGACTCGAACGGTTATGTTGCGGAGGTCTCGAGCGAACCGCCTGCGGCCCCGGAAGATCCTTCCGAGGGAAATATCATCCCGCATGTGGAGGGACTGGATTTCGGCTACTTCGTGAAGGATGAACCATTACCCGTGGAAGACCCCGAGATCTTTCGGACCATCGTTTCCCTCGCCGGGGAGATCCAAAAGAAGAACCTGCCGGTATCGTTGATCCGCTTCACTTTAAGCGGTGAGATCATACTGAACATGGATCGGGTGCATGTGTACCTCGGAACGCCGAAGAGCATTACCGGAAAGATCCGTCGTCTGGCAGAGATCTATCCGAAAGTGGAAGGACAGGCCGGTTCCTTGATCCTGCGGACATATGATAACGACAACCCCGACGCCGATATCATTTTCAAAAAGGACGAATACGAGCCTGAGGATGGGGAAAATTAAAATTTCTTTGATTTTTTTTGAATTTGTGGTTGATTATTTCAGGGAAATAAAATATAGTATTAAGTGTGTCGCGTGAAATCGGGATGGGGTATCGATGGAAAGTGACGGGATGTGATATTTGTTTTCCCGATGCAGCACAAGACAACATAAGGAGGAAATCACCTTGTTAGAGATTAAGATTAATGAAACTGAGGGAGCAGCCAGAATTATAGTGATCGGTGTCGGCGGAGCAGGAAATAACGCCGTAAACCGTATGATCGATGAGAATATCGCCGGTGTTGAATTCATCGGAGTAAATACAGATCGTCAGGCTTTGCAGATGTGCAAGGCTCCTACCTATCTTCAGATCGGTGAGAAACTGACGAAGGGTCTCGGTGCCGGAGCTAAGCCTGAAGTAGGTGAGAAGGCAGCTGAGGAGAACATCGAGGAGCTGCGCGGTCTTATGACCGGCGCTGATATGGTATTCATTACCTGTGGTATGGGCGGCGGAACCGGTACCGGTGCTGCGCCTGTTATCGCCCGCCTTGCGAAGGAAGCCGGTATCCTTACCGTTGGTGTTGTAACCAAGCCTTTCGCATTCGAGGGTCGTGTTCGTATGCAGAACGCGCTCGCAGGTATCGCAAATCTGAAGGAGGCAGTGGATACTCTTATCGTTATCCCGAATGACCGTCTCCTTGAGATCGTAGATCGCAGAACTTCTGTTCTGGACGCATTCAAGCGTGCCGACGAAGTACTGCAGCAGGGTGTTCAGGGTATCACAGACCTGATCAACAGCCCGGGTCTCATCAACCTCGACTTCGCAGACGTTCAGACCGTCATGAAGGATAAGGGTATCGCTCATATCGGTATCGGTACCGCTAAGGGTGATGATAAGGCGATCGAGGCTATGCGTCTGGCAGTGTCCAGCCCGCTTCTCGAAACCACCATCGAGGGCGCTTCCCACGTTCTCGTTAACATCTCCGGTGAAGTTTCCCTTCCCGAGATCTATGAAGCAGTCAGCAACGTTCAGGAGATGGCAGGAGAGGATGCAAACATCATCTTCGGTACCACCTTCGAGACATCCGCACCGGATACCGTATCGATCACCGTTATCGCTACCGGCGTTGAGGATCGTTCCCTGAACCTGAATAATAGCGTTGGTTCTTCTTTCAAGAGCGCAGTTAAGCCGCAGATGAACCGCACATTCAACTATCAGCCGCAGACATTCGAGAAGCCTGTGACAGACGCAGCTCCGGTACAGAGCGCCGAGGCTCCGGTCGTTCCCAACCAGGCAGCTCCTGCTCAGCCCGCTGAGCCCGCTACCTACACACCGCCCGCATTTACCCAGAAGAAGCCGGGTAAGGACGACGGAAACGGCAGCACAGGAATCCGCATTCCTACATTTTTGAAGCACTAAACAAGAAGATAATATAAAAGCGGTCCCCGCCATGGGGACCGCTTCTTTTTATGCGTTTCATTAAGTTTTTCAGTCATCCGCGTCTCCGTCGGTTTCTTCCTCCGTAGCGGCAGCGGTCGTCGGTTTCGGTTTGTGGATGTCACATACCACATCTTTGAGTTCAGCGGGCAATGCATGCTTCGTATCGTCGCTTTCGACGTCCATATCGGTGATCTTCTCATCGAGGATCATGTAGACATGGTCTTCGCAAAGGTACTTCGGACAGTCATCGCCTGCAGGTTTTTGAGACTCCTTACAGATCGAGATCATCTTATGGCAATCACAGTATTCATGAGGAACCGTGCTTCGTGTGAAGTATTCGGTGTAGACGACTGCGTTGGAGTCCGGATGGTCGCACACTCCATTGATCGCGAGTTTACCGCTCTTCGAGCAGACCTTCGCGGTGACGATATCCGAGCTCTCCGGGCCCCATTCCTTATCAGGAAGGGTGGAGTGGATCTTACTCATGACTTCACGCCATATCAGTTTGTGATAGATGCCGCCGGCTTCTTCTGCCTGGCCGACATCGTAACCGGACCAAACACCGCAAGTGTAATACGGTGAATATCCGACGAACCAGAGGTCGTTTTTATCGGTGGTGGAACCGGACTTTCCTGCCAGACGCATGCCATCGAAGAGACAGTCACCGCCGGTCGGGATGATGTTGGGATTGATGTCCAGGTACTTCGATGCTTCCGGAAGTTGCATGGTGCTTTCCATAGCGTAGGTCAGGAGCGTCGCGGTCGTGGACTTTAAGACCTTACGGCGGTTGGGTTCATTTTCCAAGATGACCTTACCGTTGCGGTCGGTGATGCGTGTGTAATAAACGGGCTCGGTGTACGTGCCCTGGTTGGCGATGGTCGCATAGGCGTTCGTAAGTTCGAGGTTGGTGACGCCGTCTACGATACCACCTAAGCAAAGGGAAGGAACACGGTCGGTGATGACCGTTCCGTCTGCCTGCCGGCGGGAGTCAACGAGTGTTGTGATGCCGAGCTTCTGCAGATAATCGTAAGCAACATTGATGCCGACCTGGTCCATCAGGAAATGCATGGTGCCCAGGTTCATAGAGTAGGCGATACAGTCCCGGACGTTTACATAACCGAGGCATTCATCGCCCCACCAGTCGTGGATGTCGTGCCCCTGGTAGGAGTACGGCCCCGCGTAGATCGGAGTGGCAAGTGTTCCGCCCATGGTGTCCAGGAACGGAACGAAGGTCGAAAGGACCTTAAAGCAGGAACCGGGCTGACGCGTCGTATCCGTCGCGCGGTTCAGGGTCAGGCTGCCGGGCTTCTCGCCGCGGCCGCCGCTGATCGCTACGACATGGCCGGTCGACTGCTCGATGATGACCATGGATACCTGCGGCTCCAGCGTTGTATTGTACACGATGACTTCGCAGTTCTCCGATGTGATATTGTGGGAACGGTTGTATTTCTCGAGCGTATCCTCAATGGACTTGATACTGGTGTAGTAGCGGCCATTGCTGAGTACGCCTAAGGTCAATGCGTAAGCGTTGATCATGTCTTCGTTGATCATCCGGACACTGCCGTCCCCGCTGGTGACATTGGCCCGATAATTCAAACTGTAGTAAGTGTAGGGATACAGGGTCTCGTTGTTGATCGTGTCATCCATGATCTTCTGGATGTCGGAGTCCAGGGTGGATTCGATCTTAAGACCTCCGGAGTAGAGCATGTTCCACGCTTGCTGGTTCGTGTAACCGAGCTTATTCTGCAGATCGGAGAGCACGACCTGGATCAGCGCATCCGTGAAATAGGAGTAGGTCGACTGTTGCGGCGCACTCGGGTTATCCGTGAGGATGCGGGCGTACACGTCGTCGTTGATCGCTTCGTCATATTCCTCGGAAGTGATGACGCCTGCGTTTTTCATCTTCGCCAGTACGGTATCGCGGCGCTCCCGGTTGTATTCCGGAAAACGGATCGGGTTGAAACGCGACGGGTTCTGCGTGATCGCGGCGATCACGGCACATTCGGACAATGTCAGGTCGGAGACCGATTTGTTGAAATATCGCTTGGAAGCCGCCTGCACGCCCAGGGTGTTATTGCCCAGGTTGATGGTGTTGAGGTAGTTTTCCAAAATGATGTTCTTCGAATGCGTGTTCTCGACGGCGAGCGCCATGGCCTGTTCCATGACCTTACGTTCGATCTGCGCGCCGAGGCCCTTCTCGCGGCCGCCTTCAAAGAAGCGGTTCTTGATCCACTGCTGGGTGATGGTGCTGGCGCCCTCGGAGAAGTTTCCGGAGGTCACACCGATGAAGGCCGCACGCAGGATGCCCTTGAGGTCGATACCGTCATGTTCGAGGAAACGTTCGTCCTCGATGCAGATAAATGCCTGTTTGAGGTATTCGGGGATCTGGTCGATCGAGACGGACTCGCGGTTTGCACCTGCCGTCACCAGGGTCTGGATGATATGACCCGAGGAGTCGTAGATGTTGGTGTGTTCGCCGAGCGGAGTGTCATCGATGGTGCTGATGTCGGGCGAACGGTCGAGCAGGGACTGGATGGTTCCCGCACCGAAGGCGCCCAGGATCAGGGCGGCGGCGATGCCGCCGAAGACCGTGATCCGCACGATCCAGAGCAGACATTTATGATAGATCCGGCCGGGCGGGTTCGTCATCCGCCGTATGGCGCGATCCAGATTTCGTTTGTTAAAATTCATATAGTATCCTTGCCTTTTCTTGCATGGTCATGATCGATAGTTATCGGTACAGGAGGACATATTACCCTCAATAACATATTATACTACTTATCGGTATGTGAATCAAGAAGCCTTCCTCTTTACATTTTCCGTACTTCTATAATATAATGATGTGGGCTTCGGCCTGTTAAGACGAAAGAAAGGAGCAGTTGTGTCAGGCGAATGGACTATATAACCGTTTCGAAGGAAGGCTTCGGTGAATACGAAGAGAAGAAATCGCGGTTTCTGGCGTTTGTTTTTCCGGCGGAGTCGGAAGAGGAAGTGCTGGCGCGCATCGAAGCACATAAGAAGAAATACTGGGACGCGCGGCATAACTGCTATGCCTATATCCTGGGAGAGGACGGGGCGCTGATGCGTTTCTCCGACGACGGCGAGCCCGGCGGAACTGCCGGACGACCCATGCTGGACGTGCTCGCGGGCCGGAAACTGACGAATGTTTGCGTCATCGTTACGCGTTATTTCGGCGGCGTGCTCCTGGGGACCGGCGGCCTGGTGCGCGCCTACTCGCAGGCTTCGGCCAATGCTGTGGCGGACGCCGTCCCAGTGAAGAAGGTGAGTGTCGACTTCATGGAACTGGCGCTCGAGTACACCGAACTCGGTAAGGTGCAGTACCTTTTGGCGCGGGAAGAATTGACCCCGACGGACATTCGGTACGAGTCTGATGTGAAGGTCTGCGTCGGCCTCCCGAAGGATCGCGAGGACGCGGTTTTGAAGGCACTGACGAACGCCGTGAACGGTAAGATCCGGTACGAAAAGATCGGCGAAGGCTATGCCGACGCGCCCGTCTGAGCGGATCATGCCTGTGGACATACCAAATGTATTTCTTCAAAAAACACTTGCAATCGAAAGAAAACGTGCTAAAATACATTGGGATTGCGTTTCGACGCAGTTTCGTTATACATACACATTCAGAAGAGAAGATTTAGAGAGGTTTATATGCAGTCGAGAAGAGAAGATGTAAGAAATGTTGCGATCATTGCCCACGTAGACCATGGTAAGACCACACTGGTAGACGGCCTGCTCAAGCAGAGCGGCGTGTTCCGCGAAAACCAGGAAGTGGCAGAGCGTGTCATGGACTCCAACGATATCGAGCGTGAGCGCGGCATCACCATTTTGTCCAAAAATACTGCGGTATACTATAAGAATACAAAGATCAATATCGTCGACACCCCCGGACATGCCGATTTCGGCGGCGAGGTAGAGCGTGTCCTGAAGATGGTCGACGGCGTTATCCTCGTTGTTGACGCATTCGAGGGCGCGATGCCCCAGACGAAGTTCGTGCTTCGTAAGGCTCTGGAGCTCGACCTGTCCCTGATCGTCTGCATCAACAAGATCGACCGCCCCGAGGCGCGCCCCGCGGAGGTCATCGACGAGGTGCTCGAGCTTCTGCTCGAACTGGACGCGAACGATAAGCAGCTCGACTGCCCGTTCATCTACGCGTCCGCGAAGGCAGGTTTTGCCGTTCGCAACCTGGACGACCCGCAGGAGAACATGATCCCGCTGCTGGAGACCATCGTCGAGAGCATCCCGGCGCCCGAAGGCGACCCGGACGTTCCCGGCCGCATCCTCATCAGCACGATCGACTACAACGAGTACGTCGGCCGTATCGGTATCGGTAAGATCGAAGACGGCACCCTGCGTGTGAATCAGGATATGTTCCTGGTCAATGCGCACGATCTGTCGAAGAAACAGCGTGTAAAGATCAGCCGCCTGTATGAATTTGACGGCCTGAATAAAGTCGAGGTCAATGAAGCTAAGTACGGCGCCATCGTGGCGATCTCCGGTATCGCCGAGATCCACATCGGTGACACCCTGTGTGCAGAAGAGGGCATGGAGCCCATCCCGTTCCAGAAGATCTCCGAGCCGACCCTGTCCATGGACTTCGTGGTCAATGACAGTCCGTTCGCCGGTCAGGAGGGTAAGTTCGTAACTTCCCGTCACCTGCGTGATCGTCTGTTCCGCGAGCTGAACACCGACGTCAGCCTGCGTGTGGAGGAGACCGATTCGACCGACACCTTTAAGGTTTCCGGCCGCGGCGAGCTCCATCTGTCCGTTTTGATCGAAAATATGCGCCGTGAGGGCTACGAATTTGCCGTAAGTAAGGCACAGGTCCTGACCCGCACGGATGAAAGAAACCGCCTGCTCGAACCCATGGAGCTGGCATATGTCGACGTCCCGGACGAATTCTCCGGCAACGTCATCCAGAAACTCAGCTCCCGTAAGGGCGAACTGCAGGGTATGTCCACCGCGACGACCGGCGGCTACACCCGTCTGGAGTTCCGCATTCCCGCCCGTGGCCTGATCGGCTACCGCGGTGAGTTCATGACCGACACGAAGGGTAATGGTATCCTGAACACCGTATTCGACGGATACGACCTGTGGGCCGGCGACATCAGCTACCGTAAGCAGGGCTCCCTCATCGCCTTCGAGACCGGTGAGGCAGTAACCTACGGTCTGTTCAACGCTCAGGAGCGTGGTACGCTCTTCATCGGCGCAGGCGAGAAAGTCTACGCCGGAATGGTCATTGGCCAGAACGGTAAGCCTGAGGACGTCGAGGTCAATGTCTGCAAGAAGAAGCAGCTGACCAACACCCGTTCCTCCGCGGCTGATGAGGCACTCCGCCTGATCACCCCGAAGGTCATGAGCCTCGAGCAGTGCCTCGAGTTCATCGACACCGACGAATACCTGGAGGTAACGCCGAAGTCGCTCCGTATCCGTAAAAAGATCCTGGATCCGATCATGCGCAAACGCGCCGGCTTCAAAAAAAATTGATAGAGAAAGTGCCAAAGGAAGGGTTCCTTTGGCACTTTTTTTGTGAGAAGGCTGAGAGGGCGCAGGGGGCGTTTGCTCGCGGTCAGTTCGCTCGCTGTGAAAAACAAACCGCTCGTTCAATGATGGATTCGAGGGGGCCCGCTTCGACAGATGGCGTTTTCTTGATGAAAACGCCATCAGCTCGCGCGAAAAGCGACCTCGGAGATCGCTTTTCGCCACTCATCCGGCTGCACTCTCACGGCGTTTTACATCCGCTCGCTCCAATGCCCGGTCGTGACCGCATAACTCGGGCGAAACATGCTTCAAGCGGAGGAAATAAAGAACAAAGTAAAAGCCAAGCATTTTTCAAGT
>JAFYZH010000069.1 GCA_017548765.1 Lachnospiraceae bacterium | reverse complement strand
TCAGGGAGCGAACGCGGAATACCGCCTGGAAGGTATTGGTACGGGGACGCAGGTGCGTGATCGTACGCAGATACTCCATGGTGTGGCGCTTCTTCTGCAACGGGTAGTCCGGGGTAGATGCGCCTTCGACCGCAACTTCAGTAGCCTGCAGCTCGAACGCCTGCTTAGCGTCCGGAGTCTCGATCAGCTTACCCTTTACGATCACTGCAGAACCTACGTTCAACTTTGTAACCTCGTCAAAATTCGACAGGCTGTCCGAAAGAACGACCTGCAGCGGCTCGAAAAACGTACCGTCGTTGATCACCATGAACGCGAAGTTCTTGGAAACACGCAGGTTACGGATCCAGCCTACGACCGTGATCTCTTTATCTGCATACTCTTTTGTGTTGCGAAATAGCTCTCTGATATCTATACTTTCCATCTTAGTGTCCTCTTTCTGTCTCACGTCTTATGATCATGCCTTTTTGATCAGCATTTCCTTACCGCCCATGTAAGGCTGCAGTGCCTTCGGAATACGGATATTGCCCTCGGCCGTGAGGTTGTTCTCCAGGAAGGCGATCAACATACGCGGCGGCGCAACTACGGTATTATTCAGGGTGTGGGCCAGGTACTTGCCGTCAGCTCCATTGACGCGGATCTTCAGGCGGCGTGCCTGCGCGTCACCGAGATTCGAGCAGCTGCCGACCTCGAAATATTTCTGCTGTCTCGGCGACCATGCCTCGACATCGACACTCTTGACTTTCAGGTCTGCCAGATCACCCGAGCAACACTCGAGCGTACGAACCGGGATATCCAGCGAACGGAACAGTTCAACGGTGTACTTCCACAGTTTGTCGTACCAAATCATGCTGTCTTCCGGCTTGCAGACTACGATCATCTCCTGCTTCTCGAACTGGTGGATACGGTATACGCCACGCTCCTCCAGACCGTGCGCCCCCTTCTCCTTACGGAAGCAAGGCGAGTAGCTGGTCAATGTGAGCGGGAGGCTCTCCTCCGGCAGGATCTGGTCAATGAAACGACCGATCATCGAGTGCTCACTGGTACCGATCAGATACAAGTCCTCACCCTCGATCTTATACATCATGGCGTCCATCTCGGCGAAACTCATTACACCGGTAACGACGTCCGAACGGATCATGAACGGCGGCACTACATACGTGAAGCCCTTATCGATCATGAAATCACGCGCATAAGAGATCACTGCGGAATGCAGGCGCGCGATATCGCCCATCAGGTAGTAGAAACCATTGCCCGCTACGCGACGTGCGCTGTCCAGATCGAGTCCGCTGAAAGACTCCATGATCTCCGAATGATACGGGATCGGGAAATCCGGAACGACGGGCTCGCCGAAGCGCTCCACCTCAACGTTCATCGAATCATCCTTACCGATCGGAACGCTCGGGTCGATGATGTTCGGGATCACGAGCATCTTCTGACGCAGCGCATCCTCAACTTCCTTCTCCTCAGCGCTTAAAGCATCGATCTTCGCGCCAAACGAAGCGACCTCAGCCTTCACCTGCTCTGCTTCCTCGCGCTTTCCCTGACCCATCAGGGCGCCGATCTGCTTCGACATGCGGTTTCTGTCTGCACGAAGCGCCTCGACCTCCTGCTTGATCTCACGGTTGCGGCGATCGAGCTCGAGCACCTCATCAACCAGCACCAGCTTCTGGTCCTGGAACTTCTTTTTGATATTCTCCCGAACGATATCCGGGTTCTCTCGTACAAATTTAATGTCTAACATGGTCAATCCTTCCCTAATTTATCAATTGCCTTACGGATGCGGTTTAAGGACTCCTCCTTACCGATCACTTCCATGATCTCCGTCGCGCCGCCCGGCGTGGACTGCTTACCGGACACTGCAACACGCAGCGGCCACATCGCATAACCGTTTTTGCACTCTTTTTTCGCCACATAGTCGGAAAGCGTCGCATACAGGGCGTCGTTGGTGTAATCCTCCTGCGCCTCGAATATGGGAAGCAGTTCCTTCAGAACCTCCAGCGAGGACGCTGCATCGGTCTTCATCTTCTTGTGGGAATACATCTCGATGTCGTACTCCGGAACCTCCTGGATGAAGTCCACCATCTCGTACACATCGGGGAATACCTCGATACGGGTTTTCACCATCTGTGCGAGCTTCTCGAAGTTCACATCGCGGCTAACGACCTTCTTCAGGTACGGAAGCACCATCTCGTAGTACTCCGCATCGTCCATCTTCTTGATGTACTCGCCGTTCATCCAGCGCAGCTTCTGGTAATCGAAGACTGCGGGGGATTTCGAAATATTATGGTAATCGAACTTCTCGATCAGCTCCTGCAGGGAGAAGATCTCCTGATTATCCTCCGGACTCCAGCCGAGCAGTGCCACGAAGTTCAGGATACAATCCTTCAAAAATCCCAGCTCCAGCAGATCCTCGAACGAGGAATGACCGCAACGCTTCGACAACTTCTTATGCGTCTCATCCGTGATCATCGGGCAATGTACATAGACCGGCACCTTCCAGCCAAACGCGTCATACAGACGGTTGTACTTCGGGGAAGAAGACAGGTACTCGTTACCACGAACGACGTGCGTGATGCCCATCAGGTGGTCATCGACTACATTCGCGAAATTATAGGTAGGGAAGCCGTCGGACTTGATCAGGATCATATCGTCCAGTTCCGCATTGTCCACGGTGATATCTCCGTAGAGTTCGTCATGGAACGTCGTCGTTCCGGTCTGCGGATTATTCTGACGGATAACAAAAGGCATGCCGGCCGCGAGGTTTGCCTCGACCTCTTCCTTCGAAAGATGCAGGCAATGCTTATCGTAAACGGCAAATTCCTTACCGTCCACCTCGGTCTTCAGGCTCTCGAGGCGCTCCTTCGTACAGAAGCAATAGTAAGCCTCGCCCTTCTCGACCAGCTGCTTCGCGTACTCCATGTACAGGCCGCTCTTCACGCGCTCACTCTGTACATACGGACCGCAGCCGCCGTCCTTATCCGGACCCTCGTCATGCTTCAGGCCTACGCTTTCGAGCGTGCGGAAAATGATATCCGTCGCGCCTTCGACAAAGCGTCCCTGATCGGTATCTTCTATTCTTAAAATGAAATCACCGCCCTCATGCTTTGCGATCAAAAACTCGTAGAGTGCGGTTCGTAAATTACCTACATGCATCCGCCCGGTCGGGCTCGGAGCATAGCGGGAACGTATTTTGTCAGCCATGGTCTTTTTCCTTCTTTTCGGTAGTTTTGGGCGAAACGCCCTTTTGCGATAAACAATTTCAAGGTGTCCGTAGGGGCACCTTGAAAGTATTATAGTTCTTTTTTTGTATGAGGTCAAGCCGAATTCTTATCAAGTTTTATCTGTCTTCTTGAACTAGTGATAGAACTCCGTCAGTCCCAAAAACCGGGAATCGTTACAATCCAAAATGTATACGTCGCTTCCCTGGATGTAGGACTTCCATTGATCTGCAGAGAGCAATTGGATCGGATAATCCTTACCCGCAACCGAGGAAAGGTCACCGTCCAGCAGCGCCTGCGCATATTCGACGAATATCTTATTATTGTTCGACGAACTGCTTAAACAAGTCGTTTCGATCAGGAAATACTGACCCTGACCCACGTGTTTACCTTCCGGGTTATATGACTGGTCCCACACTTCCACGGCAACCTGGGCATGTCCGGGCGGGAAAACCAAAAAGGCATGCATTCCCGCATTTTGAAGTGCACTGGCTACGACCAGCGAGGTTTCCACGCAGAGTCCGGCCTGCTTCGTTAATACTTCATCCGGGAATCTCACCCGCTGATGACTTCCGCTTACGGAAAATGTACTCATGTCGTACCGTACGCCGGATTCATAGAGCGCCCGCATGATGCCGGCTGCCTGAAGGTAAGTCCCGACGTAAGTGCTTCCGTATGCATTGCTCTGATATCCGACCAGATTTTGCATCTTTCCGTTCGTCATGCCACTGATCTCATTGATGGCTTTACGCTTTAACTGATCGATCTCATCCGCATCCGGCTTCAAGAAGCATAAGATGTTATCCTGCGTGGAAATACCGAATTCATCGCTGCTCCACTCCACATCATTGATGCTCTTGATCACGACCGGGAAGGATTGCGCCTGGACCAATGTCTGTCCGTCCTTCTCGTAGATAGACACGCTGATCTGTGCGTTCTTCGACGACGTCAGGTTCAATTCACCCGCTAAAATAGGGGGCTTGATATAAATGCTTCTGTATCCGCTGTCTAAGTTGATCGTCTGTTTGAATGCCTGTGTAAAGCCGGGGATCTCTACCTCGACAACGATGGAGCGTGTTCCGCTGAGGCATCCGGTCTTGATGATCACGAAAGCATCGTATGTGTTATACAGAGAAGGGTAGATCGTCTCGACTGCCTCGTACTTCAGGTTGATCTTATTCGTCGTGATCTTTTCAAAGTCATAGTCCGCTCTGTCACTTGCGTCCATCTCGGCATACTGCCGGATCTCCTCTGCCAGGTCATTTGCCTTGGCGATCTGAAGATTGGAAAACTCAAACTCGGACTTCAAAGCTGCGAGCAAAGCCTGGAAAGTCTTCTCCTCGACCGTATTATATCTCGTCGACAGATTCAACGCCGAGTGATAACGCAACCAGTCGTTGTACTCCGCTGCCAAAAACTCGCGGTTCACGATCGTATCGTTCATCAGGATCGCTTTTTCATAATTATCCCACTCGACTTTCAGGCACTGCGGAACGTTTTCGATGCCGTCGATAACTGCCTTCGCCTGCTTATTCCAGGTGTAGAGCGCATTATAATGATCCCGGATCGTTTTATAGTCCTTCAGCTGCGGACGTGACTCGAAACCGAAAGAAAAATAATCGGCAATAAAATCATCGCACTCCGTTATGTTTTTAAATGCGCCGGTCGTCAGGCCGAAATAGTTATCCGACGCCTCTTTAGCATTTTTCTTAAGATCTTTGATCTTCTGCGCCTGATCCTTCAGGTTTTCCAGTTTCCCAAGCGCCTCCCTGTAGATCTCGGCGCTGCGGGCGAAATGATCATGTCCGCTGGGCAGATCGTTATTATTATAGTCGGTAACCGCCTTTTGGATCGCGTTTTTCGCACTATCGATAAGTCCCAGCAGCTGGCTGAGCGCTTCCTTTTCTGCCGTATCCTGAGGGGCTGTCGGCGCTTCTGTCGTCGGTTCCGTCGCCTTTTCGGTCGTTGGCTCGATCGCTTCTTTCGTGGCGACCGAAACGGTCGTCTCGATCGGGGCATCCGTCTGCGCCATCGTCGTATCCGCGGGCTCCTTTTCACAACCGATGGCCGATCCGAAAACCAGTACCATACCCAGAGCAAGCCCACCCCATGCGCTTCTTCTCTTCCTCATAGCATATCCTTTTCTCATCTACCGGTTTTATTTTTCGTCCGTCTTTACTTCTTTTTCTCTTCCGGTGATCGCGATCCCGTTGACAAACACTTCTTCGTCGTCGATCGGAATGACGAGGCAATTTCGTCCGTCGATGATTTGCGTTTTGATCAGACGTGCTCGTTCCGGTTTCGCAGAGACCGTGATACCCTCGAGCTTGACTTCCATCTTCTTCGTGTTGATGATGTTTGTCGCCTGGAGCGGCTGCTCCTTAGGAAGCACGGAGTCATACACTGTGTCGAACCGCTGCAGGTTCTCTTCGGAAACACCGCTGTCCGCCAACAGATCGGAAATATCTGCCTTTGAAAGCACGAGCGGCTCGGGTGCGTCTTTACTCTCTTCGATGCGATCGGACAATATATCCTGGATGTTACGTACATCGTCGTATTCGCATTTGCCGCCGAGCGTTTCTTCCACGATGGCGCCGAAAATATCGCGCTGTCCCTGCGCGGAAATGGGCGTCAGGCCGCCGATCAAGGCCGCCAGCATATCCGTGCGGATATCCTTAGCGTCCCGCGAGTAAAACAGCGTTCCCGTAATGTCGCTCATACGATCCGTGAACATCGGGAAGAGCATGGCGTGCATAGGCGCTTCCAGCTTCCATCTGCGGTTCGTGTTCCGGAACGAATGGCTCTGCGCGTCGTAGCAGATGTCGTAATCCGTCAGGTTCACCGGGCACAGCAGGCAGAGCACGTAGGAATAGACCTCCTCGCTCGCATCTTCCATCTCGATCCCGTCCCGTGTGCGCGAAGGCACATCGTAGGCGTCATGCGCCAGCAGGATCAGGTAGTTATCCCGATAGCCATAAGCCGTGATCACACGCTCATAGAACTCGTCGAGGATCGCATCGTCCTCCAGTTCGGAGTCCCGCAGTTTCAAAAACAGTTCCTGAAGATTCTCGCCGGGATTTCCCTCTGCGTCTTCGGTCTCACCGAACTGTGTACAGAAAAGATTATGCCCGAACGTGCCGGACATACCTTTCTTAAAGATCTCAAAATATTTATCCTGTTCTTCTTCGGAAAGCATTGCGAAGGTTTCGCGAAAGGAAGTGATACGCTCGCCGTCGCCGTTTACATAACAGCCGCACATTTTGCGGATCGTGCACTTCTCTTTGCGAAACCTTCTCCGAAGTTCATGTACTTCTTTTTTATTCACCGTCAAGTTCCTTTGCTAAATCTACGATGATCTGCACGCAACGGTCGATGCCGAGCGTGGATGAGCAGAGCGAAATGTCGTAGTTTTGGGATTTTCCCCATTCCTGCTCTGTATAATGCTTATAGTTGAGGCGGCGCTTCTTATCCTTCTCAACCAAGCGTTTTTCGGGAGATTTGTCGCTCTCCCCATACATACGGACGATACGGTCCGCGCGGAATTCCATGCTGGCGTGGATGTACACATTCAACACGTCCTTGCGATCCTTCAAAATATAATCGGCGCAGCGGCCCACGATAACACAGGGAGCCTCATCCGCCAGTTTCAGGATGACCTCACGCTGAATGACATACAAAAAGTCATCCGGTGACATACCGCGCATAACGCCGGGAACACCTTGAGCCGAAAGGCCGTAGGAAAGGCCGGTGTAGCCCCGTGCATGCTCACCATGTTCCTCGATATACTTCGGGTCGAAGCCGCTTTCTTCCGAGACCTGCTTCACCAATTCCTTATCATAATACTTGTAGCCCAGCGCGTCCGCCACCATCTTACCGATGGTCCTTCCGCCACTGCCGAATTCACGACTGATCGTAATGATCCTCTTCATAGAAACGCCTCCTTTCACAGTTAAACATCTTACTGTAAAACGCACCATTCTTGATATCGTTATTATACCAAAAATCCGGTCTAAAGTCAATCCGGATCTGCAATTTTCGAAGTCAGACAGACGCCGTCTCCTACGGACAGAACTGCGCTCGTAAGTTTCGGATCCTGTGTCACTTTTTCCAGGAATTCCCGCATGCGTGAGTGGATCGTGCGGTTACGGCGCGTTACGACGAACCGTGATTCCAGTATGTCTCCGCCGGTCAATATATTGTCCGTGACCAGAAGGCCATCCGGTTTAAGCAGTCGCAGCAGATCCGGAAGCCAGACCACATACTGGGCCTTCGCGGCGTCGAGGAAAATGAGGTCGAACCGGCCGTCTGGCTGCATCTCCTCTAAATACGGGGTCGCGTCACCGGTCAGAAGTTCGATATTCTGCTCAGCGCCGGCCGCTGCGAAATTCGCGCGTGCCTGCTCGATGCGCGGCTCGTAACTCTCCATCGTCGTGATGTGACAGCCGCCATAGTTTTGGGCGACCGTATGCATTACCAGTGCGGAATAGCCAACCGCGCAACCGACCTCCAGGATCTCCTTCGGCTTACGTGTCATCACAAGAAACCGGAGCAAGTTCTCAGTCTCGCTCCGGATGATCGGCACTCCGTCTTCGATCGCGCGGGAGCGGATCGTTTCCAATATTTGTCCCCGGTCCTGCTGCAGAGATTCAATGAAGCCCTCCAGCCGGATCTCGTCTAGATTCTCACTCATGTTATGGTCCCTCGATGCGCACTTCCCCGGATAAAACATCCAGGATCCCGCGGCTGTCCATGTTCGAATATAAGGTATACGTTCCCGGCTGGAACTTATACGAGAAGAAGATGTACTGGGCATAGAATACATATGCATCCTCGATCACACCTTGCTCTTTAAGCGCCTTACCCAGCGGGAGCGGTTTTGTCTTCTCCGTGATCGAAACCGAGACCGCACGCCCCGTCATCGAGCCGGTGTCTTTCTCGAACACGCGATAGCCGAACTTGTAGGCCGAACGCATTCCGGTCGCCACCAGATAGATCAGCATCGCGTAAAACAGGATCTTCACCGCTGTCTCGATGATCGCAAACGTCATGCCGGTCAGTCTCACGGAAGAAAGCACTTTTTTGTTGTCTCCGGGCTTCTGAACCGTCCGGCGTTTTTTATTTGCCATAGAATCTCCCGGCAGGCCGGCATAAGCCGCACCTGCCTGTTATCGTTTATTACTCTACTTCCATGATGATGGGAAGTACCATCGGACTACGCTTGATGCGCTTCCAGAGGAAGTCGCTCAGCTCGTCCTTCACGCTGTTTTTGATCTTAAGCCAGTCTGTGATGCCGTTCTCCAGGCAGTCCAGGACTACGCTCTCCACCACGCTGCGCGCTTCTTCGATCAGGTTCTCGGACTCGCGGACATATACGAAACCGCGGGATACGATATCCGGACCGGCTAACAGCTGGTTCGTGTATTTCTCCAATGTCATAACGACGATGATGATACCGTCCTGCGCCAGGTTCTGACGATCGCGGAGGACGATGTTTCCGACATCGCCGACGCCGAGACCATCGACCAGTACGGTGCCGCAAGGAACCTGTCCGACTACGGCAGCGTCATCGTCCGTGATCTCCAGCACATCACCGGATGACAAGATGAAAATGTTCTCCTTCGGGATGCCGAGGCTTTCGGCGATCTCCGCCTGCGCCAGCAGGTGGCGGTACTCACCGTGCACCGGGATCGCATACTTCGGACGAAGCAGCGCATAGAGAAGTTTGATCTCCTCCTGGCAGGCATGTCCGGAAACGTGCGTATCCTGCATGATGATCTTCGCGCCCTTCATCGAAAGCTCGTTCACGACCTTCGAGACCGCGCGCTCATTGCCCGGAATGGGATGCGAACTGAAGATGATCAGGTCGCCCGGCATGATCGAAACTTTACGGTGGATGGAAGATGCCATACGGGACAATGCTGCCATGGACTCGCCCTGGCTGCCTGTCGTGATGAGGACCATCTTCTCCTCCGGATAATTCTTCATCTCTTCCAGATCGATCAATGTGCCTTCCGGGATGTTGATATAACCCAGTTCCGACGCGGTACCGATGACATTTACCATACTGCGGCCGTCGATCACGACCTTGCGGCCGTAGCGGCAGGCTGTGTTGATGATCTGCTGTACACGGTCTACGTTCGAGGCAAATGTAGCAACGATGATACGGCGGTTAACATTTTCCGCGAAGATCGTGTCGAAGGTGCGGCCGACCGTCTTCTCCGACATGGTGAAGCCGGGACGGATCGCGTTCGTAGAATCGCAAAGCAGGGCTAAAACGCCCTTCCTTCCGAGCTCGCCGAAGCGCTGCAGGTCCGCGATATCGCCGAATACCGGCGTGTAGTCGATCTTAAAGTCGCCGCTGTGCACGATGGTCCCGACCTTCGTCGTGATGGCCAATGCTGCCGAATCGGCGATACTGTGGTTCGTGCGGATGATCTCCACTTTAAACTCACCGAGCTTCAGGATGTCTCCATATGCGACGATGTGCCGCTGCACAACGTCCATCAGCTCATGCTCCTCGAGTTTCTTCTCGATCAGCGCCATGGTCAGGCGCGTCGCGTAGACAGGAACATTTACCCGACGCAAAACATAGGGCAATGCACCGATGTGGTCCTCGTGTCCGTGCGTGATGACGAACGCTTCCACGCGGTCTAAATTACGCTCAAGGTAGTCGACATCCGGGATGACCATATCGATACCCGGCATGTCATCCGTCGGGAACGAGAGTCCGCAGTCCACCACGATGATGCTGTTCTTATATTCAAAGGCGGTAATATTCATACCGATGGATTCCAATCCGCCTAAAGGAATGATTTTCATTCCTTGTCCAAATTCGATCATTCTTCTATCCTCCAAATCACTTACGAGCGGATCTCTGTGTCCTCGAGCAACTCCTCAAAAATCTTAGAGATGTATTCTAATTCATCGTCTTCGTCAACAAATTCGTAGATAATGTCTTCGCCTTCATTTTTTACGGCGCGCAAAATATAGCAGGGAACGTCGCCCTCGCCATCGTCTTCTCCCTCTTCAGAGCAGAGCAGGTAATCCTTACCCGCCACACGCGTCTGCTCCAATACTGTCAGTTCGATCTCTTCTCCGTCTGCTGTAAGCTTAATCTTCTCCATGGTCTCCCTCCTGCGTCTGACTACGCAGGTTCTCTCTCTCTTTATCGTATTCTTTCTGGTTCAAATAACTTCGCAGCACCAGCACCGCTGCGATCTGGTCAATGTATTTTTTGCGTTCGGACTTCGGCACGTCCATTTCGATAAGTGCTTCGTCCGCTTCGACCGTCGTCAGGCGTTCGTCCATATAGACGATCGGGACCTCGACTCTCTTCTCCAAAAGTTCCTTAAAGATCATGGTCTGCTCTACACGCTCGCCGTCGGAACCGTCCATCAGGACCGGACGCCCCAGCACGATCTCATCGACCTCATACTGACCGACCAGTTCGGCGATCCGCGCCAGCGTTCTGCGCAGTTTGTTTTCTTCCTTACGCGTGATGGTCTCAAACGGCATCACGGTAACGCCCAAAGCGTCCGTCATAGCAATGCCGACCGTCTTTGAGCCATAATCCAATCCCATCTTTCTCATGATCTCTCGATTTTGTTGTGGATATAATAATTTAACAGAACTTCCAGGATCTCATCACGTTCCACCTTCTGGATCAGGGAACGCGCACCCTTATGTCCGGTCACGTAGGTCGGGTCTCCGGACAGGATATATCCAACGATCTGGTTCACCGGGTTATATCCCTTCTCGACCATCGCGCAATAAACCGCATCCAGGATCTCCTCTACCCCGTTCTGCTTTTCGGGTGTCTTCAGATCCATCGACACGGAATTATGCTGTGTAAAATTGGTTATTTCACTCAAAAAAATGATCCTCTCTTTCATTTACTATAACAACTGTATATTCTGATGCCACGTCCGCTCAAGTACCATCACTTGTATTTTAATACAAACCGAAGGCAAGTTCAAGTATTAATTTTTGAACTCGCCCCGCATTTGATGAAAACCGTTTACGGCTTTTCTACACTTTTCGATTTTTCTTTTGATTTCTTGAACCTGAATCTTTTTGCATCTGCCTTTATCTTACGAAGGCGCTTATCCCTGGTCCTCTTTTTGATCACAGGGTCTCGTATGTACTCTTCCAACTCCGTCGACATGTTCTTCTTTTTAAGTCGTGCATCGACGAAGCCACGGATCTGATGGTAGATGATCGCAAACAACGGCACACCGATCAGCATTCCGAAGAAGCCCCAAAGTCCGCCGAACAGGATCAGGGCGAACAGGACCCAGAAACCCGAAAGTCCGGTGCTGCTTCCGATGATCTTAGGGCTGATGAAATTCGCATCCACCTGCATGAGGACCATATCCACAACAAAGAAGATGACCGCATCGATCGGATCTACGAGGAAGAGGATGATGAAGCACGGGATGAGTCCGATGTACATTCCGAAGAACGGGATCATGTTCGTTATTCCGATGACGATACTCGTCATTCCGACGTAAGGCAGCCCGAGGGGCGTGCCGATGAGCACATAGAGCGACGCAAGCAGGACCGAATCCATAAATCTTGCAAAAACGAAACCGGAAAATACTTTATCGGCAAACTTAAGTTCTTCGTGGAAACGGCCGATCCTCTTCTCACGGATAATGGAATATCCGATCTTACGCATCTGCGCGGTCAGTTCATCCTTCTCATTCAGGATGTAGATCGCCAGCACGAGGCCGATACCGATGTTGTATATAACGCCCATCATACTTCCGAGTCCGTTTGTCACGGCATCGAAAATATTCGAGATCTGGGGAACCCATTCATTGATGTATTCCGAAGTGGATTCCGTCAGGTTCTCAAAATACTTCATGACGGCTTCATCCATCTTAGGATTATTCTTGAAGACACCATGTACCCAGGTCTTCGCATTTGAGATATAATCCGGAAGGTTCGTCGTCAGGCCGACCACGGATTTGTAAAGTTCCGGGATGACGATGATAACAACGCCTGCGATCGCCAGGACCAGGACCAGAACGACCGTGATACTGCTGACCGCCTTTGCGATATTTTCCGCCTTTTCAGGCTTCGCCTGATATCTCTTTCTCTTCAAGAGTTTATTTTCCAGCCAATGCTCCATCTGATTGTAGATAGGGCGCAAAATGTACGCAATGACCAGGCCGCAGATGATGGGCGATGCCGCCGAGATCACTCTCTTGCACACCCCGACGATCCGGCCTATATTCATTACGCAATACCCGAAGAGGATCGACGCGGCTATGACCAGAAACGCCGTGACCGCTATGGATGTATACTTACTTACGCCCAGGCGCTGCCAGACGTTTTTAACACCATCCTTTTCGGTAGTTTCACTATTTGTCTCACTGTTTTCTATACTCGGGATCTCCACAGGATCCGTGATGTTTTTATCTTTCAGCTCGTCCATATACTACCCATCTCCCTTGGTAAACGCGCACGTTTTGATAACCATGCCGCGTTTGTTCAAGAACCATCAGATATATTGTAATACAAACGAGAGGCAAGTTCAAGCCAAAAACGGAGCCTGCCCCAAAACGCAGTCGGTCCCGACCGGTTCCGCGGTCAATGTCACTTCGACCGTCGTATTGACCTCCAGTTTCGCCTCTTCCGGCACGGCGACGCGGATGTAATTCGGCGTGAAACCGAGATAGTATTTCTTTCCGCCGATCTGTGCCATTTCCTCGACTAAGATCTGTGCCTTCTCTCCGGCAAATGCATTCCGGTATGCCCGGCTGTGGCGCTCGCTCATCTCGATCAGCACATCGCTGCGTGATGCTTTCACGCTCTCCGTGAGCTGCCCTGCCATCTTCGCCGCCGGCGTATCCTTACGCGGTGAGAATTTGAACACGTGCATCTCGTAGAGGTCGATCTCCTCCAGGTAGCGCATGGTCTCGGAGAATTCCTCCTCCGTCTCGCCGGGGAAACCCACGATCACGTCGGTCGTCAGCGCCGGACGATCGTACACACTACGCAGAAGTTTGCAACAGTCGGCATATTCCGCCGCCGTATACCGGCGATTCATGCGCTTTAAAGTCGCGTCGCAACCACTCTGCAAGGACAGATGGAAGTGCGGGCAGACCTTCCACAGTTTCTTCAGTTCCGCTGCAAACTCCGGCGTCACGATGCGCGGCTCCAACGAACTTAAGCGGATCCGGTGGATCTGAGGGATCTCGTGCAGGCGCTTCAGCAGCGACAGCAACGGGGATACATCGGCCGTGCCGGCCTCTCCCTTCTGCTTCCAGTCGCGTCCGTAGGAGCTCACATGGATGCCCGTCAGGACGATCTCACCGATCCCCTGCGCGGCCAGATGCTCTGCCTCCGTGAGGATGTCCGCAACATCGCGGCTGCGGATGCGTCCGCGGGTCAGCGGGATGATGCAGTAGGTGCAAAACATGTTGCAACCATCCTGGATCTTGATATATGCGCGGTTTCGTGAAGACGACGCGTCGACTTTCAGGTTTTCATAGCAGTTCTCGTGGGCAATATCGAGCACATCGACCATGGTAGGTTTCTCGCTCTCCTGTCCCGTGGGAAGCTCGCTTAGGTATTTCTCCACGATGGAAACGATGTCGGCCTTGCGGTTATTGCCCACGATGACATGGACCAAAGGATCCTTCTTCAGTTCCTCGTATGCAGCCTGTACGTAACATCCCACTGCCACGATGACCGCGTCGGGGTTCTGCTTCGCCGCGCGGTGCAGCATCTGCCGCGATTTGCGGTCGGCGATGTTCGTGACCGAACAAGTATTGATCACATATATGTCGGCCGGTCCCTCGAACGGAACGACCCGATATCCTGCTTCTTCGAACGCCAGCGTCATCGCCGACGTCTCGTAAGCATTGACCTTACAGCCCAAATTGTGAAATGCGATAGACTTTCTGTAATTATCCATTTTTGCTCCGTTCTGAACGAAAACTTCTTGACTTTTTCAAAAAAGATGATACTATTATTGTAGGCGTCTGTGACGCACTAACGTAAAAGGAGGTGGTTTTTCATCATGAAAACCGTTCAGATTTCTTTAAACTCTATTGACAAGGTAAAGTCCTTCGTTAATGACCTTGCTAAATTCGATACTGATTTCGATCTTGTATCCGGCAGATACGTTATTGACGCTAAATCCATTATGGGTATCTTCAGTCTGGATCTTTCCAAGCCGATCGACTTGAACATCCATGCAGAGGAAAACCTCGATACTATTTTGGAAGTTCTTAAGCCTTATATTATTGAGTAAGATTGAACTCGTTCGATCTTGCTCTCGAGAAGTTTGGTTTTATCAGGGAGGCCGAAATCGGCATCCATGATAAAATAAACTTCGAGCTCCTATGTTCTGGTATTCAGAACTAATGAGAGATAGGTTCAATATAGTTTATGACGGTTGAAAGCGGGTGGCGGTCGTGCCACCCGCTTCTTATATTGTTCTACAAAGTGTAAAAGGCCTCGCCTTACTTACACCAGATCATCTCCGCGCTTTCGATCGCGGTCTTAACCATCTCATCGATCTTTTCTTCCAAATGACGTTCGGATGCCCGGATGACTTTCGCGCTCGGCTTAGTCACAGGGTGTTTTGCCACGAAGATCGTGCAGCAGTCTTCGTACGGCAGGATCGACGTCTCGAACGTCCCTATCTTATTTGCGATCTCAATGATCTCCTGTTTATCAAAACCGATCAGCGGCCGGAATACAGGCATGGTGCAGACTTCATTCGTCACCGAAAGGGAGGCGATGGTCTGGGATGCCACCTGGCCGATGCTTTCACCCGTGATCAGTCCCAGGCAACCGGAATTCTCCGCGATCTGCTGGGCAATGCGCATCATATAGCGGCGCATGATGATGGTCAGTTCCTCATGCGGACATTGCTCGTAGATGTACATCTGGATGTCGGTGAAATTCACCACGTACAGCGGAATCGGGCCGGCATATTTTGCTACCTGACATGCCAAGTCCACGACCTTCTGCTTCGCGCGCTCGCTGGTATAGGGCGGCGCATGGAAGTAAACGGCGTCGATCTTCACGCCGCGCTTTGCGATCATGTAACCTGCGACCGGGCTGTCGATACCGCCAGACAGAAGCAGCATGGATTTGCCGTTCGAGCCGACGGGCATGCCGCCGGGGCCCGGGATCTCCAGGGAATAGATGTTGATGACCTTCTCACGCACCTCTACGTGCAACGGGATCTGCGGGTTCACCACATCCACGTGCATCGCGGGAAATGCGTCGAGGATCTTCTCGCCGAGGGTCGCGTTCATGGTCTGTGAATCGACCGGATAGGTCCGCTTGATGCGGCGTGCGAACACCTTGAACGAAAGCTCGCAATCCTTTCCGTAGGTCTCCTCCATGTAGCGGATCACTTCGCCGGTCAGCTCGTCAAACTCCATGACCGGGATCTGCTTCACCGGGCAGATCGCTGTGATGCCGAACACGTGCTGGAGCGCCTCGCAGACTTTATCGTCATCGTAGGTCTCAGCATCTTCCGTCTCGAGGTAGATGCGGCCGGGCTGCTTGCTTACACTGCCCGTGATCCCGTAATTCTTGATGGCGTGGCGGATCTGCTTGCAGAGCGCGTCCTCGAACAGGTGACGGTTCTTTCCTTTGATCGCGATCTCCGCATATTTGATCAAAAACATGTAATGATTGCTCATCTTTTATCTCCTTGAAAAGCGGCTCAGGGCCGGATACAGTGTGCGCAGCGCGTCGAGAGTCGCGATAAGATCCTCCTTCGTCGTCTGCACCGAAAAACTGAAGCGAAGGGTCGCTTCCAGATATTCCTTCTGGATGCCCATGGCCTTCAGCGTCGCCGAGACCGCGGGTTTGTTGGACGCGCACGCGGAACCCGAGGACACGTAGATGCCCATCTCTTCCAGCGCGTGCAGCAGGACTTCCGCCTTCGAGAGGCCCGAAAAACCTGCACTCACGATGTGCGGCGCCGTCGCGCGGATGTCCGGTTCGTTATCGTTGTCGGTCGGGATGCCGTGCACCTTGATGCCCGGGATCTCGCGAAGACCGTTCACGAAGAATTCTTTCAGTTCATACAGTCGCTCGATATCTTCCCTCTTCGTCTCGCTCAGCATTTTCGCAGCCAGGCCGATGCCTGCGATGCCCGGAACATTTTCCGTGCCGGACCGAAGTCCCTGCTGCTGGCCGCCGCCGAACAGGATCGGGCGCAGTTTCACGCGATCATCCACGTACAGAACGGCGATGCCCTTCGGGCCGTGGATCTTGTGACCGCTGATCGACATCAGGTCGATTCCCATCTTCTTCGGAAGCAGGTCCATCTTCGTGAAGCCCTGGACCGCGTCCACGTGGAAAATGACGTTCGGCCGCTCTTTTTTAAGCATTGCCCCGATCTGCGCGATCGGCATCATCGCGCCGACCTCATTATTTACCGCCATGATCGAAACGAGGATCGTGTCCTCGCAAAGTGCCTCGCGGACAGCCTCCACCGAAACGCGTCCGTACGCGTCCACGGGCAGGTAGGTCACGCGGAAGCCCTGCTCCTTCAAATATTCCATCGTCTGCAGCACAGCGGGATGCTCCACCTGTGTTGTGATGATGTGCGTTCCGCTCCGCTTATATGCCATCGCCGTTCCGATGATGGCCAGGTTATCCGACTCGGTTCCGCAGGATGTGAACAGGATCTCGCGATCGTACGGTTTCATGCGAAGCTCAAAGCCCAGCGCACGTGCGACCTGCTCTTTCGCCGCCCGCACCGCAGCCTCCGCATCCACGCCCTTTTGGTGCATGGAGGAAGGGTTTCCGTAGTCGGACTCCATCATCTGTGAAACGATCGCGCGCACCTCGTCGAGCGGGCGCGTCGTCGCAGAATTATCCAAATAGATCTCTCTCATCTTACTTATCTCCGGTTTCACTTTCTTCCAAATGGAACATCAGGATCGAAAGCAGGCACATGCCCGCCGTCTCCGTGCGCAGGATCCGCTTTCCGAGGGAGATCGTATGTCCGCTGGCCTCGCGTGCCAGCCGGATCTCATCCTCGTCGAAGCCACCCTCCGGGCCGATCATCATGGCGATCTTCTGCCCCGGCGCGATCTGCGACACGATGCGCCGCGTCTCTGCCATGCCCTTCTCGTTTTCATAGGGCACCAGAAATACGTCCGCGGCCGATGCTTCACGCACCGCCTCGGCGTACGAAAGCACGCCGGAAACCTCCGGGATTCGTGCCCGTCCGCACTGCTTCGCCGCGCTCTCCGCGATGGCCTGCCACCGAGAGGTCTTTTTATCCTTGCGGTCCGCCTCGAGTTTCACCACGCAGCGCTTCATTGCCAAAGGGACGATTTTCACCGCCCCGAGCTCCACCGCCTTCTGGATGATGAATTCCATCTTCTCCGACTTCGGCAAACCCTGGTACAGCGTGATCTCGCACGGCAGTTCCTGCTGACTCTCCTGGAAATACGCGATCTTAGCCACGACTTCCAGTTTCTCCGGATCGAAGCCCTCGAGAATGCAGTAGTACTCTCCGCTCGACACCTCGCGCGAATCCTCCGTCTGCACACTCACCATGAATGCCTCGCCGGCGCGCATCCGCAGCGCGTTCCGTATATGTGTATAATCGTCGCCGCCGATCCGGACATAGCCGTCCGCGATCTGTTCCGGCCACACAAAAAATCGTTGCATAATCTACTCCCCGACCTTACGGCAGACGAAGCTCACCCAATCCTTCTGATGATTTACCTCGAGGATCTCAAACGCAGGGTTCGCCTCGAGCGCCTCACGCACGGTCTCCTCTTTCAGGTTGATGATACCCGATGTGATGAAGATGCCGCCCTGCTTCAGATGCGGCGCGATCACGCCCTGCAGTGGTACGATGACTTCCGCCAGGATGTTCGCAACGACCACGTCGTAGCAGCCGTAGCCGACCGCGTCTTTGATCGCGGGGTCGCCGATGATATTGCCCGTAAGCACACGCAGTTTCTCGGGGGCAATGTCGTTCGCTTCGCGGTTTTCATTAGTCGCTACGATCGCCGCCTCATCGAGGTCGGTTCCGACCGCGTCGGCTGCGCCCAGCAGGATCGAAGTGATGGACAGAATGCCGCTTCCGCAGCCTACATCCAGCACGTGGTCGCCCTCTTTCAGATATTTGCGCAGTGCGCGGATGCACAGCTGCGTCGTTTCATGCATACCGGTACCGAACGCCGTGCCCGGATCGATCTGCACGAGAAGCTTGTCTTTATGCTCCTCGGGAACGGTCTCCCAGGTCGGTTTGATCAGGATATCGTCCACGGTGAACGGCTTGAAGAACTCCTTCCAGTTGTTCATCCAGTCCTTATCTTCCGTCTCGGAAGCGTCGATCTCGAGGCTTCCGACCGGTACGAACTGGCCGATCTCCTGCATGCCCTCGCGAACCGCTTTCAGCGTCGCGGGGATGTCGTACGTATTGTCCAAATAGAAGCTGATGCGAGCGGTTCCATCGTCCGGACCTAACTCAGGCAGGATGTCGATGAACATGCCCTTCGTTTCCGCCTCGGTCAGAGGGACATTGTCCTCGATCTCCATTCCGACGATACCGATCTCATCAAATAATTCGCCGACGAAATCGATCGCCGCAGTCGTTGTATGCAAAGTAAACTTATTCCATTTCATAAAAATCCTATCCGGTCCGCCGACTCTTTTCGCGGCGTCCCTGCGGGTCTGAACTCGGGCATGCGCCCAACCCGCCATCTTACATCTTACAACACCTTACCAAAATGTGCAAGGGGGAGTCGCGATCGACACCCCTGAGCGTCCCGACACAACGGGCGTCGATCGCATCCTGAGGCGGAAAAGAAAAAGCAAGATCAGGTAGGATACGATAGGGGCGGCGTTTGGGGCGTGTGTGTCGTAAGCAAGTTCAAATTCAATTACGGAGTACTGTTAGTATGATTTCCGACTTTAGTCCTTTTTATCCCAGGCGGCCTTTTCCGGTGTTTCCGGTGCCTTCGCGTGTGGTCGAGTTGACGTTGCGGAAGCAGGTTGCCGATGTGGCGTTTTGCGGATCGCATTTGATTTTGGTACTTTCGGGTGTCGTGTGCCTGAACCCGTCCGCCACCATGGAGGATGAGTTTGATGGCACACTTTCAGGCGGCCACATATATTTCTCGAAGGGTCCCTGCACCTATAAGGTTTCCGCCGGAACCGCTGCGGTCAGTAGTCTCTGCATCTATGGTTTCGAAGATAAGATGGTTTCCCCGACCACCGAAGTGCTTTCCTCTCTCTTCTCCCACCTCCCGCCGATCAGCCGTGTTCCGGCTTCGACCCTTTCACACCTGACCGAATCAGTCAATGACGCTCTGAAAAAGGATCCGGTCTACGGTGACCTCACTGCAGCAGGTCTGCTCTATCCTTTTCTTCTTTCTTTGGCTTCAAAAATGCCAGGCGTCGTCTTTTCATCGGACCCGAAATCATCGGGTAAACAAGCTAGATGCGGCCCGTCCTCTCTCCTTCTTCACGCCATCGATTATATTTCAAAAAACTACTCCACACCCATTGGGGCGGCCGACATCGAACAGGCAGTCTTGACTTTGGAAACTCCCCGAACACACCTGTCACGCTTGTTCGAGGAAGCCTTCGCCCTTCGACCGATCGAATATCTTCAACAGTATCGTCTGCACCGCGCCGCCCTGCTGCTCGAACACACTGACACCGGCATAGAATACATTGCCCGCGAATGCGGCTTCTCAGGTCGGAGTTACCTAAGCTCCGTCTTCGCCAAACATTATGGGGAAAGTCCCACCTCCTACCGCAAACGCCACACTAGCACACCCTCGCCCGGCGCCCCCTGATCATCCCTTACGCGCATATCCATCAAATCTTCCCTTTTGCGCGTAAGTTTCCGCCCTTCACTGCCCTTTCCCTACGCGCAAAATCTTCAAATCCTCCTTTTTGCGCGTAAGTTTCCGCCCTTCACTGCCCTATCCTTACGCGCATAACCACCAAATCTTCCCTTTTGCGCGTAAGACCAGGCTCC
>JAFYZH010000068.1 GCA_017548765.1 Lachnospiraceae bacterium | reverse complement strand
CGCAACTTCTTCTGCCTGCTGCGCCGCTACCTCTGCTTCGGCAAATGCTTCCGCCTCGCTCTGCGCGATCTGCTCCGCTACTTCCTCTGTTTCGGCTGCCGCCTCTGCAGTCTCCTGCGCCGCTTCCTCGACCGCCTCGGCTGCCTGCATCGTTTCTTCGATCGCAGGCTCGACCTCCTGCTGCTGTGCATCGGCCGCTACCTCGAGCGTCTCCTGCGCAGTCTCTTCCACTTCGGCTGCCGCCTCTGCGGTCTCCTGCGCTGCTTCTGCGACTGTCTCCGCCGCCTGCTCTACCGTCTCCTCGACGACAGAAGCTGCCTCGGTAGCTTCCTGCTCCAGTATATCTTCGTCGTAGCGCACACGTACCTTCGTACCACATGCGAAATCGGAAAGCGTATGGTCCAGATCCCTCTCCGCGCGCTTCGACGTTTCGTTGCCATTTGAAAGGATGTTGCTGATGTTCGACGCGAGGCTTTGCTGCTCATCCTCCATCATCGTCGTCAGCTTATGCTCCTGAACTTCCGGAGTATTCGAGGTCAGGATCGCTTCTTCCTTCAATGCGATCTCCAGGAGACGCTTACGCCGCTCCTCCGCCGCATCGTAGGCCGCCTGCTGCGCTGCTTCCTGCTCGGCCTGTGCCGACTGGTCTGCTTCGCGCTCCTGCGCTGCCTGCGCATCCTCCGGCGTCCACTCCATGGACGTACCCTGCGCTGCCGCAGCCATCGCCTCTGCCTCCTGTTTCGGAAGCTTCGGGCTCCATGCCTCCTGCGCTACCGGTTCGTCCTTCGGCGTATCCACGATGCCCAGTTTCTCGGCGCGCTTGCGCTCCTTCTCCAGCATACGCTCGATATTCTCACGCTCGGATTCCTCTTGCTGAAGGCGCAGCGCCTCCTGCTCCTCATGGTACTTCTGCAGGTATTCCTCACGATGGTCGTACTTCTCCTGCTGGAATTTATCCAGCGGCGCGTACTGCTGCTTCAGTTCCATCGCTGCGATAACATATTCACCGTTGCAGAACAGGAAGATGATCTCGTCGCACAGTTTCACACAGTCCGGAACACGGCCGGCTTCTGCATACAACTGCGCCAGGCGGAGTTTCCACTCCTCGCTCATCTCGGAGGCAGTGTATTTCTCCAACAGGGCAATGCGGCGCTCCACGGATACATTGCCCGCGGCCTCATCCACCTTATATCGCATCAAATAGTACTCGGTATCCCTCGGAGCCAGATCATGGAACTCCTCGCAATATTCCGCCGCGTTCCGGTAGTTTTTCGCCATGATGGCGACCTCCACCAGACGCTTCAGGATGAGTCGTCCCGGATGCGCGTAATCGTAAGCCTGCAACAGCAGGTCGATCGCATCGTCATATTCACCGCTCATTACGTAAAGTTCGGCAACCTCCGACAGCAGGCGGGGATTTTTCTCTTTTCCCCACTTCATCCCGTCCGCGATCTTTTTTGCCGTATCATACTCTTTCAGCAGGATCAGTTTTCGTATCTGCTCCGTTTTGATTTCGTACTCGTACTTGTCCACAGTTACACCTCTTGTTAAATCTCCCTTCGGCCCTCCAGCGCACGAAGGAGCGTCACCTCATCGATGTATTCCAGGTCTCCGCCGACCGGCACACCGCTCGCGATCCTGGTACAACGCACATCCCCGACGGCACGTACGTAGTTCTTCACCATCATCGCCGTCGCCTCACCTTCCACGCTGGAATTCGTCGCCAGAATGACTTCCTTCACGCTGCCGTCCAAACGGGAAATGAGTTCCTTTAGTTTTATATCATTCGGTCCGATATGCAGGGCCGGCGAGATCGCGCCGTGCAACACGTGATATACACCGTTGTACTGGCCAACACGCTCGTAGGCTACCATGTCCTGCGTCGACTCCACCACCATCACGGTGGAATGGTCGCGTTTCGGATTCCCGCAGATCGGGCACTCCTCGCTGTCCGTCAGGCACAGGCAAGTCTTGCAATACCGAATGTTCTTCCGCGCATCGAGGATCGTCGAGGTCAGTTTCTCGACGCGATCGACCGGAAGATTGATCAGGTAGAACGCCATGCGCTGCGCCGACTTCTTACCGATGCCCGGCAGCCTCGACAGTTCGCTGATCAGATTCGTCAATTCATCACTGAAATATTCCACAATTACTCCCCGCCGCAAATGGCGTAGATCGCAAGCGCGAACGTCGCGCTTCCTTTTAGCAGGTCATCCACCGCGATGTGTTCGTCATCGCCGTGCATGTTCACCTCTTCTTCATCTTCAACGCAGCCGAAGGCCACGCCGTTCTCGACTTCATGTACGTAAGTGCCGCCGCCCATCGCGATGGGTTTGCTTCCCTCGCGTTCGTACACGTCCTCGTAGCACGCGATCAATGTCTTCACGAACTCCGAGTCCGCCGGCACATAATGTGTCTCGGAATAACGCTCCACGTCGAATGTGCAACCGCACGTTTCGGCGACTCTCTCCAGCGTTCCGACTGTATTCTCCCGCGTCGATCCGAGCGCCATACGGCTGTCGATCGTAAGTCGCAGGTTGCCGTCCGCAAGCTCCAGGATGTCGGGACTTACCGTCGTAGGGCCGGTCACCTCGTGGTCCCGGTCGATCCCAAGCGCCTGCCCGGCATGGTCCGCATGTACCAGCACTTCGGAGAGCGCCAGCAATGCCTTCGTCGCTGCATCTTCCGTCGCGGCAAATGCAGCCTTCACGTCATGCAACAGTCGCAGCATGGCAGTGAGTGCATTGACCCCGAGTTCGGGTGTAGACGCGTGCGCGCTCTTACCCTTCACGGTCACACGCAGGTCATCCGGAAAGGTCTCGATCGTGATCTTCACCGGAAGCTCGCGGACCAGGTTCTTCGCGGCCGCAGCCAGGATCGCTCGATCCACGTTAGCGACGCGCATCTGCGCCGTATCCGGGATGATGTTGAACTTCATGCCGGACTGCGCCTCGGTGATGCAAGGCATCACGCCCGACTTGCGATCACTTTTGCACACGAACGCGGCGACCAGATGGCCTTTTTCCACATTTACCACAGGGAAACAGGAGTCCGGGGAAAATGTACACGGCGCCGCCGCTTCTTTCTTGTAATAATACTCGATGTCCGAGCTTCCGCACTCCTCGTCGCACCCCAGGATGAGGCGAACATTCTTCCGAAGCGGAACGCCCAGTTCTTTCAGCGCACGCATGGCATAAAGCGCCGCCATCGCGGGGCCTTTATCATCCGCCGTGCCGCGGCCGTAGAGCTTTCCGTCCTTTTCGACCGGCTCGAACGGCTGCGTCACCGTAAATCCCGGAGTCGCCGGGACCACGTCCAGATGCGCCAATATGTCGAGTCCGCGCGGAGCATCCTGCATGTCGATGCTGCCCACGTAATTCTCGTGGTTCTGCGTCGTAAAGCCATAGCCTTCCGCCTTTGAAAGCGCGAGCGCGAGCGCCTGCGCGGGGCCTTCGCCATAAGGCATGCCCTCTTTCGCCGGCATCTTCTCACTGTCGACCCTGACCAGGTCGAATATGTCGCGGATCATCTCGTCGCGATGCTCCGCCAACCAATTCCGGATCTGTTCTTTCATCGTTTCTCCCAAAGAAAGCCGATAGATTCGCGGTTTTTAGAACAGGCCGCTTAAGCCGCCCAGACCGCCCAGATTGCCGCCGAAACCGCCGGCCAGCTTATTGATGTTCTCCTGGTTCTCGTCTTCCATCTTACGCAGAGCTTCATTTGCCGCTGCCACGATGAGATCCTGCAGCATCTCGATATCATCGGGATCTACAACTTCCGGAGCGAGAGTTACGGAAACGAATTCCTTCTTGCCGTTGATAACGACCTTAACAGCGCCGCCGCCGGCTGCTGCCTCGAATTCCTTCTTCTCGAACTCTTCCTGCTGCTCCTCCATCTGTCTCTGCATGCGCTGTGCCTGCTTCATCAGATTATTCATGTTGGACGGCATCATACCGCCGCCGTAACCGCCTTTTTTAGCCATTTTTAAATCCTCCTGAATTATTTGGAAACTATTTATACCCGGTTGATCGGGAAGTCAATATTCATGATATGTGTCGTGCCGTCGTCCGCTACGGCGCCGGCTGCGCGTCTGGCCTCGAGCTCACTGCCCAGAACGAAGTTCTTTCCGACGATGCGGGCAATGTTTTTCTGAAGTTCTTCCAGTCGGGACTGCGTCAGGATCCCGTAGCTGCCCTTCTCGGAAAATACGAGTTTGAAGCCGCCCCGGTATTCCGGTTTTGCAAAATCGAGTGCGCTACGGATCAGCGGGGACGCTGTCCTTTTGATCTCGCTCCAGTTTTCCTGAAGCAGCGCCAGATCTCCCTCAGCTGCGCGGGGATAGCCGCTCGTATCCTCCGCATCGTACGCTTTCGCGTAGTCGGATACATCCCCCGAGGATGCCCCGGAGGGTGCAGGCTCGGTCACGCGGGCGGGTGTTTCGCCCGAAACGTTCCCGGCTACACTCTGCATAGCCTTTGCGAGTGCCTGTGCATCCGCTGCGGATACACCGTTCTTCATAAGATCCGCGACCATCTGCTCGAGCTTCGAAAGGCGCATCGAGAGCGCCTGTTCGGTCTGTGCTCCCAGCATCTGCGGATACATCAGTTTGAGCACATCCACCTCCAGTACCGCGCGCTTCTGCGTAGCTGCGCGCAGGCGGTTTCCGGTCTCGGAAAAAACGCGGATGTAATTCATCAGCTGCTCCATGGTGAGCGACTGTGCCAACTGCTCCAGCTTCGGCCGCCGCTCCGGCAGGATGCCGATCTCCTCGTCGGAGACCACGCCGGTCTGCAACATGAGCAGGTTTCGCATGAACCAGACGAAATCGGAGATAAACTGTCCCGGGTCGCGGCCGGAGTAGCAGATGTCGTCGATCGTCGCTAACGCCCGCGTCGTCTCGCGGTCGCGGATCGCGGTCATCAGATCGACGAAAACATCGATATCGGAGGCTCCGATGATCTCGAGCACCTGCTCATAGGTGAGCCGCTCGCCATAGTGGAACGAGACACATTGCTCGAGGATCGACAGGGCGTCACGCATGGCGCCGTCACCCGCGCGGGCGATGTATCGCAGTGCGTTCTCCTCCGCCTCCACCCCTTCCTTCTGCGTGATGCTTACGAGCTGGTCGTAGATCGACTCAGTCGGGATGCGCTTAAAATCATAACGTTGGCAACGGGATAAAACCGTCACCGGAATTTTGTGGACTTCCGTCGTCGCCAGGATGAAGATCACATAAGACGGCGGCTCTTCCAACGTTTTCAAAAGTGCGTTGTACGCGCCCGCGGACAGCATGTGCACCTCGTCGATGATGTAGACGCGGTACTTGCCTTCGGTCGGCGGGTATTTTACCTCTTCGCGGATCTCACGGATGTTATCCACGCCGTTGTTGGACGCGGCGTCGATCTCCACGACGTTCATCGAGGTCCCGTTCAGTATGCCCTGACAAGTCGGGCACGCATTGCAGCAGCTTCCGTTTTCCGGATGCTCGCAATTCACCGCACGGGCGAATATCTTAGCAATGGAGGTTTTACCGGTTCCGCGCGTTCCGCAGAACAGGTAGGCATGACCCACGCGTCCGCTCTTTATTTGATTTCGCAATGTCGTGACCACCGCTTCCTGACCGCGGACTTCGTCGAAGTTCTGCGGGCGGTGCTTACGATAAAACGCCGTGTAAGCCATGCTCTCTCCTTTCGTAATTCTCTGTTTGTGTATTTATCAGTCGCCGAAGCAGATGCCCATCGCCTTCGCTTCGCGGATCATGCTGCAGTCGGGCTCGATCACTTTGAGCTTGCCCGCGATCTCGGAAAGCGGTACCGGGGTGGTTTCGCCATTGACCATGCAGACCAGATGACCGAAGTTCTTCTTCAGGATCAGTTCACCGGCTGCTGCGCCGAGTCTTGAGGAAAGCACGCGGTCGTAAGCGCAAGGCGCGCCGCCACGCTGCATGTGGCCGGGAACCGTCACGCGGACTTCCTGTCCGCCGTGCTCCAGGATCGCCGCCGATACTTCATAAGCGACCGAGGGGTATTTCGCCGCACGGGCTGCCAGTTCGGCTTTCTTCTCCTTCTTCGGAAGGTCTGCGACCTCCTTACTGATGGCGCCCTCAGCGACCGCCACGATGGAGAAGCCCTTACCTGCCTTCGTGCGCTCCTTCAGCGCTCCGATGACTTTATCGATGTCGTACGG
>JAFYZH010000067.1 GCA_017548765.1 Lachnospiraceae bacterium | reverse complement strand
TTCAACTTAAAGGGTATCCTGTATTTCCCGAAGATCAACACCGAGTATGATACCATCGAAGGAACCATCAAATTATACAACAACCGCGTATTCATCGCGGATAATATCAAAGAGGTCATCCCGGAGTTCCTGATGCTCTTAAAGGGCACCATCGACTGTCCGGACCTGCCGCTGAACGTATCGCGTAGCGCCCTGCAGAACGACGGCTTCGTCAAGAAGATCTCCGACTACATCACGAAGAAGGTTGCTGACAAACTCTCCGGCATGTGCAAGACCGACCGCGAGGCATACGAAAAGTACTGGGACGACATCAGCCCTTTCATCAAGTTCGGTTGCATCCGTGACTCGAAGTTCGCCGAGAAGATGAAGGACTATCTCCTCTTCAAGAACCTTGACGGCAAATACCTGACCATCGAGGACTGCCTGAAGGAGAACGAAGCAGAGCATAAAAACCAGATCTTCTACGTAACCAATTTGAAGGATCAGGGCCAGTACATCCACATGTTCCGCGAGGCAAAGATCGACGCTGTCATCCTGACGCACAACATCGACACGCCGTTCATCAGCTACCTCGAGCAGCAGAATAAGGATGTCAAATTCATCCGCATCGACTCCGATCTCTCCGACTCCTTTAAGGAATCCGAGGCGGACGCAGATGCTCTTACAAAGGCCAATGAAACATTGTCCGCAATGTTTAAGAAGGCTCTGAACAACGATAAACTCGACGTCAAGGCTTACGCGCTGAAGAACCCTTCCATCGCTTCCATGATGACCATGTCCGAAGAAGGACGCCGCATGCAGGAAATGATGAAGATGTACGCAATGTATGGCATGGACTCTTCCATGTTCGAGCAGAACAGCCTGAGCCTCATCCTCAACACGAACCATCCTCTCGTTCAGAAGTTGCAGAGTCTTCCCGAGGGCGACCTGAGCACGAAGATCTGCGAGCAGCTCTACGACCTCGCAATGATCTCCCACGCTCCACTCGAAGCCGACCGCATGACGAAGTTCATCGAGCGCAGCAACGAACTGATGCTGATGCTCTCCGAGAAATAAATAAATCGAGCCTGTGATAAACGCATTCCGTTATCACAGGCTCTTTTTATATCTAAATCACAGTTCCGACTGTTTCTTAACGATCTCGGCTATGGCCGCCCAGTCCTTACATCTCGTATAATTCTCCCCGGGCAATGCACTATCGCAGTTCCACGGCCGGTCGAAGACCAAAACCTGCATCTTAGGCAGATGCTCAAAAAACCGAAAAGCAAGCGGTGAATCTTCCACGGCAAAATCAAACTTCAGGTCGTAATACTCTTCCAGCGTCATATTGTACTCATACTTGCCGTCAGCGCCGTTTCTGCCGTATTTATCCAGGAAATATACATTGACCCGGCTTAGGCCGTATGCGTCCAGCCACCCCCGTGACGCCTCATAACAATTATACGGCCGTCCGGTGATGATATACACCTCATGGCCCTGGTCGATCCATTCGTTCAAAACCTGCGAAGCCCCGGGCGTTTCCTCATAGGCCATCAAAACTTCCGGACGGTGCCCATACTCCATCAGTTCCTTATACTCCTCATCATCAAGTTCGAACGACTCCTGTAAGGAGAAGAACCGCACCTTCTCATAGGGGACCTTCTTCCCGAAAAGCTTATCTGCGATCCCGGTAAATGCTTTCGCCGTCTCGCACAAACAATCGTCAAAATCCACGTATATCTTCATCTTCACTCCCTATCCTCAGAAACTATTGGAGCGTCGTCTGCTTCATGTGATCGAGCATTTCATCGTCCTCTTTTTTCAGCTGGACCATCTCGGAAAAACGATCGATCAACTCTTTATTACGCCGGTCGATGGCCGCGTGATCCTGATCACTGTTCTGCCCCTGCTCCATCATCAATGCGACCTGGTTCTTCCAAAGCACCATCGTATTCCAAAGAACGCCCTGGATCTTATCTGCCATCGTCTGTTGATTATACTTCAGGATGCTAAACTGTTCATTCAGCTGGTGCGATACCTGGCGCGACAGTTGCAGTTCCTGAATACGAAGTTCGATACGTTCACGCTGATGGTTCCGTTCAGCAAAAAACACTTCCAGATCATCCTGGGGGATCTCGATATTCGATTCTAAGACCGCCTGCTTTTCTTCTTCCATATGCACGATGGCGGTATGTCCGATCGAAATGGCCTCCTCGAGTTCGGCTTCGCTCATACGGTTCATGCGGGCGAATTCCTCCAGCATGACGATATTTTTCATCAGGTACACCTGATGCTCGCGCAGTCGTTCCGAAACCATATCCATCCGGCCTTCTACGTTGCGGCACCAGTTCAGGAAAGCCCGGTCGTTCGCCCGTTTCCTGGAAAATGTCAGTCGCCACCTTCCGGTCGTGTCCTTCTTCTGGAACTTCGATAATTCATCGATCGTATGCTCCAGAGTCGTTATGATATCCTGCGTTCGTAAATTCTTCGTGCCGGACAGCACACTCTCCGAAAGCGTGGATATATTGACCTGGGCATGGTGACCCAACTGCATGATGATGTTGGAATCTTCGAAGTCCAGCTCCTCAAATGCGCGTACCAGCTCTTTTTGATTTTCATGATATTGATAAACGGTAGCCATCGTTAATCCTCATTCTTACGGTAAGACGGAAAATAGATCTCTTCTTTCAATTTGATCCTGCTTAAAAACGCATCCGCATCCGCATAGATATCCTTACCCATGATGCCCATCGCCTTCGGCGCCAGGATCATGATCTTATCCTCGGGGACATCCAGCACAGCGCGGATCTGCTTCTCATTCATGACCGTACCGTAACTCATATACCAGTTCCGCTTAAACGGCACAGACTCCATGACACGTACCAATACACGGCGCAGGAACTCCTTGCCGCACATCGGATAATAACACTTCTGTACGTTGATACGTTCCTCGGGCTTTTTCAGGTCGATCTCGACATAAAATACTTCATCGGATACGTAACAACACTCGAAAACTTTAAAATTCACATAGATGCCCTGCTCCTCCAAAAGAGAGATCAGGTTTAATGTAAGGATACCGCGGTTGACGATCTGTTCCTCCGTAGTCGTATGGTCATACGTCAGGTCCATGTAGATCTCTATGAATTTCTTCTCCTGCGCACGCTCCATACGATACATCGTCTTCGGCGCCCCGGCGATGAAGGCCGGAACGTTCGGACGGGAACCGACCACCGAAGGTACGGTCTTTCGGTTATGATTTGTCTTCAGGTTGACGCGGTCGATCTCTTTTTTAATCTGCAGGAAACGTGCGAAATCATGGTCGTAACCACCCAGACAGTACCGAATGGCACGTTCGAGCGGCTCGCCTGCAAACTTCTCCGATGCAGTGATACTCTTCTGTGTGTAGAAGATCTCATCATTCACCTGCGGATCGGTACGCAAATAACGCTCCACCTCACTCAGGGAACGAAACCGCATTTTAAAGATATACATGCCGCCATGTTTTTCGATCACAAGTTGGGTTTCCTGACCCATTATCTACGTCCGCCTTTCTCCCGGATCTGTTCTACCTGATCCGCAAAGTTCAAAAAGATCGCTTCCGCATCGGGATATTCCACGATCCGGTCTTTCATATAGTTCTCCAAGAACAGAAGGTAATCCAGTTCCTTCGTCTGGATGAATTCATATTTGACGATCTGTGAGGTGTCGAAGCTGTCATTGTCCAGATACCGCTTGATGTGAGATGCATCACGCGTGGTCAATATACCGGAGGCTTCGCCCATACCGCTGCTCTCGCCCCATGCAGTCGTCGCGGTACGGAACAGCACGATAAAACTGAACCAATCCGGATAATCGGCGAGGATCGCCTTTTCGACCTCGTTGTCATAGTTGACATAGATCGGCATGAAACGCTGCTGTACGGACTCCTCGATCTTCTCTCGGGTATTATAGTTCGAATCGGCACCGTTACCGGAAGTATTACCGGCCGCGATGATACGGAAGTTGGAATGACGCTTTACATTTTCACCATTCGGGAAATTATAGCTGGCATTCTTTACGTTCGAGAGGAAAGAGTTCAATTTTACGGTCGCACGACTGTTACCGTTATCGAGCTCATCGCAGAACGCGACCATACCGTATTTATAGCAGAGGTAGAAATTCGGGGTACTGTAACCGCCGGTCGCGGTCTGGAAGCCCAGAATATCATACTCCTCATTGATGTAACCGATATCGATGAAATCGAGGTTGAGCAGTTCGGTCAACTGACGAACCATGTAAGTTTTACCGCACCCCGAAGGTCCGATAAGGTAAGGGTTGGAATCCTCCATCAGCGCGATCAGGACATCGTCGAACACTTCATGGAAATGCTCGCCCTTCTTCATGCGGCGGTTTTTCTCTTTCATAACGATCGCGAGACGATCCTTAAACGGGATCTCAGGATCCAAAAGCGGGTTAACGGAATAATCAACGATATCGTCCGCCGTACGAACGTTCTCGCCACGTTCCGGCGCCGCAAAGACCACGGTCGGCTCCTGTGCAATTGCATTTGCAGAGGGCTGCTTAATGATGACCGTAGGCTGCGCTCCGGTCGCAGTTTGCGCGCCTGTTGCAGCCTGCACCTCTGCCGCTTCCGCCGTGATACGTGCCTGGTTCGAAACCACCTGCTCGATCGCCGCCAGATTCGTGTCGTTGAACATCTCGATCTGCGATACCTTACGCATGAATTCTTGGTTTTCATCGGCCTGCTTCAGGATACGACGAACTTCTTCGTCATCATTGACCATGCGCTGCACGCGGCGCAGAACATTCTCCGCTTCCTGGTTCATCTTCGTGATCTCCAGACTGGTGGAGGATGAGATCGTCTTCGCCATCGTACGCAGCTGCTCCAGTTCCTTCGAGGCATCCTCAAACATCTGCTTTACAAACTGCTCACTCTTGAGACTGATCTGCTTCTTCTGGTTTTTGATCTCGTTTTTATATTCCGTAGCCAGATCCTGCTTACAGGTCTCGGCGGTATTCTGCATGATCTCCGCTTCTCTGCGGCCGATATCACGGATCGTGTTGGAGACCTCCTCCATAACTTCCTGCAACTGCTTCGTTCTCTGGTCCACCTGTGTGATCACATCCAGACTGTGATCCATGATTTGACGCGTCTCCTGCAACTGCTTCTCGGCTCTCGCGACATCCACGGCATCGAGGTTGTAGATGCCGTTCATACGCTGCACTTTCGTGAGTTCCGTCGACGTGATACTTTCATACTGCATGGGTGCCGCATCGGACAATGCTTTCGCAACGCGGATCATATTCGAAAGGTATTCCCCATCGTCGATATAATATTCGCGTACGGAAATGCCGTAGTTAGTCAGAACGGTAAATACCTCGCGAAGGTTCGGGTAAACGCTGATCGCATTGACCAGATAGATATAGTTGCTCTTATCGTAGAACGTGCGGAACAGACCCGAATCGTACAGATCCATGGCTATCGCGCCGCCTTCGTCGAATAATTCCACGAAAACACGCTGCAGCTCCTCTGCATTCGGCGTTTCCTCATCGTAGATGAATATCTCTTTATAGATCCGCTCTGCGCGGTAAACGGTCGCCAGACGATCCCCGGATTTAAAGTCCACCGGATTACTCATGATCATCTCGACCACATCCAGAAACAGACTCATCGGCCGGATATACGGCTCCACCTCGGAATCTTTTACTTTATACAGGTACGTAAGAAACGTCAGGTCTTCATCCTCCCGGTTCGTTTCTTCCTCGATCAGATTCTTTAATCTGCGTCCCTGGTTCGAATCCGTATTCGATCTTTTTTTACCAAAAAGTCCCATGATAATCTCCTGTGTAGGTTATTGTATCTCACCGATCAAATATCGACCCGCATACAGTTCTTTATACCTTCCGGAAGAAGTGTATCCGGTGTCTTCAAATGCGATCTGCATACGCTTTGTAGAATCTTTGCGTACGAAGATGTCCCCGCATGCGCATCTCGCGTCAAGTTCGACTTTATTCTTGCGTCCGATAATATGCGAAAAACTCTGTTTTCGGACGATGTCGTAACGATCCTCCAGTACCAGATAACCGATCTCGATATCCTGCTTCTGCATGGCTTCACCGAACCGGTCTGCTACCGAGAATATCCAGTAGTGCCCCCACGGAAGTAAAACGATCTCCGTCGTTTCCGGGGCGGTACCCAAAAAGCGAGTCAGTTTCTCCTCCCCGACCCTCTGCCACAAGGCTTCCTTATCAGCGGGATCCAGAGGTTTTTGCGTCTCGGCGTTTTCATAGAATGTCTTTCCGCCGACGGAAATACTCGTCTTCTCACTCACAGTCTTATCGCGAGGGGAAATCGAGTAAACGCTGTAACCCGAAAGGTTCATGGGCGGACAGGAAAAATAAGCCCGCAACGTAAAACGTTCCAGCACGATCCGGATGTTCAGCCGGTGTGTCTTACCCAGATAGTTGCCGATCAGGATATCGTACTCGCCGCTCTTCCGCTTCGAAATACGATACGGCATGTGGATGGCCAGTTCATTTGCCATGCCTTCCAACATGCCCCTTCCATGCCATGAGGATGCAAGCTGCTTCCATTCGAACGGAAGATCAAACAGCCGGTGGAGTTCGCGGATGTAAAAACGAAGGATCGGAAGGACCATGTAGTCCAGATACCCTCCCGGATCGATCTCCGGCATGTTCTGCAACTTCATCCCGGGGATCTCGCCCCAGAAGTGTGGTTCACCGGTTGCGGGAGCGTCCTGAAGCATGGCATCCAGCAGCGACCTGGTCTCTTCGTCCATGACGATCAGCGAACGGTCTTTCTGCATCCGGTAGCAAGTCACGATCCTCTCCAGAAGTTTATCGTAATGCTGATCCAGGGCGCAGAGGTTGATCTGCCTGTCCTCCTCGTCGTAAACGGCTATAGCTCCGACTTCATCATTCTTGGATATCAAATTGTAAAAATGAACCATTTTCAAGTTCGACAATCTGCCGATCTCGATTTCGGTCTCATCCATGTGTCGGTACATAATGCCTCCTGCAGGATCTCTCCTTTGTTTTCATTAACCTATCCCAATATTTACATCATCGACCGTATTATAGTGTTTCTGCACGGTTTTCGATATTCTTTTTGAAATTGATGATGTCATGATCGTACTCTTTATTCATGTAACTCGAAGTGATCATGAAATCCGCTCCCGCGCGGCTGATCGCCATCGGGATATCGTAAACCTGCGCGATACGCATAAGCGCCTTCACGTCGGGATCGTGCGGCTGCGCGGTCAAAGGATCCGAAAAGAATACGATCATATCGATCTTTCCCTCTACGATACGTGCACCGATCTGCTGGTCACCGCCCAGAGGGCCGGAATTATATCCTTTTACGGTAAGTCCGGTGCGGTCCGTGATCATACGTGCGGTCGTTCCGGTACCGACCAGTTTGTGTTTTTCCAGGATCTTCGCGTGCTTCTTGCACCATTCGATCAAATCGGGTTTCTTTCCGTCATGGGCGATCAAAGCGATCGTCTTCTGTTTTCCGACGGTCAATGTAATAAAATCAGGTTCCATATCCATACTCCTCACTTATCGCCCGTTTGGACGAACTATTCTATAAAAATCCATCAAACAACGAGAACTGGGCGGAATCCGGGATATCTCCCAGAAGTCCCAACTCATCCATCTTATCGATCAAGGTCTTCGAGAGTTTCGCGCGATCCTTCAGATCGTCCTTCGAAACGAAGGGACCATCCTTCGCCGCTGCTTCCAAACTCTCTGCCGCCTTCTGGCCCATTCCGTCGATCGACATGAAGGACGGCATCAATTTGCCGTCGATGATCTGGAAACGGTCCGCTTTCGCGCGGTACAGGTCGATCGGCATAAAGTCGAAACCACGCTCGTACATCTCCTGTACGATACGCATGTCACGCAGCATATCCTGTTCCTTCACAGACAGGTCATTCTTATTATGCGTGTAGCGGTTCCAGAACTCCAGCAGCGTAGCCTTCAGTTTCGGATAACCCATGCACATGACTTCATAGGAGAAGCCTACCGCACGGATACTGAAGAAGGCCGCGTAATAAGCCAGCGGATAAAAGATCTTGCAGTACGCGATACGCCAAGCCATCATAACGTAGGCCGCCGCGTGTGCTTTCGGGAACATGTATTTGATCTTCTTACAGGACCAGATGTACCAGTCCGGCACGCCGTGCGCAGTCATGGTCTCCACCCACTCAGGCTTCAGGCCCTTACCTTTACGAACACTCTCCATGATGATGAACGCGAGGTTCGGTTCCAGCCCCTTACTGATCAGGTAGATCATGATATCGTCACGCGTACAAATAGCGGTCTGAATGGTCGCTGTACCCTCATCGATGAGGGTTTTCGCATTGCCCAGCCATACGTCGGTACCGTGTGACAGACCGGACAGACGGATCAGGTCAGCGAAGCAGGTCGGCTTCGCATCGATAACCATCTGCATGGCGAAGTCGGTGCCGAACTCCGGAATTCCGAGGCAACCCAGCTTACAGTTCAGCAGGGAACCCGGTTCCACACCGAGCGCGTCCGTATTCTGGAACAGCGACATTACCTCGGGCGAATCCAACGGGAAATCCTTCGCGGACAGGCCGGTGACATCCTCCAGGAAACGGATCATGGTCGGATCATCATGGCCCAGAATATCAAGTTTCAAAAGGTTATGGTCGATCGAGTGATAATCGAAATGCGTCGTGATGATCGACGTCGTCATATCATTCGCCGGATGCTGGACCGGTGTGAAGGAATAGATCTCCTCACCGTGCGGCAAAACGATGATACCGCCAGGATGCTGGCCCGTCGAACGGCGGATGCCGACACAACCTGCGGAGATACGATCGAGTTCGCAACTCCGTTTTGACTCACTATGATCGTCAAAATAGTGCTTCGCGTAACCATACGCGGTCTTCTCGGCGACCGTCGCAATCGTTCCTGCGCGGAACGTATGACCCTCACCGAAGATGACCTCCGTGTAGGCATGCGCCTTACTTTGGTACTCACCCGAGAAGTTCAGGTCGATATCCGGCTCCTTATTACCTTCGAAACCGAGGAAGGTCTCGAACGGGATATCAAAGCCGTCCTTCTTCATCTTCGCCCCGCATTTCGGGCAGATCTTATCGGGCATATCACAGCCGCAGCCTAAGCCGCCGCCGTATTTCTTAACATCCTCGGAATCAAAATCCGAGTAATGACACTCTGTGCAATAATAGTGCGGGCTGAGCGGGTTTACCTCCGTGATACCGGACATCGTCGCGGCGAGCGACGAACCTACGGAACCACGCGAACCAACCAAATAGCCATCCGCATTGGATTTCAAAACGAGCTTACGGGCAATGATATACATGACCGAATAGCCGTTCGATATGATCGAGTTCAGTTCCTTATCCAGGCGTTCCCGGACGATGTCCGGAAGCGGCGAGCCGTAGATGGACTCCGCCTTCGCATGGCAACTTTCACGCAGCTCCGTGTCGGAGTTTTCGATGACCGGCGGACATTTATCGGGACGGACCGGGGAGATCTTCTCGATCATGTCGCTGATCTTATGTGTATTTGTTACAACGACCTCATACGCCTTCTCCGCACCGAGATAAGAAAACTCCTCGAGCATCTCCGCTGTCGTGTGAAGATAAAGCGGAGGCTGCGGCTTTTCTTTCTCGATCTTATCGAAGGTGATGATGCGGCGATAGATCTCATCTTCCGGTGCCAGGAAGTGGACATCACCCGTAGCCACAACGGGTTTCTCCATCTTCTCACCCAGCTCGATCACCTTACGGTTCAGGTCCATCAGGTCTTCTTTGCTGTTGATATTGTCGTAATCCTCGTCGTCGATCAGGAACTGGTTATTACCCAGGGGCATGATCTCCAGATAGTCGTAGAACGACGCGATCCGGCCCAGTTCATTATCCGACTCACCGCGGATCAGGGCTTCGAACAGCTCGCCCGACGCGCAGGCGGAACCGACCAGAATGCCTTCGCGGTACTGCTCCAGCATGCTCTTCGGGATACGCGGCTTACGCGCGAAATATTTCAAATGGGAAAATGAGATCATGCGGTACAGGTTCACGCGCCCTGTCTCATTCTGCGCCAGTAAAACTACATGATACATGGGAAGCTTACGGATCGCATCCTCGGAGATCTTGCAGTTTTCTTCCAGTTCGTCAACATTCGTGATGTTTTTATCTGCCAGCATGTCGCAGAGCTTTTGGAAGATCTCTGCGGTAGCCTCGGCATCATCGACCGCACGGTGATGGTGGGCGTTCGTAACACCGAGTTCCTTACACACCGTGTCCAGTCGGTAACGCGACAGATGCGGCAGCAAACTACGCGCCATACCGATGGTATCGACCCAGGTGCCGTCGAAAGACATGCCCAGGTTCTTCGCTTTCTGCTTGATGAATCCGACATCGAATTCCGCATTATGCGCAACGAGCACGCCATCGCCCACAAACTCCAGGAAACGCGGCAGGATCACATCGATCGTCGGTGCGTCCATGACCATCGCATCATTGATGCTGGTCAGTTTCTCGATACGGTACGGGATGGGTTTCTTCGGGTTCACAAACTCCGAAAAACGGTCTACGATCTTATTGTTGCAGACCTTTACCGCGCCGATCTCGATGATGTCATTGTAGATCGGGGAAAAACCGGTCGTCTCGATATCGAAAACGATAAACGTCGTATCGTTAAGGCTCTGGCCCCGGCTGTCATTGACCGTATGTTTATGGTCGTCGACGAGATAACCTTCCACACCGTAGATGACCTTAAAATCCGATCCCTTCTCGAGCGCATGCATGGCATCGGGAAATGCATGCACGACGCCATGGTCCGTAATGGCAAGTGCGGAATGCCCCCACTTCACGGCCTGCTTCACGAGATCGCCGGCCTCGGAAACCGCGTCCATCTCACTCATCTTCGTATGGCAATGCAGCTCGATACGCTTGACTGGGGCGTCGTCGACACGCATTGTACGCTTATCTGCCGATTTCTTGATGGCACGCACAGAAGCGATCTCATAGTCGTGATCGTAGCTGTCGTACTGGCAGATGCCCCACAGTTCGATGAACATCTTATCTTTGAATAAGTTCTTGAATTCGGCCATGTCTTCGGTCGCGATGAACATCTTACAGCGGATACTGTCGGTAAAATCAGTAACACAAAAAGTAACGATCGTTTTCGTTCCGTTGCTGACTTCCCGGGTATCCATCCCGAAGACCTGTCCGTATATAAATACCTCGCCGACGTCCGAATATAAGGTGTTGATCGCGGTAAATGTCTCCGGCGACCGGAAGGAAGGTCCGAAAACGGCGTTCTCATCCGATGTATCGCGAAGTCCTTCGAACCCACGGTAGCGCCGGGGTTGCGAATTGAATTTGCCGTCCTTATCACCTTTACGGGCATTGCGGCTCCAGCGTCCGCCCGAAGCTTTCATTTCGGACTGCGCAGGCACCTTCTCTTCGGCTTTCTTTGTTTCTTTTTTCTTTTCGTCTTTCGGCTGCGTGGGCTTCGCGGGAGTTTCCGGAGCCGTAGAGGCAACCTGGGCAGCTTCTACACCGGAAGGTGCAGTTATATTATCCGCATTCGGCGCAGAGCCTTCGACCGCCGGCGTTTCCACATCTTCCGAAGAAACATACGGCATGCCGTCCGAATCGTACGAAGGCAGGTCGGAAAACGCCTCGTAATCCATAAACGCCTCTTCATCTTTGCGGGGAGGCAGGTTCTCCGAACGAAGACGGACCCGCTCATCCGTGATCACGCGAACATCGACCTCCATGGCAAAACGTTCCATAAAGATCTGGTGCATACGTTTCTTAAAACACTCGATCTTACCCTCGATCACTTCGCTCTTACATGTCGTGATCGTCAGGATATTCCCTTCCGCTTTCCATTCGGCATTATTCAGATGTACAGCCACGGCAGGCATGATGGAGAAGACTTCATCCATCAAACTGTCTTTATATACCTCCAGAAGATTCTCCAGGTTGTACTGTGCGGACAGGTTATACCTTTCCACAAAATGTACTTCTGTTTTATCTTCCAAAGCCTGACGTTTGATCTCGCGGGCACAGTAAAGAATGTCGGGGCGCAGGATCAGATTATCGCAATGCATGCGGATGATGAGGATCTGCGGATCCTCCATCTTCATGTCCATCTGATCGATCCACACCTCGGCAAATTCATCCCGACATGCTTCTTTTAACGTCAGTTTGTTAAATACTTCAAAAAACTTCTTACTCATTCAGTTTATCCAGTTCATCTTTTAACGCCGCCAGTAACTGATCCTCCGGTACCTTACGCAGGATCTCGCCTTTGCGGAACAAAAGGCCTACGCCGTCGCCGCCTGCGATCCCGAGGTCAGCTTCCCTCGCCTCGCCGGGTCCATTGACCACGCAGCCCATAACGGCAACTTTGATATTCAGGGGGTAATCTTCTACCAGACGTTCCACCTTCTCTGCCAGCCCGATCAGGTCGATCCGGGTACGGCCGCAAGTCGGACAGGAAACGACTTCGATCCCGTCATTACGAAGTCCCAACGTGCGCAGGATCAATTTTGCGCTCTGGATCTCATATACGGGATCTCCGGTCAATGAAACACGGATGGTATCACCGATACCCTGATTCAGGATAAGCCCAAGGCCTAAGGCCGATTTGATGTTTCCGGAGAATACCGTTCCGGCTTCGGTGATCCCTACATGTAAGGGATGAAGCGTTTGATCTGCGATCAGCTTATGCGCTTCCACGCACATCATGACATCCGAGGATTTGATACTGATGACCAGGTTATCATACCCCATATCTTCGATGCGATGTACCTTCTCCAGTGCGCTTTCGACCAGACCTTCTGCGGTCACGCCGCCGTTTTTCTCGAGGATATCCTTCTCAAGGGAACCGGAATTCACTCCGACGCGGATGGGAATGTTCCGCTCCTGTGCTGCCTTCACGACCTCCAGGAGTTTATCATCGCCGCCGATATTTCCGGGATTGATCCGGATCTTATCTGCTCCGTTTTCGATCGCACGGATCGCAAGCCGATGATCGAAATGGATATCGGCTACCAACGGAATATGTATGCGGGGCTTGATCTTTGCGATAGCGTCGGCGCCTTCAGGCGTAGCCGCCGTACAGCGGATGATCTCGCACCCGGCTTTTTCTAATTTCAATATCTGGGAAACCGTTGCCTCCACATCCTCGGTGCGGGTATTCGTCATCGACTGGATGCGGATCGGATTTCCGCCTCCGATCACCACGTTTCCGATGGAAACGGTTTTCGTACGTTCTCTCATATTTCCCACCCCTTCTTAACGCTTTAGAAAAAGAATTTTCTGAGGTCGTTAAAGAATACAAAGATGACTAAGGCTATCAAAAGAAGAGCTCCGGCAAGCGTCACATACATCTCTTTTTCTTTCGATACGGGCTTGCGGCGAATCGCTTCGATAATACAGAACAACAATCTTCCGCCGTCGAGTGCAGGGATCGGAAGCAGGTTCATAACACCCAGGTTCACGGAGAACAGGATGGCCAGATTGATGAAGTTCAGCAATACGAGACCGACTCCGCCCGATTTAGTCTCCGTGACGGTTTCGCCCATGATACCGACGATGCCCACCGGGCCGGACAGATCATTGACCGAGGCTTTACCGGTAAACAGCATGCCGAGACTCTTAACGGTCACATTCATCCAATAAAATACTTCGTGTCCGCTCAGGCGAAGGAGGCGTAAGGCGCCGACATCTTCGCGTCCCATGTACTGGATACCGATGAGCGGGCGAGGAACTGCAGGCGTTTCCTCCTCCGATTTTTTCGAACTGGACAGATTGTTCTTCGCTTCTTCGTCTGCCATCTCCTGCGTCTGAAGTTTCGGGATCAGTTCGACTGTGTGCTTCTCGCCGTCGCGTAAGAACACAACGGTGAGCGGTCCTTCTTTATAGGTGAACTGCATATATAACTGCAGGTCTCTCTGCGTTAAGATGCGATGTCCATTGACCGAATAGATCTCGTCTCCGGACTCGATTCCGGCTGCCTGCGCGGGATAGTTATCGATCGCCTTGCCGACACGCGGAGTGTCCACGCCGGCAAATGCAAATAAGATGACCGCCAGGACGAATGCAAGCAGGAAATTGAAAAACGGTCCCGCAAACAGGATCGCCATGCGCGCCCATACCGACTTCTCGGTAAAGGATCTGCCTTCCTGCTCTTTCAGCAGATTCACATATTCTTCGTCTTCCTCGTTTACCAGACCCATGTCCGCGCCGAGCATCTGACAAGCACCGCCAAACAGGATCCAACGCAACGAGTATTTCGTTCCGTTGATGGTCTTTGATACGATGACCGGTCCGAAACCGATGGTAAACTCGATGACATGAACTCCGTTTCGTTTCGCGACGATGAAATGTCCGAATTCATGTACCGATATCAAAAGGCCCAGGATAAATAT
>JAFYZH010000011.1 GCA_017548765.1 Lachnospiraceae bacterium | reverse complement strand
GAAATTATCGAAAACGTGCTGGCGGTGGCCGGCGAAGACGAGGCTGTAAGGGCAGTCATTCGGACGAATCTGCTGCCTAAGAGGGAGTATGATTACTACAACTTTTACTTCGTGGTGAAAGATACGCAGAAGTTTGAGGGTGATGTCTTTGCGCACTGTTTCGGTGAGCGGATCCTGCTCTATCGGGGAGATAAGAACTATCCGGAGATGTTCCCGAACGATACGAAAGCGCATTTGATGGTGTTTAGCGACGGCGTTACGATCGCGATCAACGTCGTGGACCGGGACACATTTCTGGCCAGATACAATTGCGAACCGGATCATGAAAATGTTTGGATCGGGGATACCTATCTGAAACTTTTGGATAAGGATGGAGCATTGCCCGCGATCGAGCGGTTGGACGAAAAACAGACATGGTTTGCGGAAAAACCTTCCGAGGAAGGTTTTATTTCGGCGTGCAACGAGTTCTGGTGGGTGATGAAGACATTGGCCGAATATACCTTGAGAAAAGAACTGCCTTCCGCCATGTTCTACCTGAATGTGGCCGTGCGGGATCTCCTGAACCGGATGATCCGCTGGGACCTGTTCCTGCGCGCGGGGCAGCCGGTCGACATGGGCATCCTGGACAGCAACATGGAAAAACTGCTCGGAGAGGAACGCTTTTCGCTTTATAAAAGCACCTATCCGAAAGCAGACTATGCGAGCATTTGGGCATCGTTTGATGCGGTTGCGGAGCTGTGGAGTATCCTTGGCAATGAAGTCGCCGCAAACTGCGGTTACACGTACCCGAAAGATACAGAAACCAACATGCTAAGGCTTATACGAAGCATGAAATAGTGTAACTGAATTAGGAGGAATATCAATGGAAAATGTAGGAGAACAGATACAAAACGTCTTACGAAGCTGGGGACTGGAGGGTTCCGCAGCAGAACTGCTGAAGGACGACCCGGCCCGACCGGTATACAAGATCATAACCGCTTCCGAATGCTTTGTTTTGAAAGGCTATTCGTGTGAAACACCGGAAACTACGATCGAGAGCAACGTCCATGCGCACCTGTTTTTGGGCAATGAAAAGGCCCTCGCGCCGCGTGTATTTCCCGCAAAGACGGGAGCGTATTATATCTGCGAACAGGGGTATTGGTTTTATCTTATGGAGTTTATCGAGGGAAGACAACTCGAAGAAACTCCGGAGGATGAATACAGACTAGGACAGGCAGCCAGAAAGCTGCATGCGTTACAAGGATACCAGGAAAAGTCGCCATTTACCCAGAGTAAACAGGGTTACTACGAGTGGTTCAGAGACCGTGATTTTGTCAAGGAGTTCGATGCGATCCTGGACGCGATCCCCGATTTTGAGAAGCTGGATCAATGCTTCGTTCACACCGACATGGGACCGCATAACGCCATGCTCGATAAGGACGGCAGGGTGGTATTTGTCGACCTGGATGACTCCGGCATCGGCAGCCGGTATCTGGACCTCGGTTGGCCGTTCATCATGCAGTACGTGGACTTTAACCATGACACCGAAGAGATGAATTACCGCTTCGACCTGGCCGAGAGCTTTTTGATGGGTTACTATGGCGAGGCGGGAGTTTCGAGGGAAGAGTTTGACTTGATCTTTTACGGCGCAGAACAGATGCACATATCGTACATGCAGACCTACGGGCCCTATGCGGTCGACTCCCTGTGGAAGATCCTCAATTTCGGAATGGAGCAAAAAGAGACCCTGTGGAACAGGATCCAACACAACGGATCGTTTAGCTGTTAACAATGAATTGATAATTGTTTTTATGTAGTTCGTAAAGTATAATTTGATCGTAAGCTTACAGAAAACAATTATTGATAGGAGTGTGATAGCATGATCATAACAATAGGTGAAACCATAAAAAAGATAAGAAACCAAAAAGGTGTGACACAGGAAAAACTGGCAGAAAGCATTGGGGTTACGCCTCAGGCTATAAGCCGATGGGAATCGGGGACGGGCTACCCTGCGATCGAGTACCTTCCGGAGCTGGCCGGCTTCTTCGGGATCAGTGTGGACGAGCTTCTCGGCGTTAAGCTTTCAGAGCGGGAGGCCAGAAGAGAGGAGATCTATTCCACGATCAGTCATATCGAGGAATGCGGGTATAATCCTACTGCCTTCAACCTGTTACGGGAGTATCATGCAGAATTCCCGAGCGATATGAAGATCCGTCTTGCTTTGGCCAGGGCACTCTGCTCGGAGATGTGGGAGGAAACCCCGGACCAGGCCAGCCTGCGTGAGGCAGAGAAGATGCTTCGCGACATGATCAAACAGTCGGACGATTATGACTTCCGATTCACATGTGTGAAGGAGTTGGCCGTTCTCTACAAGGAAGCGTGGAAGGATGAACAGGGCTATGACGAGGTAGTGTCTATGCTTCCCTGCCTCGATTCCTGCAGAGAGATCTTCATTACGGACTGCTTCAACGGGACGATCCAGAAGAAGGAGGAGATCGAGGACTGCATATTGTCACTGATACGACATACCATAAATGTTCTCCGCGACTACGTGGCTTATACGCTTCCGAATGAACAGGAAAACTGGGACACGAAAATAAACTATTTCGAAAGTATGGTGGAGTTCTGTGAAAAAGCAGGCGAAATGGTAGGACCGGATAAGGCTGCAGGGCTGGAAGGCCCCATGGCGACGCTGTATCGGTACATGGCAACGTATTATGTGGCAATGGACAAAAAAGAGGAAACGCTGGACTGCCTCGAGAAGATGCTGCAACATGTTGAAAAGGGTCGCTGCGCAGACCCGTCGTTGCCGCATAATCTGGCATGGTATTATCTGCCGTATCTGAACCAGGAGAGGTATGATCCGGTACGCGATTGCTTACGGTTTGTGGCCTTAAGAGAAAAACTGGCCTCTATCGCAAAATGACCGGTGTTGAATTAATTTCGGGTAGGGGAAGAGAGAGCTTCCCCTGCATTTGAAAACATCGATGACTTCACAAGAGGTCGTTGATGTCAGAAAGGAAAATATGGATATCAGAGTAGTAAACGAGGGAAATGAAAAACAGCAGATCACGCGGCTGGTCTTGGAAGCATTGCCCGATTGGTTTGGGGTCCCCGAGACGCGTGAAGCCTACATCAAAGAGAGTGCAGGCCTTCCTTTGATCGCCGCTTTCGACGGCGAGAAACCGGTGGGCTTTTTATGCCTGAAAGAAACAGGAAAAGACACCATGGAGATCCATGTGATGGGTGTGCTTATGGATCATCACAGGACGGGCGTCGGGAAGGCTATGTTCGACGAGGCGAAGAAAGTGGCTGTAGACGGCGGCTATTCCTTCATGCAGGTGAAGACCGTTCAGATGGGACATTATGAGGATTATGACAGGACGAACCTGTTCTACAGGGCGCTGGGTTTTAAGGAGTTCGAGGTGTTTCCGGCATATTGGGACGAGCTGAACCCGTGCCAGATCTATGTTATGTCACTGCAATAGTTCGCAGAGTTTGAGGAGGAAATATGCAGGATTTCGTGATCAAAAATGTTAAGACAGCCGAATACAAGGAGGTCGACTTGAACCAGGTGTACGACCCGGAGGGGGAGCACCGCCATTCGTTCGGCTTTTTGAAGAGCACGGTGATCTCGCCGTATAAAGCAGGCGAAGGGAAACTTTCGGTCGCGTTCTACACGCTGATGCCGGGCCAGAGCAACTACCCGTACCACCAGCATCTCGGGAGAGAAGAGATGTTCTACATCATTTCCGGCACGGCTACACTTAGGACGCCGAATGGGGACCGGGTCGTGACCGCGGGCGATGTGGCCTTCTTCCCACCGAATGAAAACGGGGCACACATGCTGACGAACACTTCGGACGAACCGGTGACGTACCTGGACATTGACACCTATACGCCCTCAGATGTGGTCCTGTACCCGGACTCGGGCAATGTCCGCGTCTTGGCGGAGTGCATGCAGAAGTCCTTCAAACTCGACTCGGAAGTAAACTATTTGGATGGAGAATAGAACATGGAATATTTACAGAAAGTCTATAAAAGTGTTTTGGAAGCGGACCGGGCGGCAGTAGTTATCTGCGACCTGGATCATAAGATCATCTACATGAACCCGGCAGCGGTCGGCAGATATGCAAAGTGGGGCGGCAAGGATCTGCTCGGGAAGAGTCTGCTCGCTTGCCATAACGAGAAGTCGAGAGAGACGATCTGCAAAGTTGTGGACTGGTTTCGTGCTTCGAAAGAAAACAATCTGGTCTACACGTTCTACAACGAGAAAGAAAACAAAGATGTATACATGGTCGCTCTGCGTGACGATGACGGCGAATTGATCGCGTATTATGAAAAGCACGAGTATCGAAACAGAGAGACCATGAAAATGTACGATTTGTTGAGTAGTAAACAATGAATTGATACCGGGCGCAGCCTTCCGGCTGCGCTCGGCTTTTTTTATGTTCCAGAGGCAGGATCTTCCTTCGAATAATATAGACGGTAGGCCGCAAATATGGTAAAATGAACAGAGAAAAAATCGGGGGTAGGGAAACAGTTCAAGGAAGGACCGGATTGGGAGATAACTATGGCTGAAACGATTTTGGAGATCAAAAAACTGACCAAATACTATGGGAAGGTAAAGGGGGTAGAGAACCTCTCGCTGGCTTTAGACCGTGGGGAGATCTTTGGCTTTATCGGGCCGAACGGAGCCGGTAAGTCCACGACGATCCGCTCGATCATGAACCTGATCAATAAAGATTCGGGCTCGGTCCTGTTTCACGGAAAGGAACTGGATCGGGATGACATAGATGCGAAAAGCAGGATCGGATATTTGCCGAGTGAGGTATTCTTATACGACGATCTCACCGTCAAAGGTATCTTCGATCATCATGAGACTTTTTACCGGAAGTACGAGTATGCGGCCGGCATTCATGAGAGAAGAAAGGAACTGGTCGAGCGACTGAAACTCGACGAGACGAAGAAGATCGAAGATCTGTCCCTGGGAAATCTGAAAAAGGTCGGGATCATATTGGCACTTATGCACGGACCGGAACTCATCATCATGGACGAGCCGACGAGCGGCCTGGATCCCATCATGCAGAACGTGTTTTATGAACTTTTGAAAGAAGAGCGTGAAAAGGGCAATACGGTCTTTTATTCCACGCATATCTTGAGCGAGGTATCGCGGATCTGTGACCGTGTGGGCATCATCCGCGGCGGTGAACTGATAAAAGCAGGTCCGGTCGATGAGATCAGTGATAAGCAACTGAAGTTCGTGACAGTCACCACCGATGATGTCGATGCTCTAATCTCGGACTTGGGTGTGAAAGTTCTTTCGAAAGAGGACCATACCGTGCGGTTTGCAAACGTGCTGCCGGATGACGAATTGATCAAGAAACTTTCGAACTACCGAATCGACAAGATCCTCATCGAAGAGGCGACGCTCGAAGAGATGTTCATGCACTACTACACGGAGGAGCGGTGAGATGGTTAAACGTGAATTAAAAGTCAACCTGAAGGGCTTTCTCATCTGGACCGGGACCATGCTGGTGCTGCTTTTGCTGATCTACATGGTCTATCCGTCGATCATCAACGGGGAAAACGGCAGCAAAGTGGACGAGATGGTGAAAGCATTTCCCCCGGAGATATTGAAAGCATTCAACATGGACATCGCGGGACTGGACACCGCGTTCGGCTGGCTGAAGTCGGAAGGCTTCGTGTTCCTGTACCTCATCGTCGGCATCTACAGCTGCCTGCTCGGCTCGAATATCCTTCTGAAGGAAGAGAGTGAAAAAACGATCGAGTACCTGGCGGCGTTGCCGATCTCCCGACGGAAGGTCGTCACGGATAAGATCCTCGTTTCGATGTTTTACATCCTGTCTATGATCCTCCTCCTCGGGGCGTTCAATATGATCGCGCTGAATATCTCGGAGGCTCCGGATAATAAACAACTCCTGCTTTTGAGCATTACACCGATATTTCCGTCCATCGTGCTGTTCGCGCTGGGCTTGTTCATATCCACATTTACCCATAAGACGAAGAAAATGCTGGGGATCAGCATCGGCATGGTGTTTGCCGCGTACATCCTGAATGTGATATCCGAGATGGGGAAGTCCGTAGAAGGTTTTAAATACATTTCCGTCTTCACGCTCGCGGATTCCCGCGGTGTGATCACGAATTCCGAGATTCGACCGATATTTGCGGTGATCAGTCTGGGACTGTGTGCGGTCCTGATCCTGTGTGCCATGGTGCGCTATCAAAAGAAAGAACTGGTGTAGGTATTACTGTTAAAATTTGAGAAAGAGAAGAGGAAGGAAGATGAAACAACGTATCAGAACGCTTTTAGCAGTTGTGTGCCTGCTTTTAGCGATCGTAGCCATGACCGGCTGCGGTAAGGGGAACAAAAACGAAACACAGGCAACGACCGAAGAGAGTACGGAAGTATGGACTGTCGAAGAG
>JAFYZH010000066.1 GCA_017548765.1 Lachnospiraceae bacterium | reverse complement strand
TGTAACATAAGCTGTTTCCTCCTGATATTGGGACGGGCCTCATTGCCCTCCTCACCTATCTAGTCCCCAGTTGTCTGAAATACTTACAGCCCTATTGTAACTTTTTTTCAAAAGATGCACAAGGTGACACGAGGAGGCGCCGTTGTTGTCAAAAATGTTTACGTATTCCTAAACTATCGCCGGCCTTACTCCGTTGTCTTAACTTCCTCCGGTTCCAGACTGATCCACATGGCAGGCCGAACGGCTTGTTCGAAGGTGACCTTGTAACCCATGTCATCGATGCTACCTTCGTTGTAGACCCCTGCCGCTGAATCGGGATAGCTACCGGGTGACCGCAGCCACCACCAGCAAGTACCGTAATTATCACCTTTAACTGCACCCTTAGCGTAACAATAAGACGTTCCCTGACATGCTCTGGCGTCATCTTCAGCCATCCAATTGTATACATCGCTAGCGAAATAACTCCTAGCCTCTTCCATACTGAGCAGGAACACGCGATCCGTGGTATTCAAGATCAGTCTCTGCTCCTCGGAGTCGAATGCTGCTTCATAGAACGTACTATTTAGCCACTCTCGTAAAGAGCATGTCTCCCAGGTGACTTTCTTCTGCTCGGTATTATAGGGCAGGTATTCCAAAGCATACCGGCTGATCACCAGCATCTTATCCTCCTGCTTATCCAGGATGAACCATTCGATCTCTTCCTTTCCGTTGGACTCGTCGTTGTCCTGTTCATATTTTCCGAAGCGGATGTAGGTGCCGGCGGGTGCGGAGCGCAGATCCGAAGGTGTTGCTTCCAGTGTTTCTTTCGGTGTTTCCTCTGTTTCTTTCGAAGTATCAGGGGAACCGAGATTTATCCACATAGCGGGACGGACAGCGAGTCCTTCACCGAAGACAGTGGTACCGCGCAAAAAAACATAGCCACCCGAGAGGACGAAAACGGGCAAGGAAGAATCGACACCGGGCGACCGCATCGACCGCAGCCACCAACTGCACCCATCTTCACTTTCTAATGCACCTTGGGCGTAGCAATACCGTGTTCCCTGACACATTCTTGCTTCATCGTCATAGAAATAACCCTTCGCCTCATCCGTACTGAGCAGGAACACTCGGTCCGTGGTGTCGTTTCCCATGGGAATATTGTAATTCGGGTTAACTTCAGCCTGGATCGTGGTTGCCAAAATCATGTCCTTCTCCTCCGGCAGAAATGCGGCTTCATAAAAAGTACTATTCAGCCAGTTACGTAACGAACAGTTTTCCCATCTGACTCCTCCTGCCACAGGATTATATGGCTGACTATCCAAACCATAACGGCTGATCACCAGCATCTTGTCTTTTTGCTTATTCAGAACCAACCACTCGATAGCTTCCGCTCCGTTCTCGAGGTTGTTATCCTGCTCGTAAGAGCCAAACGTAATATAGTCGCCGACTTCGGCTTTCTTTAACTCATCCAGCTCGGTTTTCGTCTCCGCTTCTGTCGTCGTCACGACGTTACTGCGGTCCGGGTTCCAGAAGAATACGATCAGCAGGATCGCTGCCGCGGCCAATGCTACTCCCATGGTGATCCAAAGGATCGTGGCGGCTTTCTTCGGTACAGCCTCAGGCTGAGGAACGATATCATTGTCCTCTTCATTCGCCTTCGTCGTAGTCAGTTCCTTCACTCGGTCAGTTTTCTTCGAAGTTTCATTCATGGTCGCCGCGCTGCCTGCTTTCTTTCCGTCGGGCGCATTCAGACGCGCCAGTTCCTCTTCTGTATATTCCGCTTCCAGGACGAATTCCGCCGGGAGTTCGCCGATCTGGTCCATTAAACGGTCTTTCGTGATCTTTATGCTCATACCGTCACCCCCGCTTCTTCCAGAGCCGCCTTCAACTTGCTGCGGACACGGGACAGGATGGTCCGGACATTGCCCTCGGACAGATCCAGTGCCTTTGCGATCTCCTCAATCGAACTACAGTACCAGTAACGGCGCATGAAGATGCGCCGGTTCTGCTTCGGAAGGCTGGTCAGCAGATCCTTCATGACCTCACGGATCACCATGTCCTCCTCGAGCTGCTCCGCGCTGTTCGCGGTACGATCCGGGATGCACTCCTGAAGTTCGTCGATGGCGATCACAGCCTCTCCGCCGCCCCTTTTTATCGTATGCGCAGAACGCACACGCTGCAACGATACGTTGCGTGTGATCTTACCCACAAAGGTTTTCAGACAGTTTGGGCGCGTCGGTGGCATGGCATTCCAACTGTGAAACAACGTATCGTTGAAGCACTCCTTCACCGTCTCCTCGTCATTCAATATATTCCGCGCGATCTGTCGGCAATAGCTGCCATACTTATCCGACGTCTCCGTCAGCGCACGCTCATTTCGATCAAAATACAGATCAATGATCTTCTCATCCTGCATCATTGCGATCTCCTCCTCTATGTCAGGCGGGCTCTCCCATGCCCCTTCACTTATCTAGTTGCCACTTTCCGCATATTGTTACGCCTACATTGTAACTTTTTTCAAAAGATGCACAAGATGACACGAGAATCACTTTCTTTTCTTCTTTCTCACCACCACAGTTGCGGTTGCCGCGGCCAATGCAACCACGCCCGCGGCGATCGCTGTCGGCAGTATCCATCTGCCGCCGGATGCGCCGGGTTCCGATGCCTCTGTAAGGCTCTCAGAGGCCTCAGACGACGTTTTCTGCTCCGGCTCGGTAGTTG
>JAFYZH010000010.1 GCA_017548765.1 Lachnospiraceae bacterium | reverse complement strand
CCGTTACTCTCGAACAGCGGGATAAAATCGCCGGGACTGATCATTCCGAGCTCCGGATGCTGCCAGCGGATCAATGCTTCGGCGCTCCGAAGTTTCGGCGTGTCGCCGCTGATGTCGTACTTCGGCTGGAAGAATACCTTAAAGTCTTCGTTCGCGATCGCCGTGTCGATGTCTTTTATAAGCCGCTCATGGTAGATCGACTTTTGATGCAGTTCTTTACTGTAATATGCGACCGGGGTCGAATAATCGCCGCGGATACGGTCACAGGCGATCTTCGCGCGGTCGAAACGCGCCTCCGCCTCAGCCTCGGGATCCGCATTCTGGTAAATGCCGGCACGAAGCCGGATCTTCGAGGACTCCGTCTCCCCGCCCAGCCGTTCCTGAAGTTCGGCTATGAACGGTGTATAATCCTCAATATGCTCACAATACACATAGAACGTATCCGCCTCGGTCCTGCAGGAGATCACGGCATGCCCGCCCAGCACGTCCTTCAGCGTTTCGGCAACGAGGAGCAATGCGGCATCGCCGGTGCTCCTGCCGTACATTTCATTGACCAGATGGAAATGGTCGATATTAAACACCAGCGCGTCGGACGGCTCCATCCGATGGTTTTCGATCTGGCGAATGTATTCGAAGAAATAGTCGCGGGTATAAAGCCCCGTGACCGCATCTTTTTCGGTCGAGTCGATCAGGGATGCATCCTCGGACATGCGGATGATCCTCTCGCAACGCGCCAGGATGACCTCCGGCATGTCGTACGGCTTCGCGATAAAGTCCGCGGCGCCGACCCGGATACTCTTCACTTCTGCTTCCTTTTCGGACGTCATGACGATGACCGGGATACGTTTCCGTCCCGGGTCCTCCTGAAGCCGCCGGAGTAATTCAAAGCCATCCATGACCGGCATCAGCAGGTCGAGCAAAACGAGCGCGATATCACTCGTCTCCTCGTGCAGGATATCCCAGGCTTCCTGCCCGTTTCTCGCGTAGACGACCTCGTATTCACTCGCCAGAATATTTCCGAGTATCTGGCGATTGATGTCCTCATCTTCGACTACCAGCACACGCCTTTTGTATAATAGCCTCTTCATCCCTGTGCCTCCCATTCACTTATTTTACGAGTTTCTCCCACTCAAACGCGTAAACATCGGTCTTCCCGTATTTTAATTCCTCGGGCTTACTGCCCAGGCTTCTTTCGTACGCTTTTGGATCCCCATCCAAAAGGTATACCACGTGATCGTACTCTTTGATCTTATCGCTGCCCGTCTGCGGTTCCAAGCCTTCCGAGCTCGCTACCGGCGTCAGCCCGCCGCCGAAATACTTTTCCAGCAGCACATATGGTCTCTGTTCCAGATCCGACCTGCGCAGCACTTCCGGCGCTGCATTTTCCTCGTAATCCGAGACGAACTCGGGATTATTCAACACGCTGAAATCGATCGAACCGAATATGTCGGCTTCCGTGAAAACAAACACACGGATGTGATCGATATACCAATATTTTTCGGTGCATCTCTCAACGACTTTTTTAAGCCCTTCGCATGCGGCCTCCGCATCCTCGTCGCAGAGATAAAAGTTATAAAAACGTTTGGCCGTTTCATTGTCCGTCACATCTTCATAAAAACGAAGGTTCGAAACGTATCCGGCCATGATCTCCTTAAGATCCGCCTCCATCATGGCATATGCCCGATCATTCTCGTAATTCGAATTTATGTGCACTTCGCGGTCAATGAACTCCGTGGTCTTCGTCTCTTTGTTATACAGGGAAAAACCATCTGTATACGACCCGGTCGCAGTAACACCGTACTGCTTATTCGTGATCTGCACGATGTATTTATGTCCCTTTTCAACATCCACGTATTTACGGTCGAACAGGCTGGCGCCGCCGTCCAGTCCCGCTCCTACGTAGGTTTCATATCGCAGGCTCCTCTTCGAGTCGATCACCACATCGACCTCATCGTTGTATGTTTTGAGCATATACTCCTTCACATATGCGATGACCTCTTCTTCGCTCAGTGGCTGCCCCTCGACCGTCGCCGTGTAGTTTTTATCCCTCGTGCCGCACGAACTGAGCAGGCCCGCGAATAACAGGCATCCTAAGATCAAGAATAATCTTCGCTTCCTCATCCTCCGTACCTCCGGTATCTTCGCACACTGTAGTTCTATTTCACATCAACTCTGTCTACCGCCATTATAGCATAATCGATCACCATTTGCCTACTGTTTCCTCGTAAGCGTATTTCAAGTTTCAAAACCGTCCTGTTAGACGACAAAAGCCCGGGCCTTCAACAGGCCGGGCTTTTATCGTACACGTTGTTATTATTTGGTTATCTTGATCTCCGCCGTGATCTCTTTAAAGTCGGCGGTATTGCCTTCCAGATCCAGGCCCTGATCCGACTCGGACGCATGACCTAACGTGTTTTCGGTCATTTCTGACGGATCATATTTTCCGTAAATATCGCGTAACGAACCATAGACCACCCGGATCTTCACCTTTACGGAATAAGATCCGTTCTTGTCAATATTACTCTTTAAGGTATCATACGAAATATCCGAATATCCGCTAGCCCAGGACATATCGAAAGGAAGGTTCGTACGGAAACTTCCCGTCCCGTCCGTAGATGTCGGAATATCAATGTAGACCTGACTGTACAGGTTGGAATCCGTTTCGTCGATCTTATCTGCGCCAAACAGGTATGCACGCAACATCTGAGCGGTCACCACTCCGCCGGAAGCATCCAGTTTGCTTAAAGGCACCGTATTGGTCTTCAACTTCGGAGTGATCAAAACGTCATCGGTATCCGCCAGTGTTACGATCTCGCCTGTCTTGGCATTCTTCTTGATGTTCCGTCCGCGATGGATGATAACCTTATAGAAGTATACGTTATTCAATCCGATATACTCTGCATAAGGACTCTCTTTCATCAGCACCCAATCACTGGTGATGGTGACCTTCTTCTTCTGCGTCGCAAACGAGCCATTCTTGAACGTCGCCGTGTATTCGCGTTGAACGTCGAGCGTTCCGGAGATAGTCGTCTCCTTCACGGTCGTATTCACGGTCTCCTGCTCTACATGTGACCCATCATTCGAGCATTCGTGGAACGCGGTCACCTTGCTGTTATCATCCGACCATGTATAGGTCGTCGTCTTCCAGGTATGACCTTTCGCAGGAATATCTTCAACCGTCTTCGTCTGCACCTTGAACAACGAATTGGAAAATGTCTTCGAAGTGTACTTTGTGGTTCCCTTCGCATCACACGTAGGAGCGATGAACACAGTGCCGGTCACGCCCACGGTCTCCTGCTCCACATGCTTAGGATTATTCTTGCAGACACGTTTTGCCGTCACGGTGCTGTTATCCGCAGCCCATACATATTGCACATCGCCCCATTCATGCTTTGTATCATCCAGAGGCAACAACTCGGTCGTGACATCTCCGCACTCCTCACAGGTTCCGATCTTCTTTCCCTGCGTCGTGCATGTGGAAGGCTGGGTTTCATATACGTAAGAGTGGCCCGTAGCCTTGATCACGGTCGGTTCCGTCGTCTGCTTTCCGCAGGCCTCGCAGGAATAGTACCATGAACTTCCGTCCTTCGTACAAGTCGGTTCCACGCCGTCGTGGAATACTGCAGGTCCTTCGTGATTATTCGGATCCAGTTCTCCGGTCTCGACCTTCTTCTCTTTATGACATCTGTAGCAGTAATAGTAATCTACGCGTCCTTTTACACAAGTTCCTTCATCCGACTTGTAAGGTTCCGGAGTCCAGTGATGAACGTCGTTCGGCTCCGTCTCGACCAGTTTTGACTCTCCGCAGGAACATCCATACCAATCTGCTCCCTTATTGGAACAGTCGGGTTCATAGAACACTCTTGCAAATTCCCATTGATGTTTGTGACGTCTCACGACATAAGTAGTGTCATGGCCATACAATTTTGTGTTATCCAGAAGAGGATATCCGTCTGTATCCCACCAGGATATCGTCTCATCCTCACCCGGTTTTACTTCAGGTGCGGTCAGTTTCGTTCCATAGGGCAATGTTTCCGTCTTGACGACGCGATCTCCGTCTTTCCACGTAACCGTATAATCATTGATCGTATAGACAGCCTTCATCGTCACTCCGCCGGCAGGCATCACCATATCCATACTGAAGTCTTTCTCTTCACCATCTATAACGATCCGCCAGGTGAGCGTATGTCCTTCTCTTTCATTGTCTCCCCATCCGCGTCCGCAGAAGGTCGGCGGCCATTCTTTGGAAATAAGTTCGCCGGTACGGATATTTTTCGTTTCCCATTGACTGGTACCCGTATCCCAATGGATCACCTGATACTCTGGAGTCCAGAAGCCATGAATAACCAGGTCATGATATGGCATGAAGAAAAGATTATTATTGTATGTCGGCCAATAATGCTCGCCATCGCTGCGCCACCATCCGTCTTTAAACGCATATCCGGGCTTTTCGCGCTCGTAAAACTCGCCCGGTACCTCGGGGATCGGCATATCTGCCACTATCATCTCCTCTTTGATCACCTCATCCTCGAGCATCCAGGTCAGCTTGTATTTCGGAGGTATGATGAAACCTATAGCAAAGATCTCATCCTGAGGCGCTACTGCGCCCTCCTCCAAAGGCTTTAATTCATCCAAATGGTATTCTTTGAGATAATCGATCACGTCTGAGTGTGAATATCCCTTGATTCCCAGAGCCTTTCGATGTTCTGTAAATTCATAGAAAATCGGAGCATAGGTGAAATAATACCACTTGATCTGATCCAAGACCTCTTTTTCCTTCGGACGATCCGAAATAGCGGCAACCAGTTTCTCCTTAACGGGCTGGCTCATCCGGACTGTTTCCGTGGAAAACAGATAGTCACGTTCATAAGAATCCTTCAGATTCTCTCCGTCATAATTCATGACGTAACCGAAGATCCTATACTCCGCTATTTTATAGTAAACACGGATCTTAGGCGTTCCATCCGTCATCATGAAATATACGGTTCCGGACTTCTGGGCCACACAGTTCTTCTTATGGTTTATGTAATTATCCAACAGTTTTTGAGCGATATTCTTGTCATCCAGCAGGAACTGGGCTGCATCGTTCAGTTTGTAATCGCTTCTACCGTTATTCTTCTTATAATCCTTTGCCTTCTTATTTGCCTCTTCATATTCTTTCTTAAGATCGGCAACCTTCTGGCGCATCGTTTCTTCATCCGGAAGTTCCATTCGATCGATCACATAGCCCTGCCCCACATATTTGTCGCAGAAAGCCTTGGTTATGAACATATCGTATTGTACTCCGTTGTAACCGGTCAATGTTTCGCTATCTACCAGATCGTACGAAGAGCGATCGTCTTCATTTTGGAGATAGTATTCCACAACAGCCTTGGCCGGTGTGCCCTTCCAGTGGACTTTCAACGAACGGCACAGAACGACATTCGAGAAACCGAAACCTTTTCCTTTGTAAGTGAAGGTGATCAATCCCCATAGTTCATCCTTGCTGTCATCCACCGGTTTCACCACGATCTCGTTGGTCGACGGAAGATACCGGAAGGAATGATCGTTCGTCACCTTACCGAACTCGGATTCCAGATCGCAACAAGACACATTAAAGAACTGCTCATTATACTGGTCGTAGTTTCTTCCATTGATCTCGAAACCATAAGCGTAACTGCCATTCTTATCGGAATCCATGCTCTCGCGTCTGACTTCACCCGTACTTAGGCTCATCAAGTCCACGCCGAAGACATTATCGGGAACTTTGATCGTATTGGCTCCTTCCGGGAATTCCAGCCCATCTTGGAAGACGGCATCCTCGTCCGTTTCCACATAAGGAACCAGCGCCTCCGCCGTTCCCCATTTTTTAAGCGGCCATTTTTTACTGTACAGATCTATGCTTTTGGATATCTTTCCATCGCCGATCTGTGCCACGAATTTGATCTCCAGATAGGTCCCGATCTCCAAGAGCAATGACCCCAGCATACCCGAATCAGGTTCACTGCCGGACTGCCAATAATAGTACACGTAGAAGAAACCGTAGAACTCGGCATAGAAACCGACCTCGGCAGTTATGCCGATGGAATCAAACTTCGTACTGATAACACCGACGCGTGCATCCAGACGAACACCCGCACGCAGGCCGGCCATACCGAATACGAAGAAATCCGCGCGGAAATTCGGCGTCACCAGGTCGCCTTTGGACGAATAGGCCTCTCTATCGCGTACCCGGATGTGATAATTGTACTGCTTCGCGTTTGCGTAGGAAACACTGAAGCCTACCATAGCATTGAGTTTACAGCTGACTACAAGATCTGCTTGCACACTGAATTCGATCAGATGCAGAGGATCAAACGAAGTTGCGGCTTCGAACAATGTCCATTTTACGATATCAATGTACTCGGCATCGTTACCAAGCATCTCAGCATACTTCGTAGGCAAGTCTCCGCTCTTACCCGTTCCCATAGGTCCTTCGTAATCGCCGGTATACTGCGTCTGGCTTGACTGTTTTCCGGTCTTGGAAACCGTCGCTCCGTTCTGTATCTTATCGAGTTTTTCGGAGAGATCTTCCAGCTCATTTCCCAGATCCAGAAGTGCCTGGGTAGCTCGCTTATTCCCCTTCGACGCTCCGGTCGAATCCAAAAGTCTGCCCCATTCCGTATCTTTGTTGGGATTTTCGCCCTTCGTCATGATGGTGGCTTCTATACCGAAGCCGGTATAGGTTCCTGCGCGAAGAGACGCGTCAACAACGAATTCTAACGGGCAATGCTCTTTTTTAACGCTGATACCATACCCAAGAACAAACTCCTGCTCGATGCCGGCATTCAGCTGAATTTCGATCGAACTGTCATCATTCAGCGCGATACCGAGTTTAAATCCGGCGTTCAGAACGATACGTAAGCCCGAGTCAAACTCAAAATCAGAGGATTTAAAATGTGTGGGATTTCCATTGAGTTCCATGGCGACCGTGGGGCCGTCAAGCAGGGTAACGGATTTGGTTCCATTGCCCAGATTCCGAATCTGATCGAGGGTGAGTTCCTCGCCGGTATCCGTTTTGAAAGTGAGCTTTTTGATAGCTTCTGCCATCTCGGGATCATCCGGAAGTTTTTCTTTTCCGTCGATCAGGTCGGTCACGTACTTAGCGGATGCCATGACAAAGCCACTGTCCAAAAGCTGTTTTTCCATGGACAGTTTCATCGCGTCCTGATCGATCGAGGAAACCGGAAGTTCGATCGGTACTACACTCATGTACATACCGGCGCTGTTATCGATATCCTCCATAGAAGCAGGTTCATACGAAACGATGATATCATTACCGCTGGCTTCCGCCTTTGTGATCCTGCCGATACCACTGATCTGAAGGTCATTGAACTTCGTCGCTGCTCCCGTATAAAAGCATACGAAATCACCGACGTCGACCTTTGTAGAAGACGTCAGGCCCAGTTCGCTATTCAAAGCTCCGGGGAACTGAAGCTGTGCTGCTGTTATTTTATACTGACGGTCGTTATAGTTTCCGTCGTCCGGAAGCGGGATAATGTCCGGGATCCAGATAACATCCGTGAAATCCGCACCGTCATACGCATATTTCGCATTGCCCAGGTCTTCCGTGATCTTATAGTATCCGACGTCACCATCAACGATGCCTCCTTCTTTTAACTCTCCGTTATAGATCGCAACGACCGTTCCGGGCGTCAGGGGGGCTTTCTTATATGTGAGGGTTCCGCTCTTGGAATTCTCCCGGGTCTCGGTCTCTCCGTCGTTACTGGCAACGAGTGTATAAAGGCTCTTGAGATCCGTGATGCCTTCTACATCCGACTGCGCGATGAATACCACCGAGGGAGCGAGCTGGAGATTGTTGAAGTCTTTCTTGTATACCGTGAAGTTATGGAAGAGGATCCGATCGCCGGTCTCCGTGTTATCATTTTGGAAACGGAGACATGTCGTGTCCAGGATCTCAACCTGGAACATATGGCCTTCCTCCCACTTCTCACCGGAAGGCACCACTACATAGGTTTCAGCCTTCGCATACGCCTGCTGGATAAGGAGATTCGCTGCCTTCGACAGATCTTCCACCTGTTCGGGGCTCAGTCCGAGTTCTTCACGCCAATAACGCTCGGGAGAGTCATTCTCCTCGAGACCGTAATACGCATTCAGATCCGGAATGCCTGAAAAACCATCCATAAAGACGGAAGTGTAGAGGACGGCGAGTACTTCTTCATCCATGTCGGCAAGCAGTTTCTTAAGTTCTGCTTCCTTATCGGCATCAAACAGGATGAACTCTTTATTCGGATCTTCGGAAGTCGCAGATCCCTGTGCATCGTTGATATTCACTAATTTATAGTCTGTGATATCGCAGACCGATGTAAGATCACGAACTATGATCTTCTTTCGGATATCTTCCGGAGACAGGTTGTGCGCCGAGATCAAAACGCGGAAATCCGAGCCCACATTCAAGTGAGCTATATAATCCTCTGAAAACTCAGTCTCGATCGTAGTGCTCTTATCAAAACGCGGGTACAGCGTGACGTCCCGGTCGGCCACGTCGTTCGGACCGATCATGCCGGTGAGTTTGTCATCGTAATACCAACCCAGGAAGACCGCGCCGTTCTGTCTGGCCGAAGTGAGCGTGTTCAGTTTCGTTCCCGGCTCGACCCATGTGGTCTCGGGAAGAACGATGCTGCCTTTCTGCTTATCGGTCACATTGGCCGGCACGGCGAATTTGACCTGATAGTAGCCTTTCGCCCGCATCTCTTCATCTGTCGGCCCGGGCTCAGTCGGCGCTTCTGTCGTCGGTTCTGCTGTCGGGTCCGTGTTCGACGCCACTGTCGTAGCCTCCTGGGTGGTCTCAGGATCTTGATTTTTCGATTTGCCCGAAAAAATGATCGCACACGTCACGCCGGCGATCACTAAAACCGCTGCGATCAGAACTGCGACCAGTTTTTTTGCTGTCCACGTTGTCTTCATGTCGAATCCCTCCTGTTGGAATCTTATCCTCTGTTTTTCACGTGCTAAACCACCCCATTGTCATTCTAACAGGCATGTATTCCGACGTCAATAATTTCTTCCCACTTAAACTCAAAATGCACCTTACAATTTTGTAAGGTGCATCCACAAAGAGTCATCATTTGTTCAGTTTTTCCAAAAGTGCGACCGTCTCCACATGTCCGGCCATGGGGAACATGTCCACAGGCTGGACTTTTTCGAGCCGGTAGTCTCCGCTCTCCAAAAGGATGGCGAGGTCGCGGGCCAGTGTTGCGGGGTCGCAGCTGACGTAGACGATGCGCTGCGGTGCCATGGCGAGCATGGTCTCGAGCAGTTTGCCGTCGCAGCCCTTGCGGGGCGGGTCGACGACCACAACGTCCGGAGCCGCCTCCGGCCGCTTCCTAAGCAGCGGCGCCACATCCTCGGCGCTGCCGACCATGAATTCCGTGTTCAGCAAGCTGTTTAAGAGCGCATTGTCCTTCGCGTTCTCGATGGCCTGCGGCACGATCTCGACGCCGTAGACCTTCTTCGCCTTCTGCGCGAGGAAGAGGGAGATGGTCCCGATGCCGCAGTAGAGGTCCCAGACGACTTCGTTGCCGGTCAGGCCCGCGAAGTCCAGGGCGCAGCCGTAGAGTTTCTCGGTCTGCACCGGGTTCACCTGGAAGAACGAATGCGGTCCGATGTGGAACTTCAGGTTCCCGATCGTATCTTCGATATACGGAGTCCCATAGAGGAGGATCGTCTCCTCACCCAGGATCACGTTCGTGTTTTTCGTGTTGATGTTGACGGAGATGCTCGCCATGCCCGGGTGCTCCTTCAGGGTCGCCACGAGTTCATCCGCATGCAGGAGGTCCTTCACGCGCCCGTTGATGATGATGCAGACCATCCATTGTCCCGTCGTGTGACCGTGACGAATCAGCAGATGGCGCACCAGTCCGGTGTGCGAGTTCTCGTCGTACGCCGAGATCTTGTAGCGGTTCATGTGCGCAAGCACGATGCGCGCGATCTCAGCATTGCCCGCGTCTGCGAGCAGGCAGTCTTCGTGGGCAATGATCGCGTGGGTGCGGCCGGCATAGAAGCCCGCCACGAGGTTCTTCTCGCGGTCATAACCGATGGGCAGCTGCGTCTTATTGCGGTAGCGCCAGGGATCGTCCATACCGAGCGTAGGAGCCACGTAGACGGGGTTTTTACCCTCAGGCGGGGAAATACTCGAATCATCGTCAAAAGCCGCTATATGGCCGATATGACGCAATTTACGGATAACCGTCTCGCGCTTCAGTTTCAACTGGACATCGTAGGCGATCTCCTGGAACTGACAGCCTCCGCAGGCGCGTGCGACCTTACAGCGCGCGGGCACGCGGTCCGGGGACGGCGTGATCACCTCAAGCATCTTCGCGTAGCAGTAATTCTTCATCACCTTCGTGACGACAGCGCGCACAAAATCCCCCACGATGGCGTCTTTCACAAAAAACGTTAAGCCTCCATCCTGAGTTTTTCCTATGCCTTCGCCCTGGTCGCTCATATCGGTGATAGCGACCTCTACTATATCATTCTTATTCATGTCAGCCTTATACGCGCAGTACGTCGGATCGCGCTGTCACGCGGTTCACTGCTGCGACGGTGTCGTGCGGCGAATGTTTGCGTCCAGGAAGCGATTGAATCCCAACCAATCATTGTTCGCCTTCTGCGCATCCAATGCCTCGATAAATGTCTCGATCTTCGCGTCGGTATTATCTGCCATGTGCAACGCCATGGCCTCTACCAGTTCCGGTTTCTTCGGGGAACCGAACTCGTACTCGCCGTGGTGCGCCAAAATGCAGTGACGCAGTTCGGAAGCGATCTTCTTCGGGAAGTCCGGGATCGTCTGGATCCGCTTTCCGATCAGTTCGTAGCCCATGACGATGTGGCCCAAAAGCTGGCCGTCGTCGGTGTAATCATTTGCCGGAAAATCGGAGATCTCCCAGAGTTTTCCGATGTCGTGCAGCATGGCTGCGCTCAGCAAAAGATCCCGGTTCAGGAACGGGTACAGTTTGGAATAAAAATCGCAAAGTTTCGTCACGGAAACGGTGTGCTCCAGCAGTCCGCCGATGAAACTGTGATGCACACTCTTCGCGGCAGAATGACGGCGGAATGCCTTCACGACACGCTCGTCCTCCACCAAAATGTTCTTCAGCAGCGCCTGCAGATGCGGCTCCCTCACACTGTCGATCATCGCGCAGAGCTCCGCATACATCTGGTCGTTATCCTTCGCAGACACGGGCAGGTAGTCCTTCAGGACGTATTCGCCCTCATCCGCCACACGCACGCGGCGCAGCGCACACTGCAAGTTCCCGTTGTAGGTCGTGATGTCACCTTCGACGAAGATAAAATCCAGGTTCTCGAAGTCCTCGATGCCGCCGGTGAAATCCCAGATCTTCGCATCCAGGGTACCGGTCTTATCCTGCAACGTCAGGCTGCAGTAAGGTTTCTTTGACTTTCCGGTCAGCATCTGCTTGTTTTTGCAGAAGTAGATGCCGGAAACGTGGTCTCCGTCTTTCAGTGTCTCAATGTAATACATACTTTTCTCTTTCTAAGGCAGGTAGGGCCTGCCACCCTGTCCTTATTTATTTGCGCGCACCCAGTGTCACGCTGATCGGTACCTCAACATAACCATCCCGTCCCAGACGCATCACGATGACCTTCACGGTCTCGCCCGGCAGATGCCGGCCCTGCGTCGTCAGGACTTCTTTCAACTGGTTCATGCGGGTAATGCTCTTCGAGCTGATCATCGTGATGATGTCGCCGCCCATGATGCCCGCCTGGTAGGCCGGGCTGTCCTGCTGCACCGATGTCACGTATATGCCCTCCGGCATACCGCTGGCCACCGAGATGGCCTGCGTGATATTCTGGCCGATGATGCCGAAATAACTGGTGTCATCCTGGTTTGCCATATTTGTCATGATACCGGTCAGTTCCTCGGTCGCTACCGCGGCGATGAAGCCCTGCATCACAGGATCCTTATATCTGGAGTTGATCAAGCCGATCAACTGCCCGCTCATATTCACCAGGAAGCCCGTGCCTCCCTCGGGTGCATTGATGTTCGTATAGTACATGCGGAATGCGGTGTCGACCGCCATCTGGTCATAGCGCATCTCCACGACGGTACCATAGCCCATGGTTCCGCAACTACGGTACGGCGCTCCGACCGCGATGACCAGACTGCCCGCGCGGATCTGGTAAGTATTGCCCAGTTCGATGCAGTTCAGCGACTTATACAGTTCTTCCTGCGTTTCGTCAAACTGAACGCACAGGATCGCCAGACCCATGATGGAGTCCGTGCCGCGCAACTGTGCGGGCACATATCCGCTCACTCCCGAGAACCGGATGACCGGATCCTGGATGGATGCCGCTTCGTAATCCGTCAGGATGAAGATCGTGCGGGAACTGTCCAGATGCGAGAACATGATGCCGGAAACGGCGCCCTGCTCCGTCTGGAACACCGGATCGACCGATGCCTGCGAAACGATGGTCACGAGGCTCTTCTCCACACTCTGGTAGATCTTCTGGATCTCGCGGGCGTAATTCTCGATGTCACGCACATCGACCTTGATATCTTTTATCTTTCGGTCAATGCTTCTCTCGATCCATTCTTTATCGCCCGGGAGCAACGCGCCTTCCGAATCGGGCGTCGACTCTTCCGTGCTCTCTTCTGTGGTCGGCTCCTCCGTCTCGGGCGGGGTCGTATCCTCCACCGTCTGCTCCTCGCTGTGCGTAGGGAGGGTGATCCTCTCCGCGGTCGTCGTCTCGACGACATCATCCCCATGCATCTTCGACACATATGGATAGATCCATACAAACGAAACGCACGCGATCAGGCCGAATAAGACCGCGCCGAAAAAGCCTCCGATGGCAACTGCCAGGAAGCGGGAACGTCGTTTCGGCTTTACGATCTTCTCACGAATATATGGTTGCTCGCCGCCCTTTGGAGAGCCTTCCTCGCCAGGGGCGGTCTTTGAATTCTTCATCTCGTCGTCTCTTTTATCCGCCATGTTGATCCTCGATATCTGAAATGTACTTCTGTACTGTATAGGAGACTGTGACTGTATGTGTAGTACTATCTATTATACCCGATTTTGACGGATTTGAAAATACCCAAATCTCAATTTGCGATTTCACGCTTTTACTACGTCGGGACTTATGATATAATAAACTCGGTATGGTATGTGCTAACGGAACAGTCGCCGGTCCGCACGGCACAAAAAGAACGTATCGGGTCCTGTATCCCGAATAAAAGATCAGATCAGCAAATCGAAAACACCATACGATCATTACAGAAAGAATCACACGGCATTTGCCGTATAGACGAAGGTATAAAAGAACACCATGAACGAAAAATCACTACGGGTATTGGAATACACGAAGATCGTCGCAATGCTCGCGGAGCACGCCACGACCCCTTCGGGCCGGAAACTCTGTGAGGAATTAAAACCGACCGACGATCCCGAAACGATCAGAATGACCCAAAAAGAGACGTCCGACGCGGTTTCCCGCTGCTATCGCAAGGGAAATCCGAGTTTTTCCGGCACGCGCGACGTCATCCCCTCGCTGAGGCGCCTGTCTTTAGGCAGCGGTCTCAGCATCACAGAACTACTGAATATCTCCTCGCTTCTGAAAGCGACCGCACGGGCGCGTTCCTACGGCGTGCGCGACGTAGAGCCGGACGACTTTGATTCGCTGGACGAGCGCTTCTTAAGCCTGGCGCCGCTGACCCAGATCGGCCGCGAGATCGACCGCTGCATCCTCTCCGAAGAGGAGATCGCGGACGATGCGAGCGCCGGCCTGCAGAATGTACGCCGTAAGCTGGCCGTCACGAAGCAGCGCATCAGTTCGCAGCTGGCCTCCATGTTGCAGTCGCAGCGCACCCTCCTGCAGGATGCGGTCGTGACCATGCGAGACGGACGCTACTGCATCCCGGTGAAGGCAGAATACAAATCCCAGGTAGCCGGCATGGTGCACGATCAGAGCGCCAGCGGCTCCACCATCTTCATCGAGCCGAGCGCGGTCGTGAAACTGAATAACGACCTGCGTGAACTGGAGATCGAAGAACAGAAAGAGATCGAGAAGGTCCTCGCGACCCTCTCCAACCTGTGCGCCCCCGAGTCCGAAGCGATCGAGAATGACTTCCGCACGCTCACCGAGCTGGACTTCATCTTCGCGAAGGCGGTCTTCGCGCGCAGTTATAACGGCACCGAGCCGGACTTCAATACCGACGGTATCATCAATTTGAAAAAGGCGCGCCATCCGCTCATCCCGGCTGACGTCGTCGTGCCGATCGATATCTCGCTGGGCCAGGATTACGACCTGCTGGTCATCACCGGTCCGAACACGGGCGGTAAGACGGTCACCTTAAAGACCGTCGGCCTGTGTACGCTGATGGGCCAGGCCGGCCTGTTCATCCCCGCCTTCGATCATTCGAAGCTGGCGGTGTTCCGTGAGGTCTTCGCGGACATCGGAGACGAGCAGAGCATCGAACAGAGCCTCAGTACATTTTCCTCGCACATCAAGAATATCGCGCCGATCCTGGAGCAGGCCGACCGCGACACCCTCGTTTTATTCGACGAGCTGGGTGCGGGCACGGACCCGACGGAGGGCGCGGCGCTCGCCATCTCCATCCTGAACTTCCTGCACAACATGCAGGTGCGTACACTGGCGACTACGCACTACAGTGAATTAAAGGTCTACGCCCTGTCGACGGACGGCGTGGAAAATGCGAGCTGCGAGTTCGACGTTGCGACGCTCCGCCCGACCTACCGGCTTCTGGTCGGCATACCCGGAAAGAGTAATGCATTTGCCATTTCGAGTAAGCTGGGCTTCCCGGACTACATTATCGACGACGCGAAGAAGCACCTGAGCTCCGACGCGAAGTCCTTCGAGGACATCGTCAGCGAGCTGGAGCATGCGCGGGTCGAGATCGAGCGCAAGCAGGCTGAGGTCGATTCGCTGAAGGCAGACCTGGTGCGCGAGCGCGACGCACTCACCGCGCAGCAAGAGAAGTTGGCGGCGCAGAAAGATAAGATCCTCGAGGACGCGCGGCAGAAAGCGCAGTCCATGTTGCAGGATACGAAGAATTTCGTGGATGAGACCATCCGCGACCTGAATAAAAAGAGCGCGGGCGGCGCGCAGATCCGCTCCATGGAGGAGGACCGCACGAAGGTGCGCGAGCGCCTGGATAAGGTATCCCAGGGCTCGAAGAATAAGGTCGAACCGAAGAAGAATGCGACCGCAGCACTCTCCGCTTCCGACCTTAAGATAGGCGACCGCATCCTGGTGCACTCCCTGAACCTGAAGGGCACCGTGAGCTCGCTACCGAACGCAAAAGGCGATTTCTACGCGCAGATGGGCATCCTGCGTTCCCTCGTGAACATTAAGGACGTTTCCCTCCTGCCCGACGAGCCCGGCATCACGATGAACCAGTCCGCGATCGGCGGCATGGGGAAGATAAAGATGGCGAAGACCGCCGCCATTTCCACGGAGATCAATCTCATCGGAAAGACGGTGGACGAAGCATTGCCCGAAATGGAGAAATATCTGGACGATGCATACCTGGCACATCTGGAGAAGGTACGCGTGGTCCACGGCCGCGGCACGGGCGCGCTGCGTAACGGCGTGCACCAGAAACTGCGGAAACTGAAATATGTGAAGGAATTCCACTTAGGTGAGTATGGCGAGGGCGACTCCGGCGTCACCATCGTCGTGTTTAAGGAAAGATGACGCCGGTCAGGAGGATAGGATTATGGCAGATAAACAAAGAGTATTGATCGTGGACGATGACGAGAACATCGCGGAGCTCATCTCCCTCTATTTGATCAAGGAGTGCTTCGAGACGAAGATCGTGCACGACGGGCAGGACGCGCTGGACGCGTTCCACGATTTCACGCCGCAGATCATTTTGCTGGATCTGATGCTGCCCGGCATGGACGGCTATCAGGTGTGCCGCGAGATCCGCAAGACCTCGCAGACCCCGATCATCATGCTCTCGGCGAAGGGTGAAGTCTTCGATAAGGTGCTGGGTCTCGAGCTCGGCGCGGACGACTATATGATCAAGCCTTTCGACTCGAAGGAGTTGGTAGCACGCGTTAAGGCTGTTTTACGGCGTGTCACACCGGCGAGTTCGGAAACCAACCCGAATGCACAAAAGGGCGAATACGTCGAGTATCCGGGGCTCATCGTCAACCTTACGAACTACTCCGTCATCTACCGCGGAAAGAGCATCGACATGCCGCCGAAGGAGATCGAACTGTTGTATTTCCTGGCCTCTTCACCCAACCAGGTGTTCACACGTGAGCAGCTGCTGGATCACATCTGGGGCTATGAATATGTCGGCGATACCCGTACCGTCGACGTACACATCAAGCGTATCCGTGAGAAGATCAACGACCATGAAAAATGGGCACTCTCCACGGTTTGGGGCATCGGTTACAAATTCGAGACAAGATAGGAGTCCGTCATGCGGCGATCGTTATTTACACGTTTTATAATTGCATATGTGATCATCGCCGCTGTCGGTTTCATCCTGATGGGGACCTTCGGACGCGATCTGGTCACCGGGCACTTCCGGAAGAAACTCCAGGAAGAACTGTACGATCAGGTGAATTACATCGTGACCCTGACGAAGAGTGAGTCCGGCGGAGATCCCGTGCAGAAGCTGCTCGAGAACCGCGACATGATCGAAAGAGTCGCCGAGATCAGCGGCCATGAGTTCTGGCTTATGGATCCGACCGGCATGATCCTCCTGTGCACCAACCGGCAGAGGAGCATCAACGCCCTGCCCGCCTTCAACCCCGCGGACAGCGACGCGGCCGGCATCTTCTTCGGCACGTTCTACAACACATTTTCCGATGACTACATCAGTCGCTACGCTCCGATCAATAACGGCTTCACACGAGCGGGCTACGTGATCGGTCATGCCGATTACAAGCAGGTCGAAACGGAAGTCTCCCTGGTCATGGGGCGCTTCACATCGGCCGCGGTCATCCTCACCATTATGTTCGCCGCCAGCTTCCTCCTGTTCGAATTCTTCTACTTTCGGCCAATGAGCGCCATCCGCAAGGGTGTCGCGGAGGTGCGTGCGGGAAACCTCTCCCACCGCATCGAGCTGAAGGATAAGACGGAGCTGACCGACATCGCCAACACGATCGACTATATGGCGAGTTCGCTGCAAACGTATGGTGAAGACCAGCGCAAATTCATCGCAAACGTCAGCCACGACTTCCGCTCGCCGCTGACTTCCATCAAGGGTTACATCGAGGCGATCCTCGACGGCACCATCCCGAAGGAAGCCCAGGATAAATATCTTAAGATCGTCCTGAACGAGACTGACCGTCTGAATAAACTGACCCAGGGTCTCCTGGACCTGAACACCATCGATAAATCCGGTGCGTTGCTCAGCTACTCGACTTTCGATATCCTGCACAGCATCAAGAAGATCCTGGCGACCTTCGAGAAGCGCTGCAACGATAAAGGCATCACCTTCGACCTGACATTTCCCGCGTCCACGTTTTACGTATACGCGGACATGGATAAGATCCAACAGGTGCTTTACAACCTGATCGACAATGCGATTAAATTCTCCAACCCCGGATCGGTCATCTTCATCTCCGCCTACATGCGGCATGAGAAGGCCTTCATCTCCGTAAAGGATCAGGGCATCGGCATACCGGCCGAAAGCCTGCCGAAGATCTGGGAACGTTTCTACAAGTCCGACGCCTCCCGAGGCAAGGATAAGAAAGGCACCGGCCTGGGCCTTTCGATCACAAAAGATATCATCACCGCGCATAAGGAGAACATCGACGTCATCAGTACCGAAGGCGTCGGCACCGAATTCGTGTTCTCCCTGCAGCCCGGCAAAAAAGAAGAATAAAAAAAGCTTTGGCAGCCGACATACGGTCGCCAAAGCTTTTTCTTTTAGTAGCGTGTGATCTCCAGAGCGCTTCCCGCCCCAGTCACTTTGAGTTTTGAGTCACAACGAAGGGTCGTCATGGATGTATTCGCTGTCAGATCGATCGACTGCATAGGATTGTTAAAGCACCACAGGTTTCCCAGCTTCTCGTTGGAACTCAGATCCAGCGAAGCCAGTTGGTTATCCTGACACTCGATATTCAGCAGTTCCGGGTTTGCGCTGACATTCAGCGAAGTCAACTTATTCGAGGCACACAAAAGCACTTCCATATACGGGCAACAATCCACTTCCAATTTCGTCAACTGATTGGAACTACAGAGGAGTCTCTGGAGCAACTGGTTCGAACTGACATCCAATGTCGTCAAGTTGTTATAGGCACAACTCAGATATATCAGTTTTGTATTTGCACTCACATCCAACGCCACCAGTTGATTCATATGACATGTGAACCGCTCCAACTCTGTATTGGCCCTTATATCCAAAGTCGTGAGTTGATTCACAGAACAGTTCACATCGCGAAGATTTATATTGGCGCTGAGATCCAGATTTTTCAGTTCGTTTCCTTCACAGCCCAGGCTCTCCAGATTTATATTCTGGCTGATATCCAGCGATTTCAGATGATTTTGTGTGACTCCCAGTTCTTTTAGTGCTTTGTTCTGGCTGACATCCACCGACGACAATTCACACCCAAGGCAGTCCAGAACCTCCAAATTCGGGAAATACTTTATTCCCTCCACGGTTTTTACAGACATATTGGGTACGTGTATCTCTTTCACATTCTCACATTCAGCCTTTGAAAAACGTCCGTCTTTATCCAGGTCGTAGTTAACCATCAGATAGCCCCGGAACATCGTATCGGGAAAATGGGCTACATCCGCAGGTATCGAGTCCGCATCGATAGGTTGCGTAGGCGCTTCTGTCGGTGCCTCCGTCGGTGCTTCTGTAGGCGCCTGCGTAGGTGCCTCTGTCGGTGCTTCTGTAGGTGCCTCTGTAGGTGCCTGCGTAGGTGCTTCCGTCGGTGCCTGCGTAGGTGCTTCCGTCGGTGCCTCTGTAGGTGCCTGTGTCGGTGCCTCTGTAGGTGCCTGTGTCGGTGCCTCTGTCGTTGCCTCTGTAGTTTCTTCTGTGGACGCTTCCGTCGTTGCCTCTGTAGTTTCTTCTGTGGACGCTTCCGTAGTCTCTTCCGTAGATGCTTCCGTGCTTGCTTCTGTGGGTGCTTCTGTGGATGCCTCCGCAGTTGCTTCTGTAGTTTCTTCTGTGGATGCTTCCGTGGGTGCCTCCGTCGTCGTATACGGCAGTACCGTCGGTGTGGTCACATCGATATCTCCTCCCCGCCCCGGCTTCCAGAACATCACGAGCATCACCATAACAGCCGCTGACAGGACCACTTCCACCGCGATACGTATGATCGTCGCCCTCCGGTGATCATCTTTCGAACGCACATCCGGGTCCGACCCGTTTTTGCCGAATTCAACAATGCTCTCGTCTCCGTCCCTGCCTTTTCCGGCGTTCGGCGGGATAACCGGCGCCATGCCTCGTTTATTCAACCGATCCACCTCGGTTTGCGAGTATTCGGCTGTCTCAACAAATTTATCTTCGACCTCGCCGATCTCATCCATCAACCGACGCTCTTCGTCTTTATTACTCATATTACTACACCTGCTTTCTCCAAAGATTCCCGAAGTTTCCCACGGCTACGTGAAAGGCTGGTCAATACATTGCCCTCTGATAGGTCTAAGGCTACGGCGATTTCTTTCACCGAACTGCAATACCAATAACGACGAATGAAGATACGTTGGTTCTGTAAAGTCAGGCCGGCCAGGAATTTGTTGAGGACCTCACGGATCACCATGCTATCCGTGACCTGCTCCTCCCCTCTCGCCCTGCGATCCGCAACACAATCGCTCAGTTCATCGAGGGCCAATGCGACCTCTCCACCGCCGCGCTTTAGCGTATGCTCCCGATCCCAGCGATTCAACGATAGATTACGGGTGATCTTTCCCAAAAATGTTTTGAGGCAGTTTGGCTTCTTCGGCGGAATGGCCTTCCAGCTCTGGTACAGGGTATCATTGAAGCATTCTTTTGATGTCTCCTCATCTCGCAAGACTGCCATGGCAATGCTTCGGCAATAATTCCCATATTTGTCGGACGTCTCCACCAGAGCCCTCTCATTGCGCTGAAAATACAGATCGATAATCTTAGCGTCTTCCAACATACTCTTAACCTTTTTCTACTCAGAGATTTGAACGCCGTCGGCGTTCGATTGCCTTTCACTAATCTACACAGCTTTTGCAGAAGAACCTTACACAGAAAATCTGAAGAAAGATTCAGGGGTACACGCACCTATTATACCATAGGAAAGCAAAAACCGGCCGGCGCGATCTAAAAGATCGTGCCGGCCGGTCGTATTTTGTTTTATAGTATCGGCTTCTGCTATCTCGTTTTCATACAGACACGTCAGTCTGCGATAGCAGATGCGTCGATCCACATAGCGGGACGTACGCCTGCGAGTTTAGTCGTTGTCTTAGAGAAAATCTCATCTCCACTATTATCGATAGCTGCAGCATTGTAACCTCTTGCGATGCCGGCCTCAGATCCGCCATTGGTGCGTGCCCAACAGTTATACCAGTTCTGATCCTCTGCATCCACGATCCAAGGCATATAGTCTCCTCTTAATTCAGGCGCTTCGAGAGCATAGATCGTGCAGTGCGGGGTCTCCACATAATACTGAAGGACGTCTTCTTTGGACAGAATGAAAACCTTCTCGGTAGATGTCGAAGAGCCAACCGTATCCTCAACGATCGATCCGATCGTCTTATTTGTGGTATCAAAGATCTTCGCCTTTTCCTCTGCGGAAAATGCTGTGTTTAAGAACTCCGAATTCAGCCATGCACGAAGCGTGCTGTCTGCCCATGTCGTGTGGGTACCGTCATCATATGCGCGGAAATCCAAGATATCCTTGCTGACGATCAGCATCTTTCCATCCTTCTGATCCAGAACATACCACTCGATCGGTTCCATGTTCGACGGATCGTTGTCCTGATCGAAGAAACCGAAGCGGATCACTTTGTTATTTCTCTCTGCCGGCTCACTTGTGCCCTCTGTAGGCTTCTGGGTCGGTTCCACAACAGGAGCCTGGGTCGGTGCCTCAGTATCAGGTTCCGGCTCCGACGGTACGAAGGTGAGCCCGGCTTTTGTGGTCCACACATCCGTGATCTCTGCAGTCGGATCCACCGCGATCGTCTCGTTCGGATCGATCAGTGCAAGTTCGGTCTCCGTAGACTTCTCGCTCTCAATCAACGCCGATGTTTCGTGGTCGCTCGATCCTTCCGTCGACCGTGTCACATCTGCGGTCGTCTGGTTAAATGCTACCTCGGTGCTCGCGCCGGGATTACCGCCACGCGTAGGTTTCCAGAGGAAAATGAACAACAGTGCCGCAGCAGCCATCAACGAGATACCCGTAGCTACGCGCACGATCGAAAAGACCTTGCGGTTCTTCGTCGGGCGGACGGCTCTCTCGATCTCAAGCTCCTCAGGCGCAGTTCCCGCTGCAAACGGGATCGTTGCGTCTTTCTCAGCCTTCGCTTTGCTATTGACAACGACCGGTGTAGTACCACGCTGCTCTTTCTTTTGTTTCAGCGTTTCTTCCGGAAGTTTTGCTTCAAGAATGTACTTCTCGTCGATCTCACCGATCAGATCGGTCAGATGATCGGTTCTCTTATCCTTACTCATAAAACAACACCTGCTTTCTCCAATTCTTTCTTGAGTTTCTCTCGAACACGGGAAAGGCTCGTCATGACGTTACTCTCGGATAAGCCGTCTGCCTCTGCGATCTGCTTCACCGAACTGAAATACCAGTACCGGCGGACGAAGATCCGACGGTTTTGCTCAGATAATCCGGCGAGAAAACGGTTGATCACTTCCCGGATGACCATGTCATCCACGATCTGCTCCTCTTTCCTCTGGGAGTTATCCATTACACATTCTTCCAATTCGTCGATCGCCGCAGTGGCCTCACCGCCGCCGCGCTTTGCCGCATTGTCCGCCCGCAAACGTGTCAGGGAAAGGTTACGCGTGATCTTTCCCAGGAACGACGATAAGCAGTCCGGCTTCTGGGGAGGAATGGCGTTCCAGGTGCGAAACAATGTATCGTTGAAGCATTCCTTCGCAGCCTCATCATCATTCAAAATATTACGTGCTATACTCCGGCAATAGTTTCCGTATTTGTCGGACGTCTCCACAAGCGCGCGCTCGTCTCGCTCAAAGTATAGCTCGATGATCTTACCATCTTCCATCATGCCGATTAACTCCTTCGTCTGGTTTTTGTGCCTTCGGGCACTTGCTGATCGGTCTTTGCAACAAGCCTTTCACCTATAAAGACGAAGTTCGCAGGTGAAACCTTACAGGTGTTTTTATAATTTTTTCAAATATCCCCGGATAATGCTTTTTTACATATCCTCGGGCATGTCATACTGTCTCATCATATCGCTCTGACGGGTCGTTCCCGACGGACGAGAATAATCCCCCGGCGACTGAATCGAGTTACGCTTCGAATATACTTCCTCGTGTGTGATCTTCAGGCAGGAGATCTCCCTGACTCTCAAGATGATCTCGATCACGATCGACGCCGCGGCGATGACCACTGCGGAGATCATAAACGTGGTGTAAGCCGATTCGTAATCGTTGCTCCAGCGATCCAGGCTGTTATACAAGCCCTGCGCGTAAAACTTTAACACGATGATCAGAATGGCCGATATGATACATGAGATACGCGATAAACTCCACAGACCCTCCCATGCCTTGCCGGCTCTACCCGGCACATCTTCTGTCATCTTGCACATAGCATCACAGTACAGTTTGCGGAATATGAAGATGATCGCGACTGAGACCAATGCAGCCGTAACTGCCGATGTCAACGAACTGCCACTGCTGCCCGACACGGTCGTGCTATTTTTTCCCTCATACAGTAAGCCTACAAATCCCACGATCCCGGCTAAAAGAAAATCCGTGCCATGGAATGGTATCTTCATCAGGAATACGTAATACAATATCGTTACGATAGCGATCCCTACACCGAGGACCATTAAGATCGTATCATGTTTCGAGAGAAATCCCAGGATGTCCTCACATAATTCATTATCCAAATAGGAACCGATCATCGCCAGGTATATGAGCACTAAAGACACGCACTCAAATACCAAAAATACCTTGTTGATCGTTTGAAGATGAACGAGGATACCCTCCGTCTCCCGATAGTCTTGCACCGACATTTTTGTTCTTTCCATATCATTTTCTCCTCTATTGATATTTAGGTCTTTCCGTTCATGTCAATAAGCTCGTTATTTGGCAAACATCCCCATGGCGAGGCCATGGGGACACACGAAAACACCTCTCTAATATATAGTACCACATCCTCATTCAAAGTTACATGGGAAAACGAAAAAAGTAAAGATTCAGTAAGGGAACATTAAGATTTGAACGCGGACCATCCATCTATGGGAGCGGGTCCCTTAATAACTACGACACCTTCGTCGAGAACATAGCCGCTTTCATAGGTCGAAGGTGCGATCAGAGTCTTCAAGTTGTTCATGTGGCAGTCCAGGTTCTTCAGATGGAGATTTTCCGCCACATTTAGAGATGTCAACCGGTTTTGATAACAGTGCAGGAAGGTCAGTTTGCTGTTCCGGCTCACATCCAGCTCCGTCAACAGGTTACTGTAGCAAAGGAGCATCTCCAATTTCGGGTTCTTACTGACATCCAGTTTCTCCAAATAGTTTCCGCTGCAATCGAGCGACTGCAGATCGGGGTTCGCGCTGACGTCCAGTTCCGTCAGCTGTGCGCCGCCGCAGTACACGATCTTCAGTTTCGGATTATGACTCAGATCCAGCGTTTTCAGCGGATTATTGGTGCAGGAGAGGCTCTGCAGATCCGGGAAGTATTCGATCCCCTGCAGGCTGCCGATGTCGCCGTCCATCACGAAGATCTCCGTGACCTTCAGAATCTCGGCTTCATCCAGCTGCCCATCCTCATTTTTATCAAACTTCTCGGAGACCATGCCCAGGAACTTATCATCCGGAAAATGTACGGCGTCGATCGCTATCGGCTCCGCCGTCGGTTCCGTGGATGTTTGCGTAGTTTCTTCGGTCGTCTCCTCGTCCGGTTTCGTGCTCTGCTCCGAGGATTCCGTGGTCGATACCACGTCGTGTCCGCGATCCGGCTTCCACAGGAAGACGAACAGCAGGACCGCGGCTGCGGCCAATATGATCCCCACCGTAATGCGGGTGAAAGATGCCGTCTTGCCTACATCGTTCGCACGGATAGCCAGAATCTCTCCCTCCGGGCCGACATTTGCCGCCTCGACAGGCAGCGGTGCCGGATCATCCTCCTGCTCCGTTGTAGCCTGTACCGCTGTAGCGCCCCTGCGGGCCGCCAGTCTCTCGCGCTCTTCGCGGGTATATTCGGCCTCTTCGAGATATTTCTCGTCGATCTCACCGACCAGTTCCATCAGTCGGTACTCTCTTTCCTCTCTGTTCATATGACCACCCCCGCTTCCGCAAGCGCGACGCGCAGTTTACCCCGTACACGGGACAGCGTGGTCATGACATTACTCTCCGTCAGGTCGTAAGCATCCGCGATCTCCCGGACTGAACTGCAATACCAGTAACGCCGCACGAAAATGCGACGGTTTTGCACAGAAAGGCCGGCCAGGAATGTGTTGATCACTTCCCGGATCACCATGTCTTCTTCGATCTGTTCATTCGTTCTCTGGCTCTCATCCACGAGGCAGTCCGCCAGTTCGTCGAGAGCCATCACGAATTCGCCGCCCCCGCGTTTCAGCGCGTGGTCCGTTCTCCAGCGTTTCATCGAGAGATTCCGCGTGATCTTCGCCAGAAATGTGCGGAACGGGTTCGGTTTACTCGGGGGAATGACCTTCCAACTCGCGTATAAGGTATCGTTGAAGCATTCCTTTGCCGTCTCGTCATCGTTCACGATATTTCGGGCAATGCTTCGGCAATAGTTCCCGTATTTATCGGATGTCTCCAAAAGGGCGCGCTCATCCCTTTGGAAATACAGTTCGATGATCCTTTCGTCTTGCATCATGTCTAAATACCTCTCTGTCGGAAAACATACGTACGTAACAGGCGCAGCCCACCCACCGAGCCACGTGATAATGCCTCTCACTTATATACTACCACATCTGAATACAAGCCTTACAACTTTTTGAAAAAAATCGAGACAAAAAAGAGCGGTTCCTTTTGTCATGGTGACAAAAGGAACCGTCCTCCTGTTGCAGGCCCCTGCAACGTTTTCATTTATTCAACGGTGAAGTAGCCGTAAGATCCCACCGCTTCTTTAAACCACTGGATCGCTTCCTCACGGGTACGCTCACCGCTGGTGTATGAGCGGACCGCATCTCTCCAGTAATAGCCGATCCATTCATCGTACTCCGTCAGGTTATCGCCTCTCGCCGCAGCATTGGCCTGGATATAGTACGGAAACGCGTTCTGTCCGCCCAGAATATCCAATTTGCCATCGGAATGTTCCATTACAGTAGCCGATGTGGACGCAATCTTATAGGCCACGCCTCTATCTAAATACGATCTCTCTTCTCTGACCAGATCATTTGCCTGCAAGTACTGAGCACCTGTATCGGATGTATCAAGAGTCATGTACTCGATCAACTCGCGCACGCCCGCCTTCAGATCCTCATCCTGAAGAACGTTTTTATTGGCGATAATCCATGTACCGCCCCAGAAAGAGCCAATATTTGCCTTGCAAACGGCCCACTGTCCGTAAGTGCCGCCCTTTTCCTCTTCATAATCCCATAAATAGGTGTGATTGGGGAGGGTGTAATTAATGAGCCACGAAGGCCCGTAAAAACCGAGGACCTTCTTGGGTCCGGCCTCCGCCATATCGGCGAACCAGCCTTCGCACCAGTCCATCGTATCGTTGTGGTAATCGTTATCCTTAAGTCTCTTCGAAAGATCCAGGAAGGCCTCTCTCTTAGGGTCAATGTACAATTTGCCGTCTACGACCCAGCCATGGTCGGCGCTGTTCTCGATCGCGTGCCAGATATCGCCGTCGCCGGATACGATCGCGTATCCTTTCTCTTTGCATTTTTCTGCCGCCGCAAAGAATGACTCCCAGTCCGATCCGATCGCTGCTTCTACGGTCTCGGGCTTATCATCGCCGAATACGTCTTCCGCCACTTCACGGTTGTAGATGAAGACACATCCGCAACCCATGTAAGCGAGGCCCGTGACCTTACCATTTCTTCGGGTAACATCGGCAACATACGTTGCAATGCCGGCATCCTTTATCTTCTGCTCTACATCGATACCAAGTTCCTCATAGGTGCATGCATAGGAGGAAGAGGAACCGGTGGTGAACCTCTTAACAAATGACGCCTCCGCCATGTAGAGGTTCGGCGACATCTCATCGTCTTTTTCAAGGGCTTCTTCCAACGCGTTTATATAAGCGCCGCCGTCTGTGGAGACATACGTGAAAGAGACATCGTACTTTGCAGCAAATTCCGGATGCATTTCGAAATATTTTTTAATCAGTTTTGCCTCGTCTTGCAAGAATGCCATCACCCTGATCATCGTCTTTCCACCGGTTTTCTGATCGGTACCGGGGCCCTGCTCTTCATCAAAATATCTGGAACCGGGGATGTTATTTGTCACAACGAAGTCCCAGGTGTATAAAGTAGGGTTCCATTGAAACACGATTTTCGTTTTGCACCCGTCCGTTTTGTAAGAATCCGAGATAAACTGTTCGAACGTTGTTTTATTATCATCGAACATGAGCGTATTGATTTCGTTAATGAAATCCTCTTTCAGGTCTCCGAGGCCGGACACCTTCATCGTTTTATTCGCTACGTCGACATCGAGTGTAATGATATTACTGGCCGCCCTATAAAACACTTCATCGGCCAGAAGCGTATACGATGCTACTCGTATCAAGTTGATCGTTGCATCGTCTTCTTTAATTCTGCTCAGCTCACTCAGTGCAGAACCCAAACTGCTCGTATCCTCTTCGGTCACTTCGGTCGTAGTAGGCGCTTCCGTCTCTTCCTGCGTCATGATCGCCTCGGTCGTTTCCGATGCGGTAGACTGCTCCGCCACCGACATAGGACCTGCCTTCGTCGCCTGCTGCGTGGTAGCAGCCTCCGTCGCCTGTTGCGTGGTAGTCGCCTCTGTTGCTTGCTGCGTGGTAGTCGCCTCTGTTGCTTGCTGCGTGGTCACCGCTTCCGTCGTTTCCGCAGTATTTTTACCCGAGCATCCGCCGAAGGCTAAAACCATGGACAATGCAGTCATCGCCGTTACTGTTCTCTTCTTCATGTAGCTTCCTTCCTCTCCGGGGGGATCCTGTTCCTCCCGATAATACAGTACCTTTTTTTCTCATAAAGTTACAAAAGGGAACGTCCCTTTTTGTCATGTCTCCGATGAGCCTTCATCGATCATCCGATCCCTATATGATCGAAAGATCTCCTCCAATTCCTTATAAAAATCCGGGTAGCCGTCCGGATATTTCGAATATCCCTTCGCTCTTAGCGCTTCTCCGTTTTTGAAGGTGATCTTCAGTTCAAAACCTCCTCCGTCGGTAATCGTAGATTTTTCGTCGAACCCATTCCACTTCGAGAGCTCATACTTATCATACAGTTCCGTGATCTTCGACGCAGTCTCTTCATCCAGTCCATACGTGCCCTGATAATAACCGGGCACGGGCCCGAACGGTTCGTCCGTCGGCATTGATTCTTTTATAAACACAGTGACCGGATCTGAAAAAGAAACTTTATATTCTATGTAATATGCCGGAGCTCCGTAAACGAACTTAAACTCCGCTATCTTTTTTCCGTTAACGGCCGTGGATGCGACTGTCGAATCTTTCTCAGACGGAGTTTTCTTATCTCCGCACCCGAAGAGACTCATCGTCAGGATAAGTATAACTATGATCGCAAAACGTTTTTTCATTTTTTTCTCCTCCTAAATGCAGCAAGGACGGTTCTTTTTGTCGCGATGACAAAAAGGACCGTCCCCACTGTCTCGTTCTATCACTGTTCGGACTTCCAATGCAACCGGTGCAACTGACCGGTCTCGTTCAGGCCCGAAAAGTTTTGTTTGCGTAGTGCCTCGTACAGGACGATGGCCACACTGTTGGACAGGTTGAGTGAGCGGATCTCTCCGACCATCGGGATGCGAATACAGGTCTCTTCATAACGGATGAGGATCTCCTCCGGGATGCCGGCGCTCTCCTTACCGAACATGATGAAATCATCGGGGCCGTAGTCGGGCTCGGTGTAGACCTGATGCGCCTTTGTTGTCGCCATGTAGATGCGGGCGCCCGGGTTTTTCGCGAGGAAATCGTCGAAGTTATCATAGACCGAAAGTTTCAGCTCCTTCCAGTAGTCCATGCCCGCACGGCGCAGGTGCTTCTCGTCGAGCGAGAAACCGAGCGGCCGGATCAGATGCAGGTGCGTGTCCGTCGCAACGCAGGTACGGCCGATATTGCCAGTGTTCGCGGGGATCTCCGGCTCCAAAAGTACGATGTTCATGGACTGCCTACCTCTGCTCCTGCTCCAAACGCTGTACAAAGCGTTCTAAGCGTCCCAGAGCCTCTTTTAAGTTCTCGATGGAATATGCGTAGGACAAACGCAAAAAGCCCTCTCCGCAGTCTCCAAACGCCGTTCCGGGCACGATGGCAACCTTCTCTTCCTTCAGGAAGCGGGTCGCGAACTCATCGCTGGTAAGGCCGAAGCGGGCTACACTGGGAAATGCGTAGAATGCGCCGTAGGGTTCGAAGCACTGCAGGCCCATCTCATGCAGACGGCTCAGTACAAAGTGACGGCGCTGGTCATATGCGTCGCGCATGCGCGCAACATCTTCATCGCCGTTTTTGAGTGCTTCGATCGCCGCATACTGGCTGGTGGTCGGCGCACACATAATGGCGAACTGGTGGATCTTCGTCATCTGCTCCAGGATCGTCTGCGGTCCTGCAGCGTATCCGAGACGCCATCCGGTCATCGCGTAGGCTTTGGAGAAGCCATTGATCAGGATAGTACGCTCACGCATGCCGGGCAGAGAAGCGATGGAAACATGTTCTCCGAGGTAGGTGAGTTCGGAGTAGATCTCATCCGAGATCACGATGAGATCCTTCTCGATGATCACTTCTGCGATCGCCTCGAGATCCTCACGGGTCATGATGGCGCCGGTCGGGTTATTCGGGAACGGCAGCACCAGGATCTTCGTCTTCGGTGTGATAGCGTCACGCAGTTCCTGCGCAGTCAGGCGGAACTGGTTCTCTTCTTTCAGGTTGATGAATACCGGCACGCCGTCTGCCAGCTGGCAGCAGGGCAGGTAGGACACGTAGCAAGGCTGCGGGATCAGGACCTCATCGCCCGGGTTGAGCATAGCGCGCAGCGCCAGGTCGATCGCCTCGCTGCCGCCGACCGTGATCAGCACCTCGTGGCGCGGATCGTAGTTCACGTGCACCTTGCGGTTCAGATAGTTCACGATCTCTTTACGCAGTTCCAGAAGACCGGAATTCGACGTGTAGACCGTGCGTCCCTTCTCCAGGGAATAAATGCCTTCTTCGCGGATATGCCAGGGCGTCTCGAAGTCGGGCTCGCCGACACCTAACGAGATAGCGTCCTTCATCTCGCTTACGATATCAAAAAACTTCCGGATGCCCGAAGGCTTGATGTCCAGAACTTTATCGGATAATGGGTTTCTCATGGTGTGATCAACATCCTTTCATCGTTGGACTCGCCTACCAATACGGTGCCGTGGTCCTTATATTTTTTGAGCACGAAATGGGTCGCTGTGCTCATGACCGCCTCCATCGGCGCCAGTTTGTCGGAGACGAACTGGGCGACAGCCCGCATGGTCTTCTCTTCGATGATAACGGTGAAATCAAACGCGCCGGACATCAGATAGACTGCCTCGACCTCGTTGAATTTGTAGATGCGCTCTGCCAGTTTGTCAAAGCCCATGCCGCGCTGCGGGGTAACCTTCACCTCGATCAGGGCGATCACCTTCTCGTCGGAAGTATTGTCCCAGTTGATCAATGTATGATAGCCGCAGATGATGTGCTCTTTCTCCATGTCGGCGATCTCATTTGCCACGGTCACCTCGTCGGTGCCGAGCATCAGCGCCAGGTCATGTAAGTCAATGCGGCTGTTCTTCTCCATAACGGATAAAATCTTTTCTCTCATGTGTATCCTCACTTTCCGTCTTCTATCTTAGTTCCGTGCCAGAAAGGCCTGCAGCTCGTCGCCGCCGGGGCGGTCGATATAGCGCTCCTCGTCCTCATTTTTGAGGATGCGCGCCACGCTCTCGCCTTTTTGGTGAAAGCGGCCGATGCACGCCGCGGGAACGCCGCAGGCATGCAGTTCGGAAACGACTGCATCCGCCTCTGCAGGGTCGCACGCCATCAACAGAGATGCGCACGCCTCGAGCCGGTACGGATTCAATTCCAGGTAATCGGATATTTCTATCGTCTGCTGCAGGACCGGGATGGCTCGCAGATCAGCGGTCAGGCCTAAGCCCGCGCCGTCCGCCATCTCCCACAGCGCTCCGAACACTCCGTCGGAGGAAATGTTGTGCATGGCCGTTATGCCATGCCGACGGGCGACAGCCGCCGCCTTTGCAGCGGACAGGTCCTTCAGGCAGGCCCGTGCGGCGGCAAGCACCGCTTGGGAATACCGTCGTGAAAGCAGCTCGTCGCCATGTAGCGAGGCGAGTGCCAGGCCGGTATCACCTGCATATCCCGCCATCAGAAGGCTCTCGCCGCCCTTCGGCTTAAAGTAGGCCTCCGATGCTTTGCGGGCATCTTTGGAATAACTCGCGCAGGACTCCGCCCACAGGTCGCGCGTTCCGTAAACGGTCAGCGTGATCACGGGCTTCGTTACCGCGCCGGCGCCCACGATCTTCGTGTCGCCACCGGCATATTCCATATTTTCATTTTCACAGAACTGTTCCAACATAAGGACCAGTTTTCGGAAGTCTTCCTCTTCCCATGTATCCGGAAGTAGGAAGGCCGCGGTAAGTGCCTTCGGCTGCGCGCCCGCGCAGTAGAGATCATTTACCGTGCGGTAAAAATCTGCGGCCAGCCAGGCCGAATCCTGCACCGCCAGATCGGCATGCAGGCATAAGGTCTGAGAAACAACAAGCGCTCCGTCCTGACTTACGTCAAACGCGGAGCTGTCGTGACCCATACCTACCCCGCGCAGCACGAACGGCTGCCGCGGGGTTATGGTCTTATCAATACTTCGAACGAAGGTGTTGTAGGGAACCTTTCCGGGTCTCATCCGAGGCACCCCCTTTCATATTCGTTACTCTCTGTCGTCATCCGCCGGAGGTTTCGGCTCTTCTTTCGGCGGTTTCTTCTCCGGCTCTGTAGGCTTCGCCGCAGTAGTTTCCTTCGCGGGCTTCGTCGCCTCATCCGTTGACTTCGTCGCCTTCTCCGTTTCTTCCGTCTCTTCCGGCTCCGTAGTCTCGGGGGCCTGCGTTGTAGGAGGAACATACGGGCGTTCTGCCCATGTGATCTTCGGCTCCTTACCTTCGAGCAGGTAGGTCACATCGTATTCGATCGCCTCGATGATGGTGTCCGGATGCGCCTTATACGCGCCGGTGATGTAGGTTCCGGACTGATGGCCTGCCGACTTATTCGTGTAGTTGCTGGAGTTGATGACGGTATTGCTTACTTCCTTACCGTCGATATAGACGATCTTATGAAGCCTAGCCTGTGCCGCCGGATAGAAACTGGATACGAAATCCGCGTAGACCTTCGTCGGGTCTCCGTTTACCTCTCCGAACGGGGTCAATGATGAATCACTCTTAAGCTGGTAATACTCGTAAGGTGAAGCACCTTCCCCGGGGATATTGTAGGAGATCAACTCCGCCTTATACTCGATCGTACGGTTCGACGGGCGATATTCCACACCGTAGATGCGGAATTCGGTCTTACCGGGGTTCGTCGAGTTATCTACGAAACTCTCGATATAAATGGGATGATCCAGGTTGTTGCGGAAACGGAAATCACTGTTTCCGGCCGAATAGACCATGGCATCCTGGGACAGCGGAACGTACGAAGGCGTACGTGAATGGTTCTTACGGTAGGTTACTTCGATCTCTGCCTGCAGGAGTGCATTATACAGGGTCGTCGCTACCTGACAGATACCGCCGCCAGTCTCATCCTCTACGCCGCTGGATGTGTAGGTCGGCGCCTTCTTATAGCCGCCTTCCGTGGTTACCGGGCGCATGATCTCCAACGCGGAGATCTCCTGACCGGGATAGATGGTCAATCCGTTGAATTTGGTCGTCGCGATCGTTACGTTCGTCGTACGTTCGGACGCTTTTGTCGAATAGTTTGTCGAGTAGGCGCCGAGCAGGTCGCCAAAGCCTTCGAAAATGTCCTTATAGAACTCCGGCTTCGTCGTGTTGCCGACTGCCTCGACCTTCAGGATACGATCCTCGCCGATCTCGGAATTGAGATTCTTAAGTGCAGACAGGATCTCGTTGTATGTGGCGTCTTCGCTGATCGCGACTCCATCCGTTCCGTCAATGATGGTGAATTCGTTCGCAAACCGCTTCACATAAGCGTTCTTCGGTTCACAATTGAGTTCTTCCATATGATCCAGTAAAAACGCTGTGAGAAGCTCCTTGTCGACCTTCGTCTCCATAGGAAGCGTCATGCTGGAGTATTCCAGATCCTTCTTCGCTTTATACTGAGTCAACAGGCTGCCGGGGTTCACTAAGGAACTGGCTTCTTTGTAGACCTGTGAACGGTTACTCCAATAGAGTCCGAGTTCACTGAGTGTGATCTGTACGAAAGTCTTCGGAGTGGACAGGCGAAGTTTCTTTTCGCCTAATTCTTTCAGTCGCTCTTCTACCAAAGCGTCGACTTCCTCGGCGGTCAGGCCGCCGATCTCGATATCATCCAGAAATACGCCGGCAGGAACCTTCTCGCCTTCAGGGAGTTCAAACTCAACGTAAGCTTCTTCCGTTTCGCCGGTCTCCCCTTCCGCGGCAGTTCCATCCACCGCCTCTGTTCCATCATCCTCTGCCGACGGATCTCCCGCGGGGGCGCCAACGATATCTGCAGGCACTGCGGTCGCATCCGGTGCATCCGGATCTGCATATACGGGTTTGACAAACAACAAGAGGATGATTGCCAAAATCCACGTAATTCGAGTACATGTTTTCATTCGTCTCTCTCTTTTCGTTTGTGCTTATTCGTCACCCAGGCCGTCGTGTGAGGAGATTTCCTCAGTTGCCGGAGCAGGGGGCTCTGTAGGTGCCTGCGTGGGCGCCTGTGTAGGTGCCTGTGTAGGCGGCTGTGTAGGTGCCTGCGTAGGTGCCTGTGTAGGAGCCTCGGTCGGCGCCTCAGTCGGTGCCGGTGTAGGCTTCTCGGTAGGTGCCTGTGTAGGAGCCTCGGTCGGTGCCTCAGTCGGTGCCTTCGTAGGCTTCTCGGTCGGAGCTTCTGTCGACTCTTCCGTCGACGGCTCCGGAGTCGTGGTCGGCTTATTCTTCTCCTCATCCATCTTATGGGAAGCCCAGTGGATGATCGGCTGTTTTCCTTCTTCGAGCATCTTGAAGTTAAATTCGATCGCACGGATGTACGTATCCGGGTTTACCTTAAAGATACCGGAGATATAACCCTTACCTGCATTCTTATAAGTTGTTGTGTAGACACGTGTACGTTTAACTTCCTTACCATTCTGGTACTCGACCTTATAAACGTCCGCCTTTACGACCGGATAGAAACTGCCGGTCTGCTCTGCATATTCCTTACCTGTCTGGGCTGCTTCCTCCAGAGTAGGCATCTTATCATCGTATACCAGTCTGAAGTACTCGGACGGATCTGCACCTTCCGCAGGGATCTTGCAATCCTTCTCAACCAGTTTGGATTCATACGAGATCGTGCGGCCTGCGGCCCTTTCCTCTACACCGTAAATGCGGAAGTGGATCTCGCCGAACGTTCCGTTATTTGTTACCACCGTCTCGATGTAGACCGGACGACTGTAATTATTCTGGATAACGAAGTCGCTGTTACCCTGGGAATATACCATGGCATCTAAGCCTGCCGGAACATACGAAGGCATACGGGAGTGCGGCTTACGATATACGATGCCGAGTTCTGCATTCAGAGCTGCATTGTACAGTGTGGTCGCAACCTGGCAGATACCGCCGCCGATCTCGTCGACAACGTCGCCGCCTGCGTAGGTCGGAGCTTTCTTATAACCTGCATCCAGGGTCACCGGACGCATGATGGACAGTGCGGATAATGTTTCACCGGGGTAAATGATGACGCCGTTGAACTTCTTCGTCGCCAGGGTAACATTTACCGAGCGGTCCTTCATCGTTGCGTTGAACTGTGTAACACCCTCACCGAGCAATGCGCCGAAGCCGTCGAAGTACGAAGCCGAAACTGCCGGCTCGACCTTCTTATAGATCGCATTAACGACTACCACGCCGTCCTTAGTGCCTGTCTGGCTCGCGGTAAGGACCGCTTCCGCCAGGTCGTTATAGGTCGCGTCTTTATCGACTGTGATACCGGCATGTCCGCCCTTAACTACGAACGTGCCGTTCTCTCTCGAAACGGAAGCATTTGTCGCAGTACTCTCGAGGCGGGAAACGAAGTCAAACAGGAAGACCTTCAGGAGATCCCTGTTTACATCGGTCTCGATCGAGAGCGTCATGTTGGAATGCTCCAGATCTTTCTTCATCTTATACTGGCTGATCATGCTTCCCTTCGTCTTCAGGGAAAATGCCTTCTCCAAAACGTCGGCGCGGTTACTCCAGTAGATGCCTATATCTGCCAATGCGATGTCGATCGACTTACCGGCTACGTTAACGCGAAGCGGAACCTGACCCAGATCCCGGATGCGGGCGTCGACCGCTGCTTCGACCTTTTCGCGGGTCATACCGCCGATCGCGATATCATCAAGATAAACGCCTTCCGGAACGGTTGCATCTGCTGCGTAAGTTTTTCCCGGAAGCAAGACTGTCAACAACACAACAAGCATCAGCGTAAACGATATACATAAACGTGATCCTTTTGATTTTTTCATAATACCTCCCACAGCCTACTGCTGCTATTTACATCATAAACCCCTATATACCAATACCTATATGCGAGATCTGAGCGCGATGTGTCCGGATCAGAAACCTAAGCCGGGAACGATCAAGCCTAAGATCATGCCGAGTACTAGTATGATCGCTATGACAGCCGCGATGATCCTGTTGCGTTTTTCTTGCTTAGTCTGTCTTCTCTTCTGCTGAGCCATTCTGCTTACACCTGCCTTATTTCATTTTGCCGTATCTTCCGTGATCCGGCCTGCAGCGCCCGACCCTCCTCAGCCGGAATATGCACGAGGGCATACTTCTGACACTACATCTAGAATATTATAGCACTTATTTTCGCGTCACACAATAGGAATTCAAAAAACATTCTTCACATTTCGGCGATCTCGCGGTGCAGATCGTGCGTCCCAGCGTGATGATGTGGATGTTGTAGAGGATCCAGTGATCCTTCGGGAGGATCTTCATCAGATCGTATTCGATCTTCTCCGGATCGCTCTCCTTTGTGAACCCGAGTTTGCGGGAAATGCGCTTTACGTGCGTGTCGACAACGACCGACGGTTTGTGGTAGACATTGCCCAGGATGACATTTGCCGTTTTGCGGCCCACGCCCGACAGGGCGGTCAGCTCCTCGATGGTGTCCGGCACCTCGCCGCCATGACGTTCCAACAGCTGGTTCGCGCAGGCGATGATGTTCGCCGCCTTATTTCGGAAGAAGCCCGTCGAACGGATGTCCTCGCACAGTTCGTCGAAATCCGCCGCGGCCAGTTTCTCCAAGGTGTCGTATTTGCGGAACAGGTCCTTCGTCACGATGTTGACGCGCGCGTCCGTGCACTGGGCGCTCAAAATGACCGCGATCAGCAGCTGCCACGGTGTCTCATGGTTCAGATAACAGATCAGGTCCGTCCCGTACTCCCGATCCAGTGCGGCGATCACGCCTTCCACCCGTTCTTTTTTCGTCATATCGGCTCCTCTCATTTCGCGGAAAATGCTTCGGCCAGAACGTAGTTCTGCCCCTGTTTTAATTATACCGATCCGGGGCGGAAACGCAAGCGGCAACGGGGAAAACATCGAGCAGGGCAATAGTATGAAATCATGAGCGAGATTCAGAAAAATCTTGACAGTTCCGCGGATTCGGTGTATATTGAAGACACAAAAATACTACGTGCACACGGAGGTGTAAAATGGGAAAGTTTATTATCAAGGAAACTAAGACCGGAACTAAGTTCGATCTGCTCGCTACCAACGGCCAGGTGATCGCAACTTCCGAGGTTTATACGACATTGTCGGCATGCAAAAACGGTATCGCAAGTGTTCAGAAGAACGCTGAGATCGCAAAGATCGAAGACCAGACCGTAGAAGGTTTTGCTACCGTTACAAACCCGAAGTTCGAGATCTACGTTGATAAGGCAGGCGAGTTCCGTTTCCGCCTGAAGGCTAGAAACGGCGAGATCATCGCTGTATCCGAAGGCTATGTTACAAAGGCGAACTGCGAGAAGGGTATCGCTAGTGTTCAGAAGAACGCTCCCGATGCTGCGATCGAAGAGGCGAAGTAATAACGTTTCCAAACGAAAAAATATCAGGCCGCCGGGGCATCCCGGCGGCCTGAGTGTTTTATGGCAAGGGCTCTTCCCTTGTCTTTTTTTATGCTTCTTGCAGTTTCAGCAGTTTCGCCGCCTGATCCGCCGCGGTGAGGGCGTCGATGATCTCGTCGAGATCGCCGTTCATCACCTGGTCGATGCGGTACAGCGTCAGTTTGATCCGGTGCTCGGTCACACGTCCCTGCGGGAAGTTGTAGGTGCGGATCTTCTCGGAGCGGTCGCCCGTTCCGATCTGGCTGCGGCGCTCCGCTGCCTCCTCGCTCGCCTTCTTCTCCAGCTCGAGTTCGTACAGTTTTGCACGTAGTACGCGCATCGCCTTATCACGGTTCTTAAGCTGGCTCTTCTCATCCTGGCAGGAGATCACGATGCCCGTCGGGAAGTGCGTCAGGCGCACCGCAGAGTCGGTGGTGTTGACACACTGTCCGCCGTTTCCGGAGGAACGGAATACGTCGATGCGGATATCCTTCGGGTCAATGACGATATTATTATCTACTTCTTCAGCTTCCGGCATGATCGCGACCGTGCTGGTCGAGGTGTGGATGCGGCCGCCGCTCTCCGTCTCCGGAACGCGCTGCACACGGTGTACGCCCGACTCATACTTCAGACGGGAATACGCGCCCGCGCCGCTGATGATGAAAACGACTTCCTTCATGCCGCCGATGCCGCTCTCGTTGCAGTCGACCATCTCCACCTTCCAGTGGTGTGCCTCTGCATAGTGCACATACATACGGTATAATTCCGCCGAAAACAGCGCCGCCTCGTCGCCGCCCGCGCCCGCGCGGATCTCGACAACAACGTTTTTATCATCGTTCGGATCCTTCGGAAGCAGAAGGATCTTTATTTCATTCTCCAGTTTCGCGACGTCCTCTTTCGCCTGCGCCAGCTCCTCTTTCAGGAGCTCCCGCATCTCGTCGTCGCTCTCGGAATCCAGCATGTCGATGCTGTCTGCTATGGTCTGATTTGCCGCCTTATACTTGCGATAAGCCTCAACGAGCGGCGTCAGCTCCGCGTGCTCTCTCATCAGCTTGCGGAAACGCGTCTGGTCGCCGGTCAGCGCCGGGTCGTTCATCTCCATCAGGACCTCTTCGTAACGAACCGACAAATCCTCTAAATTCTCAAACATGTTCTCTCCGTTCCGCGCATCCTTTGCGCGTTTTGTCTCTATGTCTACTCAGGTCTCCGCGCACTCACCACGCGTGGAAGGCCCGCCAGATCCTGCGTCACGCGGACCTGCGTAAGCCCGTTTTGCCGGAAGAGTTCCGACACCTGATCACCCTGCGTCGCGCCGATCTCCACATACAGGCGCCCTCCGGGCACCAGATGTCCACACGCTTCGCGGGCAATGCATTCATAAAACTCAAGTCCTTCGTGCTCGGCAAAAAGCGCCAGGCCGGGTTCGTGCTGTGCCACCTCGGGCATCAGCGTCGGCCGCTCGCTTTCCGCGATGTACGGCGGGTTGGAAACAATGACATCGTAGGTCCGGTCGCCGACCGCGGCCCACAGGTCTCCCTCGGAAAATGTAAGCTCTACGCCGTTGCGGGAAGCATTGTCCGCGGCAACTGCAAGCGCCTCGCGGGAGATATCCGTCGCCTCACCAGCCGCAAACTGTCCGGACTTCATCAGGCTGACGGCGATGCAGCCGCTGCCCGTGCACAGGTCCAGAAAGCGCTCCGCCTTCGGGTTCTCCGAGAGCACCAGATCCACCAGCACCTCGGTGTCATACCGCGGGATCAGGACTGCCGGCGTCACGCGAAACGTAAGCCCGTAGAAGTCCTGCTCGCCGGTGATGTACTGCACCGGAACGCGCTTAAGGCGGGTCTGAACGGCCGCCTTAAGGCGCATAAGTTCGTCCTCCGTGGCCGGCCGCTCCTGCTCCAGCAGGTAGTGCGTGCGGTCCAGACCGAATACGTAGGAAAACAGGATCCAGGCGTCGCTCTCCGGCTCCGGGATGCCACCCTCGCGCAGTCGCGCCGTTACCTCGGAGAGGACACTCTTTCGCGTCTTCGCGTTCATGACTCCTCCTCAGGTGACTCGCCGTCTGTCGGTACGTTCTCAGCTTCAGCGCCCTCTAAGGCCTCTGCCTCCCCGGCAGCTGCCTCGGACTCGCTCAGATCGTAGTTCATGCCAAAGTTTTCGTTCAAATATTTCTTCCAGGAAAAAACCGCCTCCACCGATGCGATGCCGACTTCGATCATATCATCGTCTGGCTCGCGGGTCGTCAGGTGCTGAAGCGCCAGGCCAGGCTTCGACAGCAGGGAGACGAATGCATTGTCCGAGTTACCCGCCAGACGCAGGAACTCATAGGAAATGCCGGCGATCACCGGAAGCAGTAAAATGCGGCTCAAAACGCGGAGCCACAGGGTGCGCACGCGGATGATCATGAATAGAACGATACTGATCATCATGACGATGAGCAGGAAGCTGGTACCGCAGCGCTTATGGAAACGGGAGCTCTTGCGGACATTTTCCACAGTAAGCGGAAGTCCGTGCTCCACACAGTTGATACATTTGTGCTCGCCGCCGTGATACATGTACACGCGGCGGATGTCCGGCATCAGGGAAATGAGGGCCACGTAGGCGATGAAGATCGCCAGGCGGATCACTCCTTCGGCAAATGCCACCCAGAAACTGCTGTTCGTAGCTTTTGCAACGAGGTTTCCCAAAAAGACGGGAAGCACCATGAAGAGGGCCACACTGATCACGATGGACAGCAGAACGGCAAACCACGTTCCCGCGTCCATGCCGCCTTCCTTTTTCGGTTCTTCCTTCACCACAGGGGGCTTCGGAGGCTCGATCGTCGTGACTGCATCGGCCGCTTCTTCTGCCTTCGTCTCCGCGGTCTCAACCTTCACCTCTGCATCTTTGGAGTCTTCAGCCTTCTTATCTTTCTTCGGCTCTTCCTCTTCATAGAAGGATGCCGAATAGGTCAATGTCTTCATGCCGATATACAGCGAATCGACGAAGTTGAACACGCCGCGGATGAACGGAACGCGCGTGATCGCAGGGCGCTTCGCGGGCGCCTTATATTCTTCGATCTTCACAAATATCTCCTGATCGGGTTTGCGCACGCCGACAGCGTACTTCTCCCCGTTTCGCATCATGATACCTTCCATGACGGCCTGACCGCCGATCCCTGATGACTTCATAGGTTACCTCTTTGTTTCCGGGATTAAAAAAGGTTGAAGCCGAAGAAAACCTCTGCCTCAACCCAGCCTTTCGGGTTATATAAAGTAGGATTACATTCCGTACTTCTTGTTGAACTTCTCGATACGACCGCGAGCAGTAGAAGACTTCTGCTGTCCGGTGTAGAACGGATGGCACTTGGAGCAGATTTCCACGTGGATCTCCTTCTTTGTCGAGCCGGTTACGAACTCGTTACCGCAGTTGCAAACAACCTTTGCCTGATAATACTCAGGATGGATTCCTTCTTTCATGATTTCACCTCATTCGCTTTCTATTGTTCTTGGACAATATATTTTTGCGCCGTTTTACCGCGCATTCCATGAAAGTATAGCACGGATCATTTCAGAATGCAAGAGGAAATTTCAAATCATTTCCCCTGAAGTTTCTCGCCCACATACAAGCGGGGTACGCGTTTGCCGATGCCGCAGACGAATTCATAGGAAAAACTGCCGGCGAGGGCGGAGATCTCATCGACCGAAAGCGCGGGCGCTGCCTTACCGGTCAATACGGTCTCGCAACCTGCGAGCGTAACGACATCCTCCACGCAAACATTCTCGATATCGGTCACATCGACCATCATCTGGTCCATGCAGACGCGGCCCACGATGGGCGCCTTCTGCCCGTGGATCAGCACGAAGCCGCGGCTCGAGAGGCTTCTCGAATAACCGTCCGCATAACCGACGCAGACCGTAGCTAAGCGCATCGGGCGCTCGGAAACGAAGGTCGCGCCGTAGCTGACCGGCACTCCCGCCTCGATCTCGCGCACGTGGATGACGTGCGAAAACCACGACATCGCGGGTGACAGATCCAGCAGCGAGTGGTCGACCTCATCCGACGGATAGAGTCCGTAGGTGATGATGCCGCTGCGGCACATATCATAGTAACTGTCAGAGAAACGCATGATGCCGGCGGAATTGCAGGCGTGTTTGATGGGAATCGAAAGCCCCTCTGCCTCCAGTGCCTCGGCAAATGCTTTGTATTTTGCTTCCTGCTCGTGGGTGAACGCTTCGTCCGTCATATCCGCGCAGGAAAAATGTGTGAACAGACCTTCCAGGACCAGGCCCGGCGTCTTCGCCAACGCCGCCAGCCGTCTTGCTTCCTCTTTCGTGGCCTCGAAGCCCAGGCGCGTCATGCCCGTGTTCAGTTTGATATGCGCGTACGCCTTCCGTCCCTGGCGCACTGCCTCCGCGGCAAATGCTTTCAGGTTTTCTTCGTTATCCATGGTCAGGCGGATCTCCTCGCGCACGGCCACCTCATACTCCTTCGGCGAAGTGTAGCCGAGGATCAGGATGGGTGTGTTGCCGTCGCGTACCGGCAGGCTCTTCTCTCCCTCCGGCGTCCGCACCGTCATCGGCGTGCTCTGGCTCTGGCGGAAGCTCTCGCGGATCTCGACCGCCTCATCGATGGTCGCAACGCCGAAGAAATCCACCAGATCCTGCAGGTAGTGTGCCAGGCAGGTCGCTCCGTGTCCATAGCCGTCGGCCTTGATGACCGCCAGCAGTTTCACAGGCTTCCCCTGTGCACCCTGGGCAATGCGCTCACGCGCCGCCAGGATATTCTTCCAGATCGCGTCCAGATCTACCACTGCAAATGTTCTATAGTAACCATTCATAAATCGTATACCGATTCCTTTGTACTGTCTTTTCCTATCGGCCCGGCCGATCCTTTATATTATACCACGTTCCATGCGCCTGGACAATCCAACATTTTCCACGATCGTATGATCATCCGAGATTCATGCTCCGCAACTTCGTTACTTCTTCGATCAGAGCCTGCGCTACTGCCTCGATCTCCTCCCGCGTGGTCTGCGCGCCGAGGGTGATCCGTACAGTAGCGTAGCACGCCTTTTCGGGTAGCCCCATAGCGGTGAGCACGTGGGACGGCTTCAGATCGCCGCTCGTGCAGGCCGAACCCGCCGAGATGCAGATGCCCCGCAGGTTCATCATCAGAACGACATTTTCCCCGGTCACGCCCGGGATCGTCAGACTGCTGTGTCCCGGAAGACGGCGGACTGTTTTCGAATTAATCGTAACGTCGGGAAGTTTCGCCGTAACCAGCTGCTCCAGCAGGTCCCGAAGGCCTGCGATGCGCACAGCCGCCTCATCCATGCAGGCTGCGGACAGCCGCGCCGCCTCACCCATGCCGACGATACCCGGAACGTTCAGCGTACCGGAGCGCAGATGTCGCTCCTGCCCGCCGCCGTATAGGATCGGCGCGAGTTTCAGCCCCTCACGCACATAGAGGAAGCCGACGCCCTTCGGGCCGCCGAACTTATGCCCCGACGCACTGAGGAGGTCGATGTCTTCCGCCCCCGGGTCGATCGGGATGTGGCCGAACGCCTGCACCGCGTCGGTATGAAATACCGCCCCGTAAGCATGCGAAACGGCAGCCAGTTCTGCGACCGGCTGCACCGTTCCGACTACATTATTCGCATACATGATGCTGACCAGGACCGTGTCCGGCCGCATCGCCGCCTTCAGGCTCTCCGGCGTGATCACGCCATCCGCGTCCGGCTTAGCATAGCTGACCGCGACGCCCTGTTTTTCCAGACTTCGCGCGGTCTCCAAAACCGCCGGATGCTCCGTCATCCCGACCACGATGTGGACGGGCTTTCCGGGCTCGGCGCTTCGCACCGCATTCACATAGCCGGTGAGGGCTGCATTGTCCGACTCGGTCCCGCAGCCCGTGAAGTAGATGGTCTCGGGAGGCACGCTCCCCAGAGCTTGCGCGATCTTACGCCGCGCTTCCTCCACGCTCTTTCGCGCATCCTGCGCCGGCTTACAGATCCCGGAAGGGTTTCCGAAACGCTCCGTGAAAAACGGGAGCATCGCATCGACCGCCTCCGGCCACATGGGCCCTGTCGCAGCGTGATCCAGATAGATCGTTTTTTCCATATGTTCCACGTTGATTCCTTTCAGGTCAGTCACAGTTTCTTACCGCATCGAACCGGACCGTCCTTTTCTCTTCTCGATCACCATCCGCTGAGCATTTCGCTCTGCCGCTGTCTCCGCATCGGCGTTCACGACCGCCTCATCGTATTTTTTATCTGCCAGCTGGAGCTTATCCGTGATGATAACATCCTTCTCATACTCCTGGGCGGTCATCCCGTTTCTCTTATAAATGATCTTCAACCAGCCGAAATCCTCCAGTTTACCGGCGGAATCTCCGATATCATTCGAATGCTTCAGCAGGCTGATCGTGATGAAAAACGCCAAACCGAGCCCGGACACTAATCCAAGAAATTCACCCAATTCGTACGTCATACTCTGTCCTGCCTTTCTTTTGCAAGCGTATCATGTACGCTCGACTGACTCAGTTCAACACTCTTTCGATACGCAAAGTATTTTTTCAGGGCCCAATACCAGATGAAGATCGTAGCTACTACCCAGAAAACGAGTATGCTGCCGATGGGATCATCGTTCGATCGAATATTATGCTTATCTTTATATCCCTGATAGTCCATCAGGACTCCGCCCAGAGCCCTCAACGGAAAACAGAACAATACCGAGAGTATCACGAATGTAAGGATGGCTTTGATCTTGCTGACCGGCACTGCTCCGACCATCTTTTTGGTCTGTCCATTTACCAGAAACGTGTACTTTTGCTTATCATGGTTAAAGGTCAGGAACCAGACCGGAAGAAGCGCATAGTCTTTCTTCAGGACCTTCATCCTCGGTTTGGTGCTCACCAAACCTGCTTTCAGATCCTGAACTTCCAGTTTCATGGACTCATCGTAGAGTTCCCAGCTACGGTCCAGTGCGACCCTGTCTGACTCCCGCTCGCCGACATCGAAACGGTCGGAATAGAAACCGGACAGATACGCCGCATCGAACTTCTGCAGGTCCTTCATGTAATACGGTTCCAGGCGCTGCGATGAAGCATCTTCAAATCTTTTGGATGCATCGACCGTCATCTTTTTGTAGTTGCATTCGCCGATCATATGCGCATAATACGTCTTTGAATTTCTGCCTTCGGATACCGAATACTGCCACTTCTGGTCTGCGCTGAAATACACATCGTATAACCAAAACGGAATGTAGATCCCGCGCAGTCTTTCCACCTCAAAATGCTTAATGGCATTCGGAACGAAAAAGCCTGACAGTTTTGCGCGGATGATAGCCTCCGCCTGCTCGCTCCCGACTTTAAACGGGATAATGTAATCCGGCGCCAGGCGCTCCTCCACGCGGTCCATCACTACGGCCGCGTTGCCGCAATACGGACAGAATGAAGAAACCTCCACATCATTGACCGCAAGTTCCGCTCCGCAGGAGTTGCAAACCGCGATATTCATGCTGATCGTCGGTCTCTTGCGGGCCTCGTCGAGCTCCGCGCGCGTAACCTCGGGCCCCTCTTCTTTCACTGCCATCCGGCTGACCTCTTCCGGCGCGTACGACGACCCGCAGTATGCGCAGTGCATTCTCTCGTCCAGCGGATCATATTCCAGCGCGCCGCCGCAACCGGGACATTTGTATGTCTTTACCATCGTCTACCCCCTATACCGGATATTCCGGCTAATGTTTTCTCGATCCTCTTCCTCTCATACCCGCTTATTCTCAGGTATTCTTCTCTTGCTGCTCGCGTACCTTCATCACCATCTTATGGCGTCTTTTCCGGAGTTCTTCCACGCCATTCACTTGCGCTCTGGTTTTTTCAAAGTTCTTCTCCTTAATACCCTTCTTAGCGTAAAGCACGGTGACCCTTCCGAAATCCTCCAGTTTCCCCGTGGAATCGCCGATATCGTTCGAACATTTTACCCAGAAGGACACGAGGTTAACCGCAAGTCCTACCCCTGTAAGTAGCCCTAGCACCAGGCCGATATAGAACATCATGTTTTCTCTTGCCTCTCTTTCACAAAGCTGGCATGCCTGTAGGAACGACACAGGTCGATACTGTTCGTCAACTTGGCATGACGTCTTTTCGCACAAACCCAAAATAAGAGGATGATCGACAGCCAAAATGCAAAGACTGCCATGCCCAGTTTAGTCCCATCCTCCGTCCCCGTGACTGCCGGCCAGACGATATCTGCCGCAAAGTAGGCTCCCGCCCAGGCGAACGAGATGCCGAAGATCAGGGCCAATATGACCATCAGACTCACTGCTTTTTTCTTATTTACGGGCACAGCGCCGACCATTTTCTTCGTCTGACCGTTCACCATGATGGTGTATGGCCACCCCTCATGGCGGAACGTCAGGAACCACACCGGAAGGAAGGCATAATCGTGAGTGATCATCTCGTTGACGATGCGTTCCTCATCCAAAGCGGCTCCGCCGGGGACCTGCTTAGTCACTTCATCCTTAAACATTTTTTCTACACGGGCGTTCGCAATCTCATCCGACCTGCCGGTACGGACATCGAAACGATCCGAATAAAAACCGGACAGATAGACCGGATCAAAAGGCTCGAGTTTCGTCATATCGTACGGCTCCAGTCTTCGGGACGAGTTGTCGTCCAGCGCCTGGGAGGCATCCACGGTGAGTTTGTGGTACTCACTGTCCGACACCGTGATCGCATAGCGGGTCACGGAGTAGTATTTTCCTCGTTTTTCCTCATATTTCCATTTCTGCTCTGCGCCGTAATAGATGTCATACAGCCAGAACGGAATGTAGATGCCGCGCAATCTCTCCGTTTCGAAATTCTTTATCTCCTTCGGAACGAAGAAGCCGTATCTCAGTTTTTTGCGGATAATGCTTTCCGCCTCTTCCTTCGTGACCTTAAACGGGATCACGTAGTCCGGCGCCAGCTGTTCCTCCACGCGGTCCATCACCACGGAAGCGTTTCCGCAGTACGGACAGAACGAAGAAACTTCCACAGCATTCATCGCCATCTCCGCTCCGCACGAGTTGCACACAGCGATGTTCATCTTTATCCGGTCCTGATCGCGGGCCATCCGTTTCTCCTGGTCCGTCGCATTCATCAAGACGCCGGAGAGGGCCTTGCGGCCGATCTCCGACGGTTCATGATCGCAGTTACAATATGCGCAGTGCATCGTATTGCTCTGCGGATCATATTCCAGTGTCGCCCCGCATCCGGGGCACTTATAGCTCTTAACCATTCTCAACTCCTGAGGAAAATGTCAGTTTTGCGGGTTCGGATCGTCTTTCTTCTCCGAGGCAAGCAGCTCCGCCAGTTCGGAGAAATCGATATACTCCATATCGTCGATCTCCGGAACCGGAGGCAGCTCCGGCTGCACCGCCGGCTGAGCGACCGGTTCTTCGCTCTTCGGCATAGCCGCGCCCATCATCTTCGCGATGCGCTGGTCGCGGTGCGCTTTCTGATCTTCGCGTTGTCTGGTCAATGCTTCGCGGCGCATGGTCTCCTCATTTTCCGCTTGCTTTATCGCCGCCTCGTAATTGTGCTGCAGCTTCGCGGTAGGATACGTCGCAGCGATGTCCTTTTCGCAGCCCTTTTTGGACAATCTCATCTTCTCATGCATTATATTCAATCGGCCGAAATTCTCCAGTCTGCCGACGGAGTCGCCAATATCGTTGGAATCCTTAACCAAGCACGAGGTTATAAGCAATGCTAATCCGAGTCCGGTTATGACCCCCAGGATGATACCCATTACAAATGTCATACTCTGTCTTGTCTCTCTTTCGCAAGTCTGTTGTTTGTGTACGAACGGCTCAGTGCGATGCTCTTCTTAAGCGCCATGAAATGTTTGATCGCAATGGTCCAGAGGGCGATAGTGCCGATGACCCAGTATGCCAGGAGTTTTCCGCCACCATCGTTGTTGCTACTGCCGTGACGGTGTGAGGACGAAGACATGATGCCCTCCATGAGAAAACCGCCGATGATACCGAAGGCGATGCAGAACGCAGCCGCAAAGAGCAGGAAGGTCGCGATCACCTTCTTCTTATCTACAGGAACTGCTGCGACCATCTTTTTCGTCTGACCGTTCAGCAATACCGTGTAAGGATCATTATCGTGGCGGAAAGTCAAAAACCAAACCGGAAGCAGTGCATAATGTCTGCACAGGATCTTCCTCTTCGTCTGACTCTCCTCCAGTTTCGCTTTCGGTTTCTGGATATATTGTTTTACCGACTCATTATACATTCCTTCGGAACGTCTGAGGGCAATGCCGTCCGCGGCCTGGTATCCGACATCAAAGCGGTCCGCATAGAAACCGGACAAATACGTTGCGTCGAATGGTTTCAACGCCCGCATGTCGTACGGTTCCAGACGCTGTGACGAGTTGTCGTTGAACGCCCAGGATGCATCGACCGTAAGATCACGGAACGTGCAGTCACCCAATACATGTGCGTAATAGGTCGTTGAATTCTTACCACTACTTACCGTATATTTCCACTTCTGGTCTGCTCCGTAATACATATCGTAAAGCCAGAACGGAATGTAGATGCCGCGAAGCTTCTCAAGTTCAAATTGCTTGATCGCTTTCGGCACATAGAAACCGGACTGCAGACGACCGCGAATGATCCGCTCTGCTTCGTCCTGACTTACCTTAAAAGGGATCACGAAATCCGGCGCGAGTCTCTCCTCGACACGGTCCATAACCACGGTCGCGTTGCCGCAGTACGGGCAGAACGAGGAAACCTCTTCCTGCTTCATCGCCAGCTCGCCTCCGCAGGAGCTGCAGACTGCGATATTCATCTGGATCGTCGCACGCGAGCGTGTGTCGTCCATCTGCTCCCAGTCAGCCTCCGTAGGAACGGCTGCAACATACGTCGATCTGCGACCGATCTCCTCAGGCGCATATGACCCAAAACAGTATGAGCAATGCAGTCTCTCGTCCAGCGGATCGTATTCCAATGCAGCCCCGCAGCCGGGGCATTTGTAAGTTCTTACCATTTCCCTACCTCCGATGCAGCCGGCCAACCGGCCCGCCGCTCGAATAAAAAGTTTGTTATTTCCTACCCATTCATCATACCATATATACACCGAATTATAAAGTAGTCGTAAGAATTTGTACAGCATTTGTCAGGGAACCGTAAAGTATGCAAGAGCGTGACACTGGGGACGGTTCTTTCTGTCACATCCGCCATTTGTCGCACCGCCACGGAGTAGGCTGACGCGGAATGCGATCTCGACCGGGAGAGACCGCATTCCGCGGGAGGGCATCTTCCCCGTGGCGGACCACAGTCTAAAATGTGACAGAAAGAACCGTCCCCGGTGTCACATCGCCACATTGTCGCAAAAACAGGGGGCCCGGCAAATGCCGGGCCCCCTGTTTTTCGAAAGGAGTTTATATGATTAATGATACTTCGATCTCGCACTGATCAGCTGTCCGTCGTAATAAACCTCGATACGATCGTTGATTTCGGAAAGCATGCTTTGATACTGCGAATTCAATTGCCAGTCCACGCCTAAACTCCAGCTAAACTCGATCGAGAAGGATTCCGAACCGAGCTTAGCATTCGATCCGGTGCTGCCTTCAATATAATTGCTGCCCTTCGTCGAACTTCCTCCCGTACTCCAAATGAACTGATCACTGTTTAAAATCTGCGCATTTTGATAACTCGCACCTGTGTACCAGATATTGATCGAATTCGTCAGATTGCCGGTGTAGATGCGGAACTTCAGTTTACTCAGGTCCGTTCCTTTGGAATTAACAAATGAAGTCGATATCTTCGGGTTACCGCCATCGATGCGCGCACTCATCTGCGCTACGTTCGGTGCATTCGGATCAGAAGCGGGTTCCGTTGTTCCGCCGCCGTTACCTCCGCCGTTTCCGCCGCCACCGGGGTTCGGTGCGGTCGGTGAATACGATGCCGGCGGGCTGATCAGTTGTCCTGCGTAGTAAACTTCTACGCATTTATCCATATTGTTCAGGTACTGCTTTACGGAGTCTGAGAACGGAGGACCCAAATTCAGGGTCACAGACGCGGTCTCGATCTCACTTTGGTTGATATCATTTACCGATACCACGCCGGTCAGGTCGAAGTAGCTGCCACCGACGGAAAGGTTTGTATTCTGGTTCGATACCTGGGAATAGGATATCACTCTGTCCCAAGGCGAGATGCCCGAAGTCGAACCAACATATACGCGGAATTTCAACTTGTTGTGGCTCATTCCGGTCGCTCCGGTAAGCTGAACGTTGAAACTGCTCTGGAAGCCCCAATCCTGAAGGTTGTGATTAACGCCTGTGACGGTCGCTTTCAGGTTCTCGAGAACGATCTCGTCAGCTACTTCCGCCGGGGCTGCCGGGGTCGTAGGCTCTACGTAAGGTTCGGTCGTAGGCGGTACATAAGGCTGGGTCGGCGCTTCGGTCGGCGGAACGACAACCGAGGATCCGTCGGATATCGCGATCTCTGCGACGCCGGAAGCCAGGATGGTCTCACCCGTTCCCTTCTTATAGGGCACGATGTAGAGGTAGCCCGAACCGCTCCGATTGTATTCCTGCGGGATCACGGTCAGGCGGTTCTTGGAAATGCCTGCGCCCTGTGAAACTTCCTTTGCAGTCGTTACCTTGACTACGGCGCTGCCGCCGCTCATCAACGTGGACTGCTGTCCGCTTTCGAGGGTTATACCGCTCAGTCCGGAAAAACCGTTTGAGTAATCGCTTACTTTGTTCTCCGAGAAGAACATTTTGAAGGACAGGCCCGCATTGTCCGCGTTGATGCCCTTAACGTTAGAGATAAGTGTCGTGCCGACCAGATCGGTCTTGCTGAACGATTTGTTTTCGCCGACGATCGCAACCGCCGAAAGATGCAGGTTCACGGTCTGCTTCTCGCCACTGGCCGTCTCGCCGATCAGCTGAAGGCGGATGTCACGGTTCCAATCGTATCCGGCCTTCACCGTCAGAACACCATCTTCCAACGTGATCTGTGCGGTGGATCCGGTCTGGATCTGGTCATTATTTTCTGCTCCCGACTTCACCGTCCATGAAGTATAGGTGTCGGTCAGTTTCAGGATATTCTTCGCATAGTCGTTCAGGTTCAATGTCTGTCCGCGGTAGATCTCGCCTTCCGAGTCAAAATCTTCCTCGCCGAGGCTGTTGATCCACTTTGCACGCTCGTTGATCTCTGTGATGTTGCGGATGTTGTAAGTTCTGGATGCGGAATACTCCGCGCCTTCCAGTGAAAACTCCAAATTCACACGGAACATTCCGAGGCTGGCCAGTTCGGTCAGATCCACGCTGAAACCGCTTACGTATTTAGAGAGCGGAATGTTTTGGCGGGATACCGTCGACCATCCCGTGTTCATCGATGCAGAACCCTGTTCCACGATCGGCTTTCCGGCTGTCGCATCGTATGCGCCGTAGATCTTATCCTGGCGCGTGTAACGGAGCATTTTCTCCGATTGATCGTAAGAGATCAAATACTTGCTGAGGGTCGTGCCCTTCAGGATGTATGCGGTAAATGTACCGGACGAGAAGGAGAAGCATCCCGAGTCCGCGGTACCGTCCGTGACCAGCTTTTCAATAAAGTTCATGGTCTCCTGGGCTTCCATCTGCATACGTGCTTCCCGGGTGCCCCTAGTATATTGTCTCGAGGACGACGTGACAAATGTGGTCAGCATCGTCATGACCAGACCTAAAAGTGCGATGGTCACAAGCATCTCGATCAATGTAAAACCTTTATTTCGCGAGTTCGCTTTCATAACGGTCGTCCTCCTTTCTGTTAAACTTCACCCACAAAGTGTTTTCCTGTTTCAAATATCAATGTGATCGTTTTGTAGCTTCCGTTGGGGTTTCCGATACAGAGCTTGCTGTAATAGGTCTCCACCGATCCGGTTCCCGGCAGTTTCTTCATCGCGCCGGAGGACTCGGAAAATTGTATCGTGATGCCGCTTCCGGTCACCTGCGTCCAGCCGCTTTCGTGGCCGGCACTGTACGTCTTATAGTAGATCGGGATCTTAGCTTCCATGGCCTTTTCGGCGTCCATACCGCCTACCTG
>JAFYZH010000002.1 GCA_017548765.1 Lachnospiraceae bacterium | reverse complement strand
CGGTTGCCGCGGCCAATGCAACCACGCCCGCGGCGATCGCTGTCGGCAGTATCCATCTGCCGCCGGATGCGCCGGGTTCCGATGCCTCTGTAAGGCTCTCAGAGGCCTCAGACGACGTTTTCTGCTCCGGCTCGGTAGTTGATGCCTCCTCAGCCTCAGAAGGCGCTTCTGAGGGCGCTACCGTAGGTGACGTCACTTCCTCGGTCGGCACTTCCGTTGATTCTTCGATCGGCGTTTCCGTAGCTTCTTCCGTCGGTTCTTCCGTCGGCCGCTCCGGGATCACAAGTCCCGGGATCCTCGTAACGCCCTCCTCTTCCGCTGTCGGAAGCCCCAGTCCTTCGCGCACCTGCTTAAGCATTGCCCGCTTCTCCTCCGCCGATTTCTGCAAGCTCTCCTCCCGTTCCTCGGCGATCCGCTTCGGAGCCGGGCACTCAAACAACTTCTCCAAAACGCCTCGATGATTGTCAAACCACGTATCCGCATAGATCCAAACATTTTCGGTCGGTCCCCATGTGATCTTATGTTCCTCCCCCCGCTTATTCCTCAGCTCTATTTCCTTCACATACTCTTCTACCGGATAGAGGTAGCCGCGGTAATAGGTCAGAACCGGGATGGAGAGGATATTTTTCAGCGGCTCTTCCCGTTCTTCCAGAGTATACTCAGGCTTGAGTTCTGTAAAAACATTTTTGAGCACATCAAATGAATCTGCTTCTGTTCCGTCATATGCATAGGTTGAATAAGTAAATGTATACACCATGGGGTAGTATTCCGAATGCACCGTAAATCCTTTGTCGGAACAGAATGCTATATCAGAACGTACTAAGGCCTTAACATGCAAAGTATCCAGATAGTCCCTTAGTTCTTCTGGATTCGTGAAATCTTTTTCATAAACGACCACAACTCGAACTCTTTCACTCCGCTGTTTCGGATCACGCAAACGCCCTGAATAATCCCACTCATTTTCCCTTACACTATCTTCATCTGTGAACCAAGTTTCACTCAGATCATGCTGGGTGATATGAACATCAAATGTCGTTTCGTACAGATCCTCGTATAACTCGTAGTATTCATCTTGTTTTTGGTACCAAGCATCGTAATCTTCCATGAAACGATCCCAATCCTCATAATCGTCCTCATTCGGCTCCGGACCGGGGTCGTATCTCTCATCTATGACCTCGAAAGCACTGTATACTTCCTTTTCATTCAGATCCGGCAGCACCGATATTATTTCGGCATATATCACCGGTTCCTCATGGTTGATCCACGTTATAAACGCGGGAGCTTCGAAGTTCTTGTAGTCTGAATTATAAAAAGAATAGTCCGGCTTCAAACTCCATAGCAGGAAATCGTATAGGGCAAATGTACTCATCTTAGCCTTATGGCTTTCCGACGGCTGAGAATCCTCTTCGGCAAAGCCATGCACAAAAAATGGGTAAGTCTGCCAATAAAACGTGTCGAAGTCGTCCTCACTATGTATATACCCTCTGTCCTCCTCCGTCAGGTCGCTCGCAAGCAAAACCTTATGCAGTGTCCTCCACCCATTGATCTCTATCTTGTCCGTCTCGATATTCTCTCTATAAACGATATTATCCAAAATGATCTCCGGATGCCGATACCAGTTTCGGTAGTTCTCGAGGATCAGACGATGGATCAGATCCCCGCTTTCCTCCACTGCCTGAAGCAGGTCATAATGTGTGGTCCGCGCCAGGCATATGCGGTCCAGCGCCCGATTTATGGTGAAATCTTCCAGAACAACGCTGATTCGGTTATCCTCCACCGTATAGAGCACCGGCTGGATCTCTCTCACCAGCACGATCTCGTACAGCGGCATATCGACAGTCCAATCCAGGTGGCCAATGCGATCATTAAAGCTGTTTTTCAGTTGGCGCAGATCGAACGCGATGGTGTGTTCATAGGCCAGGTTGATCTTCGGAGCATAGGTGTAGGATACCCCGGTATTTCCGCCGGCCCGGACGCTCAGGGTAACCGCTCCGTCCGGAGCCGCGATCTCCTCTCCGCCGGCAGTCTTCACACTCAGCGAAGCTACGTTGATACCCGACGTGATCTCCGGCAGGGCAAATGTAATCTCGGCGTCCTCCGCGCCCGTATTTTGCAGAAGCAGTTCCGTATAGACCCGATTGGTCTTCGTATTTACATTGACCGTGACAGACAGGACGGAAATGTCCTCACGATCGGTCGCCGCGGCCTCCACCGCACCGACCCGGATCGGCGGCAGGCTAAGCCACACCAGCAGCAACAACAAACATATGATAAACGCCCTCTTCATAGTACTCCTCCCATGGTGACAGCGCGGGGCTTGCGATACACCGTCACCTGTCACATTCATCGTTATGTGCATTGTAAAACAGCGGGAAGCCCTGTTTCAAGTCTTTCCAATGAAAATTAAAACTCCTGTAACAAACTTTAATAGGATCGTAACAAGCGGTAATACTTTTGTAAAACACAGAAGAAATATTTACTAAATGTGCGGGATGATGATATAATGAACGCGTCGAAAGACGAGATGATAAGTTAGACGACTTATCCTACAGAGAGGTAGCTACACATGAGAAGAAACATCAGAACGATCGCAGCAACTGCGGTAACCATTTGCCTGGCACTCTCCGGATGCGCGGGCGGCAACAACAACGAAACGACGGCGCAGAACCAGAGTCAGAGCGGCCAGACGCAGGCCGGCACAACGGCAGCGGGCGCACCCGTCGACAGCACGCAGAGCCCCGAGACCGAGGCCACAACGGTGGAGGCGACCGAGGCCGTCGATAAGACGCACAAACCGGTCGATCCGCGCTCGGTGGATCAGATCCGCGCAGAGGTCACGTCCGAATCCTACCTGCCGGGAAGCCTGAGAGAGATCTGCCAGCTTCCGGCCCCCGAAGGCAGAAACAAATATTCCACCTACGATGATTATCTTAAGATGGAGGGTAGCAGCGATAAACCTCTGTACTTCTGCGACTACAAAGGCGAGCAACTGCTGGGCGGACGCGAGATCCAGCTCCTCGAGAAACTGAAGTACAGCAAGTACTTTGTATACACCACGCCGGCCGTGGACGGCGAGACCCACTGCGGTCTGCTCGACAGTCAGGGTTCTGAGCTCCTTTCGGCGGACGACGGCGCGTCGCTGATCGAGGAGTTCATCGGGAACGACCGCTACGTCATCGTTTATTATTTCGATGGCACCACGGAAAATGAAGACGAGGCGGTACACACCAGCGTGACCATCGGCATGCACACCGGCACCGCAAAGGTGTACGACCTGAAGAACCGGAGGTTCCTCGAAAGCACCACGACGAAGAAGCGCCCGGCCTTCCACGCACACGGTGACATCGTGTATGACTACATGGTCAGCCAGGATAAGAAAAAACTCGTATACGTTACCGTAGAGGATGATCAGATCCACGAACTCGACTTTAATTACGATTTGGTCGGCGACAAGTTGATCATCACCCACGACTACGATAACGGCATCGTAACGGCCTACGACCACGACATGAACCTGCTGTTCACCTCCCCATACGAAGTCAAGGCGATGCCCAACACTCCTGACTTCTATTACATCGAGGAGCTTTTCAGCGCCGACGGCCTGCAGGGCGTGATCCACTACACCGGCACGCTGATCACCGAGCCCGTATACAAGCGCATCTACTACTCGGCCGGCGAGATCTTCGTCTACACGAAGGACTACAACAAATACGGCGTTATGAACGTGGGCGGCGAGAAGGTCACCGAGCAGATCTACGAAGCAGTGAATTCGACCGGCGTTCTCGGCTTCATCGCAGGAACCTATGAGGATGGTTCGAAGGACCTGATGGACGAACATGGACAGGTCGTGATCCAGCACGGACACTTCAACAGCAACTCCTCTTTGAACCACAGTTTCATTCGTCATAGCTCATTCATCTATTACTTCGATAACGAGGCAAATGCGGCGTCCTTCTTCGTAGTGAATGCACAGGATCTCATCCTGACCGACATCAAGGCCTACGACTACTTCGGCGGCTTCGTCCTCTATGACATGAAAAATAAGGTGCTCTACGACCTCGCTACGGGCTCTGTCCTGGCTGAAGGCTTCACCAAAGCATTTTCCGCATACGGATACATTTACGTCGAGCAGGATGGCGTCATCACGGCGTACGAATGCCAGACCGAATTACCCCAACTGATCTTAGGAAACTAACGAATGTGACAAATAGAACCGTCCCCGGTGTCACCTGTCACGGTGACACCGGGGACGGTTCTCTGAGCAAGCAGTGAGCCATGCGGCCTGAAAACGCCGTTTACGTGCGTTTTCGGACATATGGCGAACGCCCATCATGAGCGGTGTAGCCCAACGAAGTGGGGCGAGAACCGCGAATGATGGAGCGCTGGTAAAGGCGCGCAGCGCCGACAGCGCGGGGCTTGCGATACACTGTCACATTTTTTACCACGCGTTGGCTTCCAACCGCGTTACTATTCCATTATTCACGAATATGTGAATGTATTTGTGCGCATACTTGGCGCGCATTTCCTTGTTGATCTGCTCAGGGCTGCTCTCAAACGCATTGCACCGGAATTCAGCGCCCTGCTCCAGCGACAGCCAGGTGATCTCTCTGGCGCAGATGATCTGTTCTTTATAACTTCCGTGTCCATCATCGACCTCAAGTACAAATTCACCATATAAGATCAAATATCCGTCCACCACTTCGGCCCACGCTCCATTCGGGGCGTTCTTCGGGTCTTCCGGCTCCTTCCAGCGGTACTCCCCGCCATCCAGGGTGATCACCGCATCCTCTACGGCAACGTTTGGATCGATCGATTTTTCCGTGATCAGCGGATTATAGCTCAGATCCAGCTCCGAAAGTTGGTTCTGCGTACAGTATAGCGTCGTAAGCGATTTATTGTCCTTCAGGTTCAGTGTGGTCAATTCATTCATGGAGCACTCTAACAGCAACAGGTTCTCACAACCGCTCACATCTATGGATTTCAGGCCCGTCCGGGTACACCACAGGTATTCCATCTTGGGACAGCCGCTCGCATCCAGCGTATCAAAATTACACAGAGAGCACTCGAGTTTTCTCAGTTTTTCGTTCTGGCTCAGGTCCAGCTCCGGCAGGAGGCAGTCATAGCAGTAGAGGATCTCCAGCCCGCGGTTCTTTGTTACATCCAGCGCTTCCAGAGGATTATAGCAACAACTCAAATATTTCAGCTTGGGGAGCATGCTCACATCCAGCTTCGTCAGGTGGTTCCAGTCTTCTTCGGTCGCTTCCCCGGTACCCCCGAGGTCTCCATTGACCCCGCAAATATCCAGAGATATCAGTTTCGTGTTATGGCTTACATCCAAAGCGGTCAGTCCGCAGAATTCGCATTCCAGTATCTGTAGCTCCGTGTTGCTGCTCAGATCCAGTTCGCGGATCCGGTTATACCCGCAGGTCAATTCCTCCAAAGCGGTGCACCCACTCACGATTAAGGATTGCAGATGCGCTTGCCAGCAGTCGAGTTTCTTCAAGGCTACACAACCGCTCAGATCCAATTGCTTCAGTTTTGTGTAGCGGCAATTCAGTTCTTCCAGCTCCGCGCAGTTACTTACATTCAACCGTTCCAGATCCGAATCCTTGCAGTCGAGTACCTTTAACGCCGTGTTTTTACTCAGGTCCAGTTCGGTCAATGCAACCTCTTCGCAGACCAGTGTTTTCAGTGCGGTATTCTTACTCAGATCCAGCGAAGTCATATACGCTTTGCTGCAATCCAGCTCTTCCAGGCACGTCAAATACTCGATACCCTTCACATCATAAACGTATCTGCCGAGCATGCTGAGCGTGGTCGCCGCCCGGATCTCTTCTTCATCCAGGCCACCGCTGCCGTTCGTATCGTAGCGCCTCTGAACCAGCGCGCGGAATTCCTTATCCGGGAAGTTCGTCTCATCGATCACAACTACATCAGCGAGAGGCTCCTTCGTCGTAGCTTCCTCCGTCGTTTCCTCCGCCGTCGTATCAGCAACCGTCGTCGCCTCAGCCGTGGTCTCATCCGCCGGCGTGCTATTCACCGCCTCCGTCGTTGCATTTGCCTCGGTCGTCGTGATACTCGCCGCCTCGGTCGTCTCCCCGGGTTCATCCTTCCCGGAT
>JAFYZH010000065.1 GCA_017548765.1 Lachnospiraceae bacterium | reverse complement strand
TTTTGGTGTACGATAATTCGTACATCATATTTGTTATAATATTCATACCGAAATAAACTTATACCCCGTAATAATATGGAGTGCAGGTGCTTAGGTGTTTGTAAATTGAAAGGAGGTTGTATATGACCATGAAAAAGATGCATAGAAAGATTGCAGTAGTTATTATGATAGTTGGATTATTGTCTTCTCTGTCGGGGTGCAAAACTTCGGAGAAAACTGAGGCTAGTATTCCTGTTATTGCGGGAACGAACATCGTACAGACGGCAACGGTGACTGATACATCCACCCTCTTGGGAACGGAGTGGGAGAGGGACATGGAATCTCTGACGATCTCAAAAGACGGGAAGGTGCATTACGAACAACTATTTGGGCGTGATGAGAACGGAAATCTTCGTGTAGATGCTTCTGGTGCGCCGCTTATTGGACAGATGTGGGATGGATTTATCGATGGGATATATATCGTGAATTCAGATCAGACAGCCATGAATTACCAGCAAGATTTCGACGCATATTCCGTTATATCCATCACGTTTTTGGGCGAAACTCGCACCCATAATGTGAGTTCCACTCTAATTACATATGTTGGTGAGAAGTGTCTGATTCTGGACAATAAAAGAACTTGGCTCAAGAAATAGAGATTGTGAAGGGATACGATATTTTGACAATCGAAACAGGCGGTACTGATGGAGGTGCGACATGAATGGTTTAGATGAGAAAGTTCTTTCAAAAGAAGCAATCAAAACTCGGGACATGCGAAAGGTAGCAGCTTATCGTAAGTACCTGTATAAGCATCCGGATCTTCGGTATCTCTTCTTTGAGTTGACGGATGCATGCAATTTGCGGTGTAGGCACTGTGGAAGTAATTGTACTCCGGCCAATACTCAGTATGCTGATACGAAGCTGCTAATAAACTTGCTGGATCAGTTGAAGGATGATTTTTCCGATGCGGATTTCATGATCTGCCTCACGGGAGGTGAGCCGCTGCTGCATCCTGATTTTGAAACGATCGCGGAGGCTATAAATGAGAGGGGGATTCCGTGGGGAATGACGACCAATGCGACTCTTATTGACCTGGAGATGGCCCGTAAACTGAAGAAGTTGAAGATGGGGAGCATATCCGTCAGTTTAGATGGGTTAAAGCAGAGCCATGAGTGGCTCAGGAGGTTTCCGGGATGCTTCGACCAGACGATCGACGGGATCCGAAATCTCCACAGTGCAGGACATAAGGTTCAGGTCACTACCGTGGTGAGCAAGCAGAATTTCGACGAGCTCGAGGAACTGTTTGAACTTATGAAAGAGTTGAAGGTCGATTCCTGGCGGGTGATAAATCTCGAGCCGATCGGGAGGGCTCATTCGGAGATCAGTTCTCTCTTACTGGACGATGAAGAGATGAGGAAACTGCTCGGATTTATTCGAGAGAAGCGATATGACATAAACAACCGCATGGATATTCGGTATGGTTGCTCTCATTATCTCTCCTATGATTTTGAGCGAGAGGTTCGGGATGGCTTCTTCCTCTGCAGGGCGGGCCTTTGCGTAGCGAGTATCCTGGTAAATGGGGATATCTTCGGTTGCCCTGACATCGAACGAAGGCCGAAATTGATCCAGGGGAATATTGCCCGAGATCGCTTTTATGATATCTGGGTGAACGGTTTCAAACCGTATCGTGTCGATCGTAGCAATATGTGCGATCAGTGCAAAGGGTGCAAGGAAAAGGCGTATTGTGCCGGTGACTCTTTGCATACATGGGACTTTGAAAACAACAGGCCTAAAATCTGTCTTTTGACTTGAAAGGAGAGCATTATGGATTTCACATATATTACGAACAATGAGAAGATATACGATTTTTTGAAAGAGAATACGCAACGGGAAGTAAGACTTGAGGAGACCTCCCTTATTGCGGATAAGTGGTCAGATTTGATAAAAGACGATCCGGAAAGCAGATTTGTTATGGTTATGTATGAAAGCAAATCAATCTCCAATGAGAATCGAGCTTTCCTGGCCAGAGAAAAGGCTCTTGCTCGTTATTATTCCAATGCAACTGATCTGTACGATGCGGAAATGGATCAGTATTTCGTAATCAGCTCGGTTGAGGATTATATTGAGTCGCTCAAAAAGCAACTTCCCATTATTGAGAGTAATCTAAAAGACGCAGATGATTCGCCCTTTAAGATTGGGTATAGGCTTCGATGTGGGAATTGCGGATGTATCATGGGGTGTGATGATAAGTACTGTTACTTTTGTGGAACACCGAGAGGAGAGGGACCCTTTAACATATTTCCTAGTGGAGGGGTCGATATTCTTTATGGATGCCCTGATCTGACTAAGACTACGTGTCCCAATTGCGGTAAATTTTGGTATCGACATACGTACTCTAGGGATGAAGATACGTATTGTACGCTTTGCGGGACAAAGGGAGAAATCGTTAAGCGGAGAAGATGTGAAATCTATGAATTTCCGGAGTGCGAAACCATAGAAGAGCTAGATGCCTGGCTTGACGAGAAAGAGAATAAGGATAGCGATGCATAAGCTGTTTCGAAAGCGTAAGAGTGAATTGGTTTTATATATGATGTTGCCCGAAAACGTTGATACATGAGAAGTTCCGGGCTTTTTTGAGTGGCAAAACGGACGTGGTTAGGGTATAATTATCTCATACATATTTGTCGAGTAAAGGCGGAATTTGCATGGGTAAGATCAGTACGAATGAAGGCACTTTCTCTTTTGAGACTGAGGACGATGCCATCGAAATAATGCAGGGGTTATCTCAAGGTATGAACGAAGCGTGGGTTTACGACGAGAGCCCGTATCCGTGCATGGCGATCTGCCTGAACGGGAAGCGGGCGGCGATCACTTTCTTCCAGGATGAAGAGGGGGAAATGTGGCTTTCGTATGATCCCGATAACAGGGAGTTGGTTGAATTCACCGCTGGTGGAGAAGAGTGAAAACCAAACCCGGATGTTGTTATAAGCTTTGATGATATGTTGAATTGCGTGAGGGAGTTTCTGCGTACCAGTGAACGCCCGACATGCATTCAGTGGCAGAATCTGTGATGGGAACAGGAAATAAGAGAAGTGAAAAAGGCGACTTTCTGAAATAAATGCACGAAGCCAGGCAGGGAAACCTGTCTGGCTTGTTTTGTATCAATCATCATAGCGTACGGATCTGCGTATGCCTTCTTCCCATATCTTCGCGAAGAGGATGCCGAAGACGGCGACTTCTACGTGAGATTTGTAGGTGCGGATGTACATGGAACCTCCGTCGTGCGCCCAAGCCCCCACTGTCGCTATCAGGTTATTTTGCGTATCGTAGATGATGAAAGAAATATTATTTCGGGTGCCGGTATTTTCCACGATCCATCCCATGGACTGGATGTGGTCGGAAACTGTAAAGCCACTCCGACTCTTCAGTTCGACATGATAATCCCTGCGAAGGATATTTCTCTTATACCATACATGCCCGACATAGGCGTGATCCTGGTTCATATCGAAGATCTCGCATTCGGTTTCGCTGCGCTGCTCGATCCGGTAGGGTTCGGCGCCAATCTCACAGATCTGCATGACGAAATCCGATGGTTTGTGGGCCAGCGTATCTATGTATACCTCTGCTGCCGAGCAACCAAACTCATGGATAGGGGTCAGCGTTCTCAGCATTTCATCACGTGCCTCGGCCTGAGCCTGGCGTATATTATCATATCCACGGCTGTTCTCTTTCTTTTTTTCCTCAAATCCGAAAGGATCATCAAACAGTCCCATAGTTTTTTCTCCCTCTATAAATCAGACGAAACGCTTGCTTTGATTTGAGTCTATCACGGTTTCGCAAGGGTGTCAATGGGGGCAAATGGAAGCGTTTGCTGAATCGCCGGATTTATGTTACAATCATCTATGAACTAATAGAAGCACTTCGGTTTTCGCAAACGGACCGGAAACCGAAAAAGGAGAGGAACCTGATCAGGTAAACCGAATGAAACTGAAAAGAATAACTATATTTTTACTGGCCATAACGCTTCTTTTGTGTCCGGCTGGTTGCAAGAATAAAGGCAAGGATAATCGGCTGGATATGGATGCATTGAAGGCAGCCGAGGTCGGCTCTTATATCTACTTCGGAGAATATGAGCAGGATAATAATGAGTCTACCGGAAAGGAAGCCATCGAATGGCTGGTTCTGGATAAACAGGAAGATAGGATGCTCGTGGTCAGCCGATATGGACTGGATTGTCAGCCGTATAATACTGAGTTGAAAGAGGTCACCTGGGAAACCTGTTCCTTGCATGACTGGTTAAACGGTGAGTTTTTTAAAGAAGCATTCAATTCCGAAGAGAAGGATGCGATATTGCTGTCTACGGTTACTGATGATGCGAACCAGGCGCATGATACTGCAGACCGGGTATTTCTGCTAAGTACATGGGAAGCCGAGATATATTTCGCTGATAATGCCGCCAGGACATGCTCCAGTACGCCGTACTGCTACGCGCAAGGCGCACCCCGGAAAGACCCAATGAAGATAGAGGGCTCCGACACTTGCATGTGGTGGCTGCGGTCACCCGCCAGTTTTTATGATGACTGCGCTGCAGGCGTCAGCCCCAAGGGCTTTGTGGGCGGCAACGGCCTCGGTATCATGTACGACTGCGACTACTGCGCCGTTCGTCCAGCCATGTGGATTGATTTGAAACATTAATTCATCAAATCCCTGATCATCGGAACCGGTTTTTCCGGAGAGTCTGACAGGGACTTCATGATGCTGAAACCGGCGTGTATACGGCCGAACTCTATTTCATGGGCGGAGGCGGCGCACATCAGGCGCTCTATGAGATCAACAAGGAAGTCTTCGATCAGGCAGGCATCTTTGAAGCCGATCGTATATACGGAATTAGTGAAAGCCGGCGGTCCGTATTTTTATACCACAAGTATAATGACAAATCGGAAAAACGGTGTTATAATACCAGCGTGAAAAACGATAAGCGGAGCAAAAAGCTCCCGGAAAGGAAGAATTAACATGGCAACTGTTCAATGCATATTCAGTTATGATAGTGATTGCTGTGGGTCTACGTACAAGATTAGTTCTGTACGGGGATCGTTTTTCGTGCCTTCATATAAGACTGAGCGAATGCAAGAAATAGTTGTTCATGAGACGATACGCCGGAAGTAGGCGACATCGTGATAGATTGTCCAGTGCAAACCGCTTGCCTTATGTGAGGCAGGCGGTTTTTCATATTTCAGTGTGTTTTGGAAAGGACTAAAAATGGACATTTTAGAGATCAAGGGAAAAGTGAATACTGCGATCTGCTACGCAAGAGTCGTGGAAGATGAGGCGATCGAACAGATCCGCCGCATGTGCGACTATCCCATGACGGAGGGATCCAGGATCCGCATCATGCCGGACGTTCATGCCGGTGCGGGCTGCACGATCGGGACCACCATGACCATTACGGACCGGGTCGTACCCAATTTGGTCGGAGTCGATATCGGCTGCGGCATGTACACGGTAAACCTGGGAAAGGCTCCGGTCGACTTTGAAAAAGTGGACGAGGCTGCGCATTTTATACCGTCGGGCATGAATGTTTGGGAGGAACTGACCGAGCGGTTTGATCTGACCGGACTCAGATGCGTTGATAAGCTTAAGGATACGAACCGTTTGGAAAGATCGCTGGGTACGCTGGGCGGCGGAAATCACTTTATTGAGATCGACGAGGCGGCAGACAAAACGAAGTATCTGGTGATCCATTCGGGATCCAGAAACCTGGGAAAACAGGTCGCGGAACATTACCAGAAACTGGCGGTGAACCTGAATCGCGGGTACGAAGACTATTTTGCAAAGCGTGATGAGATCATCAGAACCTATAAGGAGCTGGGACGCAAGAATGAGATAGAAGGGGCGTTGAAGCAGCTGCATTATCAGGTATATAAGAGTGAAACAAGCATTCCTGAGGATCTTTGCTTTCTTTATGGTCAGTATCTGGAGGACTACCTCCACGATGTTGTGATCTGCCAGACATTTGCAAAAAGAAGCAGAGAAAAAATGGCCAGAATCCTTCTGGAGCGCGCGGGAATTTCCGGCGGCGAGAGCTTTCATACCATTCATAACTATATCGATACAGATGAAATGATTTTAAGAAAGGGCGCAATAGCGGCCCATAGTGGTGAGAAAGTGCTGATTCCGATCAATATGAGGGATGGAAGTATTCTTGCAGTCGGCAAAGGAAATCCTGAGTGGAACTACTCCGCACCGCACGGAGCAGGCAGAATCATGTCCAGAACCAGGGCGAAACACGTCCTGAGTCTGGAAGAGTACAAAAAGACCATGGAGGGAGTCTACACGACCTCCATCAACGAAAACACATTGGATGAGGCACCGATGGCCTACAAGAGTCTCGCGGACATCCTGGATGTCATCCGGGAATCGGTAGATGTCATCGATGTCATGAAACCTGTATACAATTTTAAGGCTTCCGAGTAGAGAACGTCCTCTGCTCCGGGAAGCCGGAACGGAGGACGATATGAATACGTTACCTGCCATTGATATGGCGGCAACCGGTAGAAATATTATCCGTATGCGCCGTGCCGCGGGCATGTCGGTAAAGGACCTGCAGGCGGTTTTCGGCTTCGCCACGCCGCAGGCCATTTATAAGTGGCAGCACGGCACAGCAATGCCTACGGTGGATAATCTGGTTGCATTGGCCCTGATCTTCGGGGTATCGATCGAAGAGATCATTGTGGTGGGGTAGGCTTCTGCCTGCCCTACCTGTTAAGTTTGCGTGTCCGAGAGGCTTATGGTTCCATCCTGCTAAGGTGGTGTGCGGCAACGCACCGGTGGTTCGAATCCACCCGCAAACGCTATTCACAGACTGACAAAGACGCACTTTATCGGTCGACGCGGGTCAGGTCGGCGTCCGCTGTAAAATTCGGAGCGTTGTAGAGCACCAGGATCTCGGTGATCCCGTTTCGCTCTATGTATTTTCGGACGGATCCTCGGAAAAATCGCATGTCGATGAGGTGGGTCTCCTCGAAGTCGTCGACAACGAACTGGGCAAATGTATTGGCATAGGAATCCTTGATGATCAGCAGTTTGCCTTCGCCGTCGCCGGAAACTACGGTGGTGGACTGGTTGGAGTTCAGAAACACGCCGTACTGGTTGCTTCCGTTTAGGAAACTACGTTCGTAGATCGTGTCGGTAACATAGTAGCCGCTGTTGTAATCTACATGGTGAGCCGGTTTTCGATAGTAAGCTTCGATCGTGTCGTACGTGGCGAAGGGATCCCCTGTCTTTATATAGGTCGTGCCACGGAAATCATTGCACAGTGCCTCGCGGGTCCATTCGGAAAGGGGGAGCACTGTCTTGCCGCGGGAACGCATCCATTCGGTATATGCGTAATAAGCTCCGAGGGAAGTCCAGTGGTGATCGGTCTTATAAAACAAGTATTCATTACGAGCAGCACGCAAGGCGTCGGTCACATCGATGACGTCAAGGCCGGCTTTTTTTATGGCCTCGATCACGGCACGCTGGTCCGCGTTGGGCGCGTATGCGGGGAGTTTATCATCCAGCACACAGGCGGCAGTCGAAACGGGCATGACTTTCAGTGAGACTCCGTTTTGGGCTGCGATGTCGGCCAGGTGTTTGACCGCTGCTATGTTTTTTTCAAATTGCTTTTTATCATAATCGGTCCAGATCTCGATCAGATAGCCGTCGTCAGCAAAATAGACGCCGGCTTGTTCTTTTTTTCCGAGGGCACGTTCGGCTAAAGTAGATATGGTCACCCACCCGTCGCGGGCAGGGAACTGGTCGGACAGATAGGTCTCCAGACGGGAGCCGAAACGCCCCGAGAACAATTCATTGGCCGAAAACTCCGGAAACTGCGTGAGCATCCGCTTTTCGTTTCCGGAGTATTCCCGGTCCGGCAGTAACACGCCTGAGATGCCGCCGGCAAATAACAGCAGGCAGAAGAGCGCGACAGTCAGTATGTTTCGCATAAGATCCTCCTAAAACCGGAAATACAGGAAAGGATTGTACGAGCCGCTGATCAGGTAGGCTACGGACAATGTCATCATAAGGGCCATGCCGCCGAGTTCCGCTACCGTAAACAGGCCGCTTAGACAGGACCTGCATGTTCCGGCAAAACGGGACGGGGCAGCACCCGGGGAAGCATTTGCCGAGGGGGCAGGAATGGAGGGAGTGTGTATAACAGGAGCCTGCCCCTCGAACAAATACTTTCGAAGTTTCGCAAGCGCCTTAGCGGGAAGCGGAGTCGAACCGACAGCACAAAGGATGAGTAGGGGTAGGCAGGAAAGAAGCCGGTATAATGTGCTGTCGTCGACCAGGGCATAGCAGCCTCCGAACATGACGCGGAGGTAGGCGAAACCTTCGGACACGTGCTCAAAAGCAAAGAGTGGCCAGCTGACGGACAGGGCCAGAAACGTGTACAGATAGGATACGGGATGCCGGAGGTAAACCGGAAGTCGTGAAATGGCGCGGAGCAGGAAACAGCGCTCCAGAATCAGAAGCAGACCGTACCAGGCGCCCCAGAGAAGAAAATTGAAACTGGCGCCGTGCCACATACCGGTCAGAAGCCAGACGATGGCGATATTGCGCAGCTGCCGCGCGAAACCGCGACGGTTGCCGCCCAGCGGGATATAGACGTAGTCGCGAAACCATTGCCCCAGGCTGATGTGCCAGCGGCGCCAGAACTCGGTGGCACTTTTTGAAATAAACGGGTAATTGAAGTTTTCCGGAAAGGTAAAGCCGAACATCCGGCCCAGACCGATGGCCATGTCGGAGTAGCCTGAAAAATCAAAATAGATCTGAAACGCAAAGGCGAACACGCCGAGCCAGGCGCCTGCCAGACTAAGCTCAGCGGCAGGCGTTTTCGAGATCGCACTCCATAGAAGCCCGATGTTGTTCGCCAGAAGGACCTTTTTCGCGAGACCTGTGACGAAGCGGCGGGCGCCATCCGCAAAGGCATCCGGCGTGTGCGTGCGTTCTTCCAGCTGTTGTGCTACGTCGCGGTAGCGGACGATGGGCCCCGCGATGAGCTGCGGGAAGAGGGAAACATAGGCTCCGAAGGAGATGAAGTTTCGCTGCGCTTTGACATGGCCCTTGTATACGTCGATGGTATAACTCATGGTCTGGAACGTGTAGAAGGAGATGCCGATGGGTAAGGGAAGGCCGAATTTGGCGATCCCTGTGCCGAATATTGCATTGATCGTTCCGATCAGAAAGTCGGCGTATTTGAAGAACAGGAGGAGGCCCAAGTTTCCGCAAAGCGAAAGGATCAGGCCGAGCTTCTGTTTGCGTGTGCCCCGATAACGCTCCACCAGGCGGCCGCAAGTGTAGTCCAGGATCGTGGAAAAGATCATCAGGACGATATAGACCGGCTCGCCCCAGGCGTAAAACAAAAGGCTCATGAGAAAGAGCACAGCGTTTTTAGCCCGGCGCGGCGCCGAAAAATAGATCAGCAATGTGACCGGAAGGAAACAAAATAAAAACGTCAATCCGGAAAAAACCATGGTCAATTACTCCTCAGGTACGTTGGCTCCGTCATAGATCTGCGCTCCGTTATCTGCGGCGCCGGCAGGTTCTTCGGAACCACCGGCTTCATCCGTCTTCAGCAGGTTCTTCGGAAGGAAACCCAGCACTTCCTTTACGGCGTTGTCGATCTTATCGTATTCCGCCTTTGCATACTCCATCTGTTCGGGCTCGAGGAGGGGCGTTTCAGGCAGCGGAGCGCCGGCGATGATGTACATCACGATGTCGTCGGCCTTGTAGAGACGGCCCTGCGTCAGCTTAAAAGGTTCCAGCGGATAGACAGTGAAATACTCCCGTGAATGCTTATAGAATGCGTTGAATCCTTCGACTACACGATCTGCGTAAGAAGCGTTTTTGCACTTGACGATGATCACGGTGTCTGCGTGGACAGAGGGAACGGCATTTTGTTTTGCTACGTAGGTGTCGAGCTTGCTCATGTCGATCTCGCCTAGGGGGCTTAGAGGAAGCTCGTCTTCCGGGATGTCCATGTCGGCAACGTAGCCATCCCCGAGCACCTGCGCGATAGCGGCTTCGATGGACTGCGGTGTGACTCCGGCGGGCAATGCTTTGTTTTCCGCTTTTTTTGTTGCCGTGGCTTCCTGTTCCTGTGCTTTCTTTGTGGTCTTACTGCTGTCCTTTTTGTTTTCACAGGCGGCCAGAAGAACCAGGAGCAGGATCGAAAGTAATAGTGTCATTCGTTTCATAAGAGTACCTCATTTCATTGGTTTTCGGCGGTGACCGTTTGGCTTGTCACCGCCATCTGACTGTATAACGAATGAAGAAACGGAAATGTCGGGAAAACGGCAGCTTTTTTGAATAAAATCAGGCCGGCCGCACGGGAGGGTTCCCGCGCGGCCGGCCTTTATTCAGATAATGCTTAGAAAGCGTTTATTTAACCATTTTATATACGTTCATTATGCCGTTAAGCCCGGCGCCATCCGTGTTCATCAGCACGTAGTTCGTGTCTCCGACCTTCCATTCGATCTTATTGTAGGTGATGCCTTCGTCACGCAGGGCTGTGAGCACCGCGCCGTTTTCTTTATCTGCTACGGTATGGTTGATCTCTTCACCGAAGAGGCCGGAGAAATCATCAGCCCGCTTCGAAGCCCGGAGCGTATACTGCTTTCCGTTGACAGTAAAAGATACTTCGGCGATGTCCGTTCCGACAGAGCAGTAGAGGACCTCTTCCGTACCCTCAGGGGCCTGAACATACAGGCCGGTTGCCTTTTTTAATGCATCCGAAGATCCGTACCCGGTAATGGGTGCTGGTTGTTGCGCGCCAGCGGCGATCGCGCTGTTCGTCGGGTCTCCGCCTTGTGTATCAATGATGTCCACAGGCTTATGTCCGCTCATTTTAATGATTCCGAAGATCAGGAGCACCAGACAGGCGGCCATGGGCAGAGCCCATCGGGTCACCCGGAGCAGGGGTGCTTTTGTAGAGCGCCGACGTGTTACAGGCGCATCCGAAGATGCGATAGAGATCGGAGACGACAAAGACTTTTCAGGTTCCTGTGTCGAGGTTGTAACTTGCGCGCGCTCTGACTCTGCGGAGGCTTTATGCAGGATGTTCGCATACATCCGCGCCTTAGCGCCTTCTGCGGGCTCAATGGCATCGAATGCTTCCTGTACGGCGTCTTTCTCTGCCGAAGTAATTTCGGTTTCGATCCCGGTATGGAATTTTTCATTTGTGTTATCGTTCATATGCATACCTTCATGTCTTATGGGTGATTGTTTCGCAGCGCTTTTTCAAGTTTCTTTCTGGCGTCCCGTAACTGGTTCCGCACAGTGGATGGAGGCCTGCCCAGGGCGGTCGCGATCTCGTCGGTTTGGTACCCGTCATAATAATACATCCAGACCACATCCTTCAATTTCGGAGGAAGGGAAAGGACCGCTTCACGTACATCTTCCAAGTCATCCCCGTCTTCTTCCGGCGCCGCGATCTCCGGCGCATCGTCCGCGTCCAGGGATTCGACATTTCGCCGTCCATAGCTTCCAAGCCGGTCTTTACATAGGTTGGAGGCGGTCACGCAAAGCCATTTTCGTTCGTGCGTCTCATCGGCAAATTCATATGAACCGGTCAGCACCTTCACGAACACATCCTCCGCGCAGTCCTCTGCATCTGCCTCAGAGCGCATGAAACTAAAACACAGACGATACACATATCGCCAGTGTCGTTCATAAAACGCTTCAAACTCCGCATTTGCAGAAATAGACGGCATGATCGGCTCCCTCCTGCATGTATAACGATCGACACGCCCAAAATGTCGGCGGATCGGAAAATTTCTTTCCGTTCAAGTTTACAGCAAGTTCCCGGGAAATTCAAGGATGAAGTTTATCATGCAGTTAAGCGGGTAAAGATTCACTTCTGCCTTGACCGTATATCGATTGAAATGTAAAATTTAATAAAAGTAAAACCTCAGCCTGATGCGGCCCTTTTCGAAGAGACGCCGGTTGGAAGTATATTGTTCATAAGCTATGGTGAGTAGGGGCTGAAAGCCCGAAATCGAGAGAGTCTGGTAAAAGTATTCAAAACGGAGGAAATCTATGTTCAGAACAGGTAAGACTGAAGAAGTCCAGGAAAATATCCGTGGATCAGTAATTTCTTCGTGATCATTGGCCTCGTGATGTCGTTTTATGGTATTGTTGGCTGGCTCGTTACTTCGAGCCATGCCAGGATCGATCTGCCTGGGTTCGATCTGCCGATCTGGGGATGGGTGATCGCGATACCGGTGGTTCTGTTTGTGATACTGGATCTTATATTCGATAAGAAGAGCAGGGGGATCCGGCACTTATGCGTCGGGGGCTTAATGCTCGTTTGGAATGTATATGTTTATGTCGCGGAGTTAAATGAGCCGACAAAATCTATATTTCGGGGGTTGCCTATGGGTGAGGCTTTTTTGATTGCAATCTCACTATCGTGAGAAGCGGAGGCCTTCTCAGCATAGCTTCGAAGGTCTCCGCTAAAAACGTGCCACCGGCACGTTTTCTTAACGCTACGACAGTTCTCTAAGAGATAATTTCATCCTTGTATATACGCAAACCCCTGGAAAATCAAAGCTTTCCGGGGAGTTTTTGTGTGTTTTTTAGTGAGAAAGTGGTCTGTTTATCCATTTTCAGAGGGTGTATTGGATGAGCAATAATTGATAAGAGAAGCGCAATGTTTGGTTGGCGTTTTTTTTTTTTTTTGATATGAATCTATCAGAAAAGTATGTCATGGAGCTTATGATATACAACAAAAAGGAAGGAGTTTAATATGGCAAGGGAAAGCAAAGTGATGCAGGTTTATCCAAGCGATCAGAAAGTTCAGGCCGCTATGGATATAAATTCTATTTTTGGTTGGGAGGTTACAGGTAACCAAAAGTTTCAGGAGTATACCGGTCAGACTAGAGATGGTAATACAACGACAAAGCATTTCTCCACATATGTAAAACTGACATTTAGCAGGGAGAAATCTGCTCCTTGGTATTCAAGAGTCGTATCACTCGAAAAAGAATGGTATGATATAGATGTCCGGATGTACGCCCTGTGGAAAGAAAAACCGACTAAGAAAATACTGCGGATGGTATTGATATTCTTTGCCATGTGGATACTCAGCACTATATTGGGTGTGGGAATCGTAAAGCAGTTTATAAAAATGCCCAAACGGGGTACACAAGCATATAATACTTACTTGGAAACTGCTCTGGGGGTATGCGTTGTACCTGGCGTGCTGTTGACTATCGCCATTTTCTACATTTGGGGGAAGAAGGTTAAGGAATTCAATGATAAGCATGCTGATGAAAGGATCGCTTTGCGTAACAGAAGAGCTGAAATCGAAGCAGAGTGTAATAGACTGATAAACGGATAATAAACATATTGACCGATAAGTCCCTGAAAACTGTGTTTTCGGGGACTATTTTTGTCGTCATTTTTTATATGATCAGTGTCGGAACTTCTCTCGTATAAACTCTGTGCCTCGCGTCCCCTTTGCTTGACATGTGATACATTTTTTGTCATAATATCGATTAGGCGTTCCGTTTGTTTGGGACGCCGTTCGATAGAAAGAGGATTGAGGTAAAACTATGATCAAGAATTCCAAAATAGCGATCATGATGTTGAGTGCGGTTCTTCTTTGTGGCTGTTCGGATGGTAAGGATACTCCGACGACGAATGCGCCGGAGAGCACTACTGTCGCAGATGTGACTGCAACAACCACATTAGAGGAGACGAAAGCCACGCAGCCAGTCGAAACTACGACACAGCCTGTCGAAACGTCAACGGAGGCTGTTGTAACGCCGACGGATGACGGCAGCGCTAAACTGGGCTCCAATTATTACTCCACCCGTGGTAGGATCGCTTATAAAGACGGCGTCACGTATTTCGTTCAGAGTGCCAGAGATCTGACCGGTGCCGAGACCGGCTATCCGGATTCTGAAAATATCTACATGCTCCGGGATGGCGAAAAGAAGCCGGAGCTTTTAGCGACAGTCCCGGCGCCGCAGTCCGGCGGTGTTGCTCAGTTGGGAGTATATTACCTCTTCCCCACGGACGATGCTGTATATTTTCTGTCCGTCATTGGCCAGACTATTACACTCATGGAAGTCGATATCAATACCAAAGAAATCTTTGAAGCGGTTTCTGCCGGTAATGTGTACAAATTTCGTAACATGCCGGTCGTAAGTGAAGGAAGGCTTTTCCTTAGATACAACAAACCCGATGCCTTCGGTGTGCTGGAGTTTGATCCGAAAAGCAAAACATTGACTGATTTGGATATGTCATTCATTGGAAATGACGAGCCGAAATACTTCGTGGACATCCATGACGGTTACACTTATTATGTGAAACTGACGTCCGACCTGGAGCCCTATGGACTGTTCCGGGCCGATGCAAAAGGAAACGAGCAGGATGTATGCGCGCTTCCGCAGGATGATGATGTAGTTCCGTTTATTATGGGCGATTACGCGGTCTATTGGGGTAAGGCGGAAGAGTTTGGCGGCCGGAAAGGTGCGACCTTCGTGGATATCGAATCGGGAAAGAAGTACTATGTGCTTTCCAAAGACGAACTATGGGATGATTTAAGTGTGAATGTCTTCGGCGATTACGTTTACTATATCGACAAGAAGCGTGGGATCAGCCGCAAACAGATCACCGCTGGAACAGAAGCAGAACAGCTCATGGAAGGCAGAAAAGATTTTGATACAATGGCCTTAGCGATCATAAATGACGATCTTTTACTCATCAATGATGATGACATGGCGGTGTATCGTACGGCGCTTACCGGAAGAGTCATTCCGGCAGCTCCGATCATAAAGAGCCGCGCCGATTCCTACGAGGATAAGCAGGAAGGCGACTGGGTCTACACAGAGTATGAAAACTGTGTAAAGGTATCGACCTACCTCGGAAGCGAAACCGAAGTGACCATTCCGGAGCAGCTCGGCGGGAAACCGGTAACGATCGTATCTTTGTGGCAGCCGTCCTCAAAGGAGGCGCACATCCAGAAACTCACGATCCCCGATACGGTCGTCAGCATTCATAATGTGGAGGACCGCAGTATAAATACACTCTTCATTCCTAAGAGCGTGAAGCATTTTACGTGGAGTGGTTTTGAACACTCGGTCAATGTTGCTAAGGGCGCTACGATCATTTACGAGGGAAATGAGGCAGAGTGGCAGGCACTCATCAAGGACAGCGCCGAACGTTTTTCGGGCACATCCGTGGACACCAGCGGAACCGAAGATCCGGTGTTTAAGTTTGAGGGTAAATAAATACCATGACTGGAAGAAATATGATCCGGCGAGGCAGCGTTTGCTGAATCGCCGGATTTATGTTACAATTTTATGAGAAGTGATCAAGCGTTTTTTCGAGAAGACAGGAAGTATGAAATAGAGGTTAGTTGAGAGGATCCGATGAAGATAAAAGTGTATAAATACCTTCATGACGATGCGCGCCTGATCCGTAGTGAAGTTTTTATTGGAGAGCAGGGGTTCAAGGATGAATTTGACGACATCGATGAGATCGCAATGCATCTGGTTGCGTACGACGGCGATGAGCCGGCCGGCACATGCAGGCTTTTCTACGATATTGGCAGATCGTCGTATGTTTTAGGTAGGTTGGCAGTCCGCAAGCCCTACAGGGGAGCGGATATGGGTTCATTGATCATACAGGAAGCGGAAGCGCAGGCCGTCACGAATGGCGGTCATTCCATGATCCTTCATTCGCAGTGTGTTGCGACCGGGTTTTATCGGAAAAACGGCTACCGGGAGTACGGAGACGTAGAGGACGACGAAGGCTGTCCGCATATCTGGATGGAGAAAAAACTGTAGGAACACGAACAGGCTTCATTGACTAGAGGAAAATGGTGAAATGCTATGGCGGAATGGGTTACACATTTATGGGTTGCGGATGAAGTCCTGAAACATTGTCCGTGGCTGGACAGGCATGGTTTTTGCGTGGGCAATATTGCCCCGGATTGCAATCTGCTGAATGAAGACGGTACTGACTTTGTGCCCTCCAGAGAGATCACGCATTGGATGAACGGCAGACGCAAGACGGCGGAGGATTGCATAGCGTTTTACGACAAATATGTGCTCTCCCGGATCGACGAGATAAAATCAAACGAGGAGCTTTCGTTCCTGCTGGGGTATTACTCCCACCTGATCACGGATGCGGAGATACAGCGCACGATACGTGATCCGGAGCGTGTGGCGGCAGCATGGGAGAGAATTAAGAAAGTGCCGGAGTTGGTTGAGCGGGCGGCGGGACAGCCGGAAGACTGGGACACGGTGAAAAGGCTATTTCCCCGAGAAGACCGAATGAAGGATTTCTTTTGCATCGAGCGGGAGTATCTCGATGCGCATCCGGCCTCGGGATGGTTCACGGAGATCCGGGGACTTGAGTACTTCCCGGATTACATCGATTATCTGCCCGAGCAGTCCATTCCGAAAAAAATAAAAATGATGTACTACGAGCCTGCCCTCGAGACGTCCACGTACCCCTTCCTTGCATTTTCCAGGGAAGAATACAGTGGGTTTATCGAACGGGCAGTTGGACTGGTGGTCAATGCGATAAAGGATGTTGTGCCGCCGGCAAAAGTTGAAATATGACTAGATGGTGATGAGGTAGAAATGGAAGTTTATTTAGTTCCGCTAACCGCGGAGGATAGAGAGCAGTTCATTAAGGATAACCAGGAGGCGTTTAATTATGGGGCGCTGGAGGAGTTTGGGCTGCGGGATGACCACTTTGAAGAGGAGGGCGAGATCATTTCCCGTGAAACGATCGCTCGTTCGATAGATGAGGGGACGGCGTACCGGATCGTGCAGGGCGGTGAGAGCGTCGGCGGCGTTGTGATCAAGACTGAATACGATCACGGCGAACTGGAACTGCTGTTCGTGTCGCCGAAGGTTCACAGTAAGGGCATCGGATATGCGGCGTGGTGCGCGGTAGAGGAGATGCATCCGGAGGTCACGGTCTGGGAGACGGTGACGCCGTACTTCGAGAAGAGGAACATTCATTTCTATGTCAACCGCTGCGGGTTTCACATCGTGGCATATTATAACGAGCATTTCGGCGATCCGAACGATAAGGATGGGGAAATGTTCGACATGTTTGCTTTTCAGAAGGTGCTGCCGACGACTCCGGAAGCCGTCCGGGAGCAGGTCAAGCGCATCAAGTATTATGAGAAGATCATGAAGCAGGTGGAGGGCGGTTCCCGCGGGAAATTGAAGGAATTAGAAGCGTATTACACGAGTCCCGCGTGGAAGCGTGATCATGCGGCGGATGAGGCCGGACTTTTGCCGAAGAATCTCAAACGAGGCGTGCTGTCGGAGGACGGCATCTATGATCTGCTGGACGGCGAGTAGAGGCGCATAATCCTAGTCGATAAAGGATGCAATTCAGCGTATAAATGATCCGCAGATACTTGAGAAACTAATAAAGAAAAATGTGGACAATCGCAGTGGCATCTGATATACTATGAATATATTATGTGTCAAAAAATAGTGCCCCGTTTGCGAGGCATAAGACAAAAATAAAACTATCAACAGGGGGTCCAAAATGATTTGGAACGAAGCTAAAGAATGTATGTCCAGAGACGAGATCGAGTCACTTCAGAGTGCCAGACTCGTTAAGGTCGTAAACCGCGTTTACCACAATGTGGAGTATTATCGCAAGAAGATGCAGGCCGCAGGCCTGGAGCCCGGCGACATCAAGGGCATCGAGGATCTCGATAAACTTCCGTACACTACGTATCAGGATCTGAGAGATACCTATCCGTTCGGTCTGGCTGCCGTTCCGAAGTCGGAACTGGTCAGAGTTCACGCTTCCTCCGGTACGACCGGAAAGCCGAAGATCGCAGCGTACACCAGACGTGATATCGAGATCTGGGCAGAGTGCGTTGCCAGATGTCTGGCGATGGCAGGCATTACCCGTGACGACGTTATCCAGGTGGGATACGGTTACGGTCTCTTCACAGGTGGTCTGGGTGCACACTATGGCGCTGAATACCTCGGAGCTTTGGTTCTGCCCATGTCTACCGGTAATACACAGAAACTCATCGACATGATGATCGACTGCGGCGCGACATCGATCGCCTGCACACCTTCGTACCTGCTGCACGTAGCAGAGGATCTGGAGAAGGCAGGCCTCGTTGATAAGATCAAACTCAAGAGCGCGATCTGCGGCGCTGAGCCCTGGACGAACGAGATGCGCGACCAGATGGAGTCCAGACTGCACATCAAGGCGTACGACATCTACGGCCTCACCGAGATGATGGGACCGGGCGTTGCCTGCGACTGTGAGTATCACAAAGGCCTTCACATCTGGGAAGATCACTTCCTCCCTGAGATCATTGACCCCACCACACAGAAGCAGCTTCCGAAGGGTTCCGACGGCGAGCTCGTCATCACAAACCTCACGAAGGAAGGCATGCCGCTCATCCGTTACAGAACGAAGGACCTTACTTCGATCGAGTACGATAAGTGTGAGTGCGGCCGCACCATGGCCCGCATCCAGCGCTTCCGCGGAAGATCCGATGACATGCTCATCATCCGCGGCGTAAACGTATTCCCGTCGCAGGTAGAGGCTGCTCTGCTTACGGTAGAAGGCACCACACCGCACTACATGCTGGTCGTAGACCGCGTGGATAACACCGACACCCTGGAAGTTCAGGTCGAGGTAGCGGAAAATGTCTTCACGGACGAAGTTAAGAGCCTCGAGAAACTGTCGAAGGCAGTGCATGATAAACTTAAGATGGCGATCGGCCTGAACGCGAAGGTTAAGCTCGTTGAGCCGAACGGTCTGGAGCACTTCGACGGTAAGAGTAAGCACGTTACAGATAAGCGTAAGCTGTATCAATAATACAAAGGAGGTACCCCTATGTTCGTAAAACAGATATCGGTTTTCTTGGAGAATACGGAAGGAAGACTGGAAGAGTTATTAAAGATCCTGGCTCAGGGCGGTGTCAACCTCCTCTCTGCAAGCCTGGCTGACACGATGGAGTATGGTGTTCTCCGTTTGCTGTCGAATGAACCTGAGAAAGCTAAGCAGATCCTGAAGGATGCCGGTTTCGCCGCTCGTATCGACGAGGTCATCGCAGTGGTGGTTCCGGATGCAGTCGGCAGCCTCGCGAAGGTGATCGGTATGATCCATGCGGCTGACATCAATATCAGCTACATCTACGGCCTCTCCATCGATGGTGAGGGCGCGCCGATCGCGATCAAAACAAACGATAATGCAAAGGCAGAGAAGCTTCTGAATGCAGCTGGCGTTAAGACGCTGGGCATGGAAGATCTCGTATAATGAACACAGAAGGCAGGAGGCTCGACCTCCTGTCTTTTTTATTCTTGACAACCGTTCCCGTATCGATTACAATAGTCGAAATATCTTAAAAAAGGAGGCAGGAACATGGAGCATAATTGTGGTTTTACGGAAGGAAACAGATGGTTTCGCTATCGCGCGGCGGCGATCATCGTTGAGGGTGACTGCGTGCTGTTTGCGGGCAATGAATTGGACGACTATCTTTATTCGGTCGGTGGCGGAGTGCACATGGGAGAGACTTCGGAGGACGCGGTAAAACGGGAAGTCTTCGAGGAGACCGGCATTGAGTATGAGGTGGACCGGCTGGCCATCATCCATGAAAACTTCTTCGATGAGAGCACGGGCTCGCTCAAAGGCATGGACTGCCATGAGATCGCCTTTTATTATCTCATGAAACCCAGGGGAACGAAGGAACTGAAGAGTGACAGCTACACCCAGGGCATCCGGGAACACATGCACTGGATCCCGATCAAAGATCTCGACAAATATAAAGCATTTCCCGTGTTCATGAAGGACTACCTGCAGAGGGAGCATCCCGGCGTGGAACACATCATCACGGACGAAAGAAAGTAGCAAGAGTCACCTGACTTACGGAGGTGAGAGATGGATAAGAAAACACTTTATGTGTCGGATCTGGACGGGACGCTGATGCGCAGCGACGAGACGATCTCGGACTTCACGATCGAGACGATCAACCGCCTGATCGGGCAGGGGCTGGCGTTTACTTACGCGACGGCGCGCTCCATTGGGAGCGCGCGGCCCATCGCGGGCGGACTTAAGCTGGAACTGCCGGTCATCACGCGAAACGGGGCCGTTCTCGCGGATAATACGGATGGGCACGTGATCGAGAAAACGGTGTTCACTGAGGAAGAGGTGGAGTTTCTGAAGACCCGCCTCCCGGAGGTGGCGGAGTTTGGCTTCGTCTCGTGTTTCTTGGGCGACCGCATGGTCCGCACCTGGCTTCCCGGGAAGCATTCGCCGGGACTGCAAGATTATATCGACTATTATGAGAAGGATCCGACGCTGGTACGGGCCGACGATCCGGAGACCCTGTACTGCGGCAAACCCGGCTACGTTACGCTGATCGGCGAGCGCGAGGAGATCGCGCCGCTATACGAGCGGATGCGCGAGTACACGGGCTGGGAGTGCCTGTTCCAAAAGGATACCTATCGCGACGAGTACTGGCTGGAGATCTGCCCGCAGAACTGCACGAAGGCGAAGGCCATCCGGAAGATGAAGGAGAAGTATGGTTTTGAGAAGCTGGTCGTGTTCGGGGATGCGCTGAACGACGTGCCGATGTTCCGGATCGCGGACGAGGCGTATGCCGTGGAAAATGCGAGACCTGAGGCGAAGGAAGCGGCGACCGGGATCCTCGGGAAAAACGACGAGGACGCCGTGGCGAAATTCCTGGCCGGGAAAGAGGTTTCCGGACCACAGTCAGAACCACATTGACCTCACTTACGCGGCGAAAAAAGAAAGGGGACTAAAATAGGACTATGGACGTCCTAAGTCCTATTCACACGGCCGACTCATTTCTGTAAAATGTAGTATATAGTGTATACGTTGTATACTATAGAACTTGAAACAATTTCAGACAGAAAGGGAGGAAGGCATACGATGAAGAGAGTATTAGCGCTGGTTCTGGTACTTGTAATGGTTATGGCTGTGGTTGCATGTGAAAAGGAAGGTGGCTCCGGCGGCGGAGGCAATGCAGCAAGCACAACGAAGGCAGATAATGGCGGCGGTGGCGGCGCTACCCAGGCCCCCGGTAAGACAGAGGCACCTGCCGGAAATGGCGGAGGCAGCGGTTATATTTCAGGCGTGATTGAAGATAAGTACGCGCCCGCGGCTAACTCTACGGCAGATAGGTTCTGGAAGGTAAAAGAGATCCAGGAGATCAACAAGTTCGATAAGGACGGAAACTGCACCGATAAGTATACCATGTACTATCTGAGGGATCCCGCAGATTATGCAGATGTCAATGAACAGCTGGATGCATCCACATATATATGGAATGATGATAAGACCGGCTTTAAGCGCGAAAGCAGTATGAAGAAGTACACGTCCATTGACGACGCGAAAGCGGATATCGAGGATGCGTTCCGCGGCTATACGATCGAATACAGCGGCGGCAAGACCGAGCATGTGGATGCACCGGACGACGCGCGCAAGACCGAGATCATGAAGGAAGTGTTCGGCTTCAACTATGACGACCTCAAGACCGAATACGGCAATTATACTTACTCGACCAGACAGAAAAAGAAAGTTATAGTAACCTATATCAACGATGCGAAGGTTGAGGACATCAACGCCTTGGCGAAGATCGCATTTGAGGTTTGCAAACCGCTTGCCGACGAGGGTAAGATCTACGATTATCTCGGCAAATACGGAAGCGAACTCACGGAGGCTCCGCAGACCGAAAGCATCTTCAACGACGCAACGTTCAACTATTTCCGCAATGGATCAGAGATCTCCGTTCAAGCGCAGATCCTGAACAGCGGTGACTACAGCAATACGCTGGCATTGGCAGTATATGTTGTTAAGTAAAACAGAATGAATACCAGCCACGGCCGGATCGGGAAACGCGATCCGGCCGTTTTTACGTGAGTCTGATACTTGAAACCGAAAGGTATTCGCTGTATAATTGAAGCAAGATAATGGGATGAAGAAGGCTTCAAAACGGAAGACTGATGGATAAGGAAGAATGAACATGAATTTCAGGATCAAGATGTTGCTGCTCCTGGTGTTGGTATCGATATGTGCGGTGATCGGCGGGGCTGCCAGGTCCATTAGCGCCGGCAGCGGAACGGATACGCCTGCATATATCACCACCCGTGCGGAACTGATGAAGGCCCTGGCAGAGAAGCGTGAAGTCATCTATGTCGGGGATATCGATTTCGATGAAAATGATATCTACGTCCAGATAGAAAACAGCGTGAAGATCGTAGGGAAGCCTGAGGGTTCCCTGTTAAAAGGCGCTCATTTTTCCGTTATCGGATCCGGACTCGAGAGCGAGAAGATCACGGTCGCTTTTGAAAACATAACGTTTGACGGCTGTTATGAGATGCCGGAGGGAGATCCGGCGGCCACGGCGTCGTTTGCCGATCATCACGGCGATCGCACGAACAAGGGGTGCATTTTCGCGAAGGGCTTTCTGGAATTCGGCCTGACGAACTGCACCATCCGCAATTACTGTACAAAATACGGCGCGGCGATGTATTTCCAATACACGGACGGTAACGTCGACCTCGGAACGCGGGCGAAACTTACCATTAAAAACTGTAACTTCTCGGGCAATACCTGTGAGCGCGGCGTTCTATGGATCAATGGTAAAAAACTCAAGTTTGAGATGACCGATACCGCATTTTCCGCGAATACGGTCTACAGCGGTGTCGCCGTACTCGGCGGCGTCGAGGGAACCGCGGAAAACATAACTGTAAAAGATAACCGCCACGTCGCATTTGCCGAAAAGAATTCCTTCCCGCAAGGCGGCGGAGGCCTGGCTCTGGTGAATTCCGAACTGCTCTTGAAGAAGAGCATCATTGACGGGAACGAGACGATAAAAGGCGGCGGGCTGTTGATCACGAATTCGAAGGTGACGCTCGACAGCTGCAAGATCCTGAATAACCATGCGCAGATAGGCGGCGGACTTTTGATCGAAAGTTCGGAGACCACGCCGGTCTATATCACAAACTGTTTGATCTCCGGGAATACCGCGGAGCAGGAGGGCGCAGTGTGGGTGCATCCGGCGGACCAGATCGGGATCGGCGTCCCGACCGGCATCGTGGAGTTCAGCTTCTGCACCTTTGAGAATAACACTTCCGAGGATGAAGAGCATCTGGTATTTCATCCGGTCATCCTCGAAAACGAGAGTACGACCGTCGGGCACGACGGTACCATTGATTTTCTGGCTTGTCGTATCCTCGATGATAAGGTCAGCCCGTCGATCCGGGATGGTGAGAATTACAATATTGTCAATTCCGACCGTAAGGGCGACGCCGTGCCGGACGAGGTTGCGGCGAGGGCGGCCAATGGCTACCTGGAGAGCGGACATCGTATGTTCGCCGGGGTCAATGATATGTCTTCCGAAACGAAGAGTTGGTATCTGCCAAACCTGATCATCGGACTGATATTGGGCGTTTTGATCGTAATCACAATTTTGGTGCTTTGGTTTAAGAAGGACAGAAATAAAGAGATCGTTGAGGTTCCGGTCGCATCCGAGGTCGTGAGCGAAAATGTACCACAGGAGAGTTTGACGCTACCGGTCGAGAGTGACGAAGAGGAGAGGATAGCGGCATATCTGCAAAAACTGCTGGACGAGGGTACATTGACCTCGCGTGAAATGGATGTTCTCAAAGAGTATCTTTCCGGGAAGACCCGCACTGAGATCAGCGAGACGCTGTTCATCTCGGAATCTACGGTGAAAAACCATATTTCCAGTATCTTTTCCAAACTCGGCGTGAAGAGCCGAAAGGAATTGTTGGGCCTCGCCGGCGTGCGAAAAACAAAATAAAGATAGTACTTGACAGATCTAGACTATTGGAGTAGAATATACTATAACAGTAGTCTGAAAAGGAGGTCTGTTATGGAGAAGAAATTCGTAAGGTATTGGCTTTTGGCGATTTTGGGCACGTTGATCGTGTCGTTCTATCCGTTGCTTATGGGCGCTCGTGTCATCCGTGATATGATCGTGGATGGTACGGTCATGAAGGAGAATTACCCCAAATATATCATCCCCTATACACCGATCGCATTTGCCGTGATCACCGGCGTACTGTTGATGCCGCTTATCGTGAAACTTTTCAAATGGTTGCCGACAGTCGTGGCTTCGGTCTTGTCGGTCGGCGTGTTTTTCGGTTTCGAACTGTTATTCGAAAATAAAGTCGTGGTGACATCGACCGAGACAGTCACAAAAACGGTCTCAAGACTCGCCGACTGGCAAATGTTTATGTGCCGATATATTCCGCCGGAAGAGTATGCCGGGGTCGATATTATTACGAGCACATCGATCCGGACGGAAACGCCGGTAGACTTGTTGATGGGAAACTACAATCCCGCGTTTAAACTGCATTTCTATCTGATTTCGGTCGTGCTGATCCTCGCGATCCTGAACAGTGTGTATGGTTTCGCCCATATGATAAAGACCGGGGATAAGAGCCGGAAGAGGGCGCTGATCCTGCAATCGATCTGCGCGGTGGCTTTCCTGGGCCTGTGCATTCTGGCTTGCTTTACGGCGTTTTGGCGCGACGGAGATATCAACGTTTCGCCGCTCTCGGCAACGTTGATGTCCGTGTTCTTTATACTCCTGGGCGTGACGTTCGGCATTTTCCTCGGCTCCTTACTGCTCAGGAAGAGCAGGGGTGTAGCCCTTTGGATCCCTACCGTTCTGGCAGCCTGCACGACACTGGTGATGTACATCGGGGAAATGATCCTGCTGAACCGGCATTTATACCGTTTCGGGACCGGCTTCTTCTTCGACGGAGTGCCGGGGATCGTTTTGGCTCCGGTCGACATCGTCGTGATCCTGGCGGCGGGTGGCGTGACCTACCTCCTGATGCGGCTGGTCAGCATCCGCGATCCGAAGGATAAAGAGCCGCAAACAACGAATCAATAACGCTTTTCATTCTTTCAGCCTCCTGCCGGAACATTCGTGTTATCCGGACAGGAGGCTTTTTATTTTTGTTGTTTTATTTTTCGATGTAGGGTATAATAGGGGCGATGATGTTCAGCCCCCGCGAGGAACACCTTTCGGAGGCACAGGAGAATAATTATGATTACGAATGATACCGGTATCGTTGGATTGAAACACGGCATAATGGAGAAGGTCTGCCGCCTCGCGTGGGCGGACCAGTTGGATGCAGAACATCTGGAAAAACTGGTCTATGAGATCATTCCCGGTCCCAAGCCGACCTATCGTTGCTGCGTGTATAAAGAGCGTGAGATCATCCGGCAGAGGATCCGTCTGGCGTGCGGCTTAAACCCGGTGAATAACCCGGATTCAAAGAATGTGGTGCAGGTCATCGACGCTGCGTGCGACGATTGCCCGATTTCTGCATATTCGGTCACGGATAACTGTCGTTTCTGCCTGGGTAAGGCGTGCCTGAATTCCTGCCGTTTCGGAGCCATCCGCCCCGGCGACACGCGGATGCATATCGACCCTGCGAAGTGTAAGGAGTGCGGAATGTGCGCGCGCGAGTGTCCGTACCAGGCCATCGTGCATCTGGAGCGCCCGTGTAAGAAGGCGTGCCCGGTCGGCGCGATCTCTTACGACGAGGACGGATTCTGCAAGATCGACGAAGATAAATGCGTTCAATGTGGACACTGTATCCACAGCTGTCCGTTCGGCGCGATCGGTTCTAAGACCTTCCTGGTAGATATCATCCGCGAGATCAAGGCAGGCCGTGAGGTCATCGCCATGTGCGCGCCCGCGACCGAAGGCCAGTTCGGCGAGAAGATCTCGATGGCGGCCATCCGCGAAGCACTGAAGAAACTCGGATTTTCCGACATGATCGAGGTAGGACTCGGCGCCGACATGACTTCGGCGTATGAGTCGCTGGAGTGGAGCCAGGCGCTGAAAGAAGGGCGTAAGATGACGACCTCCTGCTGCCCGGCATTTATCAACATGCTGCGTAAGAGCTTTCCGGATATCTACGAGAAGAACATGTCCACGACCGTTTCCCCGATGTGCGCGGTGTCCCGATACCTGAAGGCGACCCATCCGGGTTGCGTGACTGTGTTCGTGGGACCTTGCATAGCAAAGAAGGCGGAGACCCTGGACGAGACCGTTCCGGACAATGCAGACTACGCCGTGACTTACGGCGAGATCCGTGCATTGATGCGTTCGAAGGATGTGGAGCTTACGCCGGTCGACGAAACCTACCAGCAGGCTTCTTCCTTCGGAAAACGCTTCGCGTCGAGCGGCGGTGTTGCTGCCGGTGTGATCGAGTGCATGAAGGAACGCGGTGAAGATACGTCCGGCATCCGCTTGCTGAAGTGCGCGGGTGGCGCAGAATGTAAGAAAGCGTTGCTCCTGCTGAAGAGCGGGCGCTTAGAAGAAGATTTTATCGAGGGCATGGTGTGCCCCGGCGGCTGCGTAGGCGGACCGTCGAAACACCAGACGGAGCTCGAGATCACGAAGGCCAGGGAGGCGCTCCTGTCGCAGGCGGACACGCGCGGCGTCCTGGAGAACCTGAAAGCATATCCGATGGATAGCTTTTCCATGCATCGTGACGGGCACATGGAGGAGAAAGAATTATGAGCGAGAAAAAAGCCAAACGAAGCGAAGTACTGAAGATAACGATCACAGCCATGTTGCTGGCGGTCTGCATGGTGAGCCAGGTCTTTAAGAACCTGAGCGTTTATATCACCGGTCCGGTCGTAAATACCTGTCTGGTGCTCTGTCTGTTGACTGCAGACCTGAAATACGCGCTTTTGCTGTCGCTTATCACTCCGGTAACGGCGTACTTCATCGCCGCCAGCCCTGTGATGACCGCAGTTCCCGGTATCATTCCACTGATCATGGCGGGTAATATAGTCCTCGTGGTAGTCGCATTCATCCTCGTAAGACCTACACTTAAGAAGAACACGGTGAAGAATAACGTGATGTACGTGATCACTTCCGCGATCGCAGCGGGCGCGAAGGGCGCGTTCATGGGCCTTACGATCGCGCTTTGGCTGTTGCCGACATTCCTTCCGCAGGCCGGACCGCTGCGTAAAAATCTGAGTGTATTCCAGAAGATGTTTTCATTGACCCAGTTTTTAACGGCGTTGATCGGTTTTGCCTACGTGTACATCGTATGGCAGGCATTGAAGAAGTTTTTTGCTTCTGAGATAGGAGAATGATCATGTTAACGATCGAAACAAAATTACAGGGTAGTAAATCACAGGTAGAAGAGATCACGAACATCTTCGTTCAGTACCGTTCCCTGCTGAGAAACCCGGAGTGCAAACTGCGGAATTTCTTTCGGTTCTGTCCGATCGCCATGGCACTGAGTCTGGTGATCGCGGCCGTGCTTAGCGTTTTGATGGCGACCGGCCTTACAACGAATTTAGTACTGGACGGGATCACCATCTTTATCATGTTCCTTTTCTTCTTCTTTTGTTTCGTTATGTTCCGCACGATCCGGAAGTTCCGTGACGATCTCATGAAGCATGAGGGAACGGTCACGATCGTGATCGACGAGGAGGGCATCGATTATGATGACCATGCCGGAAAGAAGCTGAAGGTAGGCTGGAACACCATCGCCTTCCTTCGCGAATTTAACGAGTGCATTTGCTTCCTGCCGAAGGAAGCCACGGGAAACGGCATCTTCCTCGATCGGTGTGAATTCAATAAAGTCATTCAGTACATGGATGAGGTCGGGGTCGACCTCCCGGCGATCCGAAAGTAAGCCCTGGCGAAGCGAGGGCCATGCTTGCAGTATAAGTAACTCACGCACCGAAAGGGCGTAGAGGGGGGATAGGAAAATGATCAGAGAGATTAAAGAAACAGAGATCAAAGAGTGCGTGGAAGTCATCCGTGCGAGTTTTAAAACGGTGGCGGACGACCTGGGTTTCACGCCGGAAAATGCGCCGCGTTTCACGGCATTTGCAGTCGATGAAGAGCGGATCGGCAAACAGTTTCACGAAGAGCATCGCCCGATGTTCGGGTATTTCGAAGGAGAGAAGCTGGTCGGATATTATTCGTTGTCGGGTTCAGGAAAGACAAAAGAGTTGAATAACCTAGCCGTCCTGCCGGCATATCGCCACCGCGGGATCGGCGCGCAGCTTCTGAACCATTCGACCGAGAAGACGGTCGAACTGGGCGGCAAGGTGATGCGCATCGGCATCGTCGAGGAGAACCAGGTGCTTCGCAAATGGTATGAGGCGCATGGATTCGAGCATGTCGGGGCGAATAAATTCCCTTTTCTGCCGTTTACGGTCGGAATGTTGATGAAGCGGCTGGTGGAGCCAAAACCGTGGGATCCTTCCGAGGTCGGACTGTATCGCTATGAGACACACCTGCACACGGTGGAGGGTAGCGCCTGCGGCGTGACGCCGGGACGCGAGTATCCCGCCATCTTTAAGGAACGCGGCTATGATGGTATCTTCATCACGGACCATTTCTTCCACGGAAATACAAGGCCTTCCCGGGAGCTTCCCTGGCCGGAGTACGTGGACGCGTACATGCGCGGCTACGAAGAAGCAAAGGTGGCCGGTGACGCGATCGGTTTCAAGGTCTTCTTCGGTATCGAGGAGAACTTCGAGGGCGATGAATACATGATCTATGGCGTGGACCGGGAGTTCCTGCTTCAGCATCCGGAGATCCCGCATTGGACGCGGGAAGACATGATAAAAGCGGTCCACGAGGCCGGCGGCGCCGTAATGCAGGCGCACCCGTTCCGCGACCGTGACTATATCAAGAAGATCCACCTGTATCCCGAAGATGTCGAGGGCATCGAGGGCATCAATACCGCGAATACGGCAAATGATAATCTGGCCGCGCTTTGCTATGCGTTGCATTTCGGTCTGATGATCCAGGCGGGATCGGACACGCACTTTAAGTACGCGATCGACGACGGGAACGGTGGCATCCTCTACGAGACGCCCATTACGTCCGAACGCGATTACGCTGAGCGTTTGCTGCGCCGTGAGAAGCCGAAGATCTTCTTCCCGGATGAACTGTTCGCCGGCATGGGAGGCATCAAGATCAAACTGCCCGTGGAGATCCGCAAGAACGGTGCGTGGGAGGATTTGAACATCGACGAGATCGAAGCGTGGATACAGGCCGCCGGAGCGACCATAGGAGACGAGAAGCAGCCGGAAGGCATCGTACGTAAGATCGTAGATCAGTTATAATAAAACAGGCAGGGGAGCTTCCCCTGCCTTTGTTTTTATGCAAGTCCCGGCTTGCAGGGACGTCCCTCCTGCCGGCGATAGTAAAAATACAGTTCTTCGGTGGCGAGTGCCATCTTCGTGACGGCCCAGTCGGTGCCGTGCGGGTAAGTGTACCAGGTATCTGCGAGCGTGTTCAGATCGACGCAGTCGCCGTATTTTCCGAGATATTCGTACTCGATGTGGACGGAGTACTGTGTCCGCGCCGGGATCTCCATGGAGAATGGCTGGCCCTCGTCGTCGGTGCCCTGCACGTGGAAACCGGTCATGTCGTGGCGCATGGTGCCATTGCCAAGACGGATGAATTTCTTAGCGTTTGGGAGGGTGTCCACGTGGACGGAGAGGTCGCCGGTGGAATAGGTGCCTGCTTCGACTTCGGCACGGACATTGGCCCGTTCCCATTCATACCAGTCGGGAATGTGGGTGAAGCCGGTCGGGACGGTCGATGTTTGCGCCTTTGCTTCCGAGTCCATACGTGTGGAACCTTCGTCGAAATGCAGCTCGCCGAGCGGACTCATGGTCCAGCTGCTGTGGCAGGCTTCGCAGAAGAGTTTCACGCCCTGGCTGTTCATGCGGTATTCGGTGCCGCACACGGGGCACTGGTACAGAACCTTATGGAGCCCCTCAGCGTTTCCTTTGTATTTCGTTTTGCGCCCGCGTTCCTTCTGCCAGGCGAAGTCGTCGTACTGAAACATCTCGACGATCTTTCGGTTGACTTCGTCTACGGAAGCATTTGCCAGTTCCTCGGGCGTGAAAATGCAGGTCATTTCAGCCTCGGTCGGCTTGATCTTACGGTCGTGCAGGTTCCAGAACGGCGAATTCACGTGGTGGCCGTGGCAGATCATGGTCACGACGGGCACGTTCAGTAGTTTGCAGAGTTTCCCGAGGGCTTCGGGGAGGACGGCCGTGGTCCCGCAGAGCGAGTAGCGCGCTTCGGGGTAGATGACGGCGATGTCACCGTTTTTGATGACCTGGTGCAGCTGGCGGATCAGGATGAAATCATTCGTGAACTTCCGCTTGCAGATGCAGCCGACGTTCCGCAGGAGTTTCTCGCGGCCGATGAATCCGTCGATCGCTACCACGTAGTTTGCGCGCTTCGGAAAGATCGCCTTCGTCGCGACCTTGAAGTCCATAAATGCATTGTGATTACAGAGCAAAACGTAAGGCGGCTTGAGCCCCTCTACGCGGGTTTTGGTGATCTTGACATGGTGCTTCCACACATCCGGCAGGCTGAGCAGGATCGTCAGCGGCCGCAGATACCATTTGGTGCGGACCGGCGGTTTCGCCATATCAAAACGCTCGAAATTTTTGTGATCCATGGGGTTCTCCCTTACGCTTTTTTGTTGTTTATATCATACCATAGATGGGAAAATGCAACAAGAAGGAATTGATTTGAAATTTGCAGTTGAAATGTGAAATGACTTCTGCTATAATCGGGGTGCTCGTAAGTTCATTTGTACCTTCCTTACGTTAAACAAAACCGGGACTACTTTACAGAATATCAGAAGGGTTCGCCGACGCGGACCTTACTATACTGTGTTTAAGTGGCTTTGCGGTTTGCAGAGCTTATTTTTTTGGAGTTTTATATGAAAGCGTTGGTTTTATTCAGCGGCGGTCTGGACAGTTCGGTCTGTCTGGCGCTTGCGGTGAAAGAGTACGGAGCGGACCAGGTCCTGGCCCTGTCGGTCTCCTACGGACAGAAGCATAAGAAAGAGATGGAGGCGTCCGCGCGGATCGCCGCGCATTATGGTGTGCAGCGGCTGACGCTGGATCTGGGCGCGATCTTTGCGGGCAGCGACTGCACCTTGCTGGAGGGCGCTGCGCAGGAGATCCCGCACGAAGCGTACGCCGACCAGCTCGCGATGACGGGCGGCGCCCCGGTGAGCACCTACGTACCGTTTCGCAATGGCCTCTTCCTGTCCTCCGCGGCTGCGGTCGCGCTGAGCCACGGCTGCGAGGTCATCTACTACGGCGCTCACTCCGATGATGCCGCGGGCAATGCTTACCCGGATACGAGCGTGGAGTTCAACCGCGCGATCTCGGACGCCGTATACATCGGAAGCGGAAACGCCCTGCGCATCATTGCCCCGTTTATCGACAAAACGAAGGCGGACGTGGTCGCCGTCGGGACGGAGCTGGGCGTGCCGTTTGCGCTTACCTGGAGCTGCTACGAGGGTCACGAGAAGGCCTGCGGCGTCTGCGGTACCTGCCGCGACCGCATCCGCGCGTTCGCAGAGAACGGCCTTGTCGACCCGATCGAATACGAGACCATTGAAGGAGTTACCCATGCCGAATGAATTGATTTTTATACTGACCGTCCTGGTCTACCTGGGGAGCGTCCTAGGCCTGTATAAGGTGTTCGGAAAGAACGGCCTGTACGCGTTCGCCGTCTTCAGCACCCTGCTCGGAAACATCGCGGTCTGCAAGAATATAGACCTCTTCGGTTTTTCGACCACCGCGGGCAATGTACTGTACGCCGCGACGTTCCTGGTGACGGACATCCTGTCCGAGAAGTACGGAAAGAAGCACGCGACGAAGGCGGTCGCTTACAGTTTCACGATCATGCTTCTGTGGCTGTTGGGAACGCAGCTCATCCTGTGGTTCACGCCGAATGAGAACGATTATATCAACGAGAGTCTGAAGGTGGTGTTTGGTCTGGTGCCGCGCATCACGATCGCGAGCCTGATCGGCTACATCTGCAGCCAGAACCTGGACGTCTTCCTGTACCACTTCATCTGGAAGAAGACCGGAGGCAGCAAGAAGAAACTGTGGCTGAGAAACAACGGAAGCACGCTCACCAGCCAGTTGATCGACACCGTGATCTTCACGACATTGGCCTTCTGGGGCGTATATCCGACGAATGTATTCTTCAGCATCCTGATCACAACTTATGTATTTAAGGCGGTCGTAGCGCTGGCCGACACGCCGTTTATGTACCTGGCGCGGAAGATCGTGCCGATGAATGAAAGTGGAGAGGCAGCGCCTCAAGACAGAAGGGAGACCGCACAATGAGAGAAAAAGAGAACCTGACGCAACTCGGCAGCAAAGAGACCGTTTACCTGACGGAATATGATCCGACCGTTCTGGAGTCCTTTGGAAACAAGCACCCGGAGATGGACTACTTCGTGAAGTTCAACTGCCCGGAGTTCACGAGCCTGTGCCCGATCACCGGACAGCCGGACTTCGCGAACATCATCATTTCCTACGTTCCGGACCAGAAACTGGTGGAGAGCAAGTCGCTCAAACTGTACATGTTCTCCTTCCGTAATCACGGTGATTTCCATGAAGATGTCGTCAACACGATCATGAAGGATCTGATCGCGTTGCTGGACCCGAAGTACATCGAGGTTTGGGGAAAATTCCTCCCGCGCGGAGGTCTTTCGATCGACCCGTACTGCAACTTCGGTAAGCCCGGCACTCGCTGGGAGCAGGTGGCCTGGGATCGCATGCGTTACCACGACATGATGCCTGAGAAGGTAGACAACCGATAAAACAAATACAAAGCGCTCACCGGGAGGGTCCGGTGAGCGCTTTGTTGCCTTTATTTGCATGCGGCATCTATGTATATTTTCTTCTCTTGAACAGTGCTGCAATGAGCAGGCCCAAGATCAGAATTCCCGCAGATACACCGAGCAGGATGTACTCGGTCGTGTTTTCTCCTTTACTTCCGCTGAAGCCTGAGAAACTGCTCAGATTGAAACTGCTTCGGCTCGAGGAAGACGAGGAGGAAGAGGAGGGCCGATTGGTCGTTCCTGACTGACCGGACTTCGGAGCGGAAGCTCCGTTGTCGGATGTTTCGGGCTCTTGTGTGGAGGAGTTACCTCCGGGCCTCTGTCCGCCGAAACCTCCAGGCATCTGGGACGGGTCGAAGCCTTCCGGCATCTGTCCGCTGAAGCCTTCCGGCATCTGGGACGGGTCGAAACCCTCCGGCATCTGTCCGTTGAAACCTTCGGGCATCTGTGACGGATCGAAACCTTCCGGCATACCGCTGCCGGATCTGCCACCTCCGCTGCTTCCGCTTCCGCCGCCGGAGCGACCACCGCCGCTGGACCATCCGCCGAAAGCGTAGCCGTCGGAATCACTGGTTTTCAGAGATGTCGTGGTCAATGAAGGGGTAGCCGTCTTCTGTGTCTTAGTCGTGCTGTCATCGGCCGGTTTATCAGTAGTTTTATCAGTGGGTTTGTCGGTAGTCTTATCGGTAGTTCTGGAACCTCCGCGGTTTCCGCCGAAACCGCCGCCACCGCCCATGGAACCCATGTCGGAGGTGTTCAGTCCGCCTACATCGATGAGAGAGGAGCTGTCAGCGCTCTGACCGGAAGAAGTGGAAGGAATGGTTCCATTAAGCTGTCCCTGAACACTTTCAGCGCGAAGCACGCAGAACTGCTTGATGGCTTCAACGCCCTCCTGGAAAGTTTCATAGGTACAGAACTTCGTCGGGTCTTTCTGAACATATTCATCGATCAATGTAGCGGTTTCTTCGATCATCTTAGCGAGATCGACGCTGTTTAAGAATTCCTGGAAATATGCATGATAGAGTTCGGTGTATTCCTCGTTGTCGAAGATCCAGGAGATCATCGGACGGTCACTCATGCCGCCGGAGACGGGAGTATCGATCGCTGCGTTAACGGAAGAGGAAGCATTGCCCCCCATGAAGGAACCGTAGGCCAGGTTGTAATCCCAAGGGATCATGCAAAGCTTTCCGTCTTCTTCATAGAGATAGTAGTTGTGGATCATCGAGCCGGTGTAGCTGTCGCCGTTGCACAGGAAGTTGTGAACGACAAAGTACCGGATGACCTCATCCACGTCGACCGTGTTTTCGAGGTCGGTCTGCTCGGTGAGATTCTTCAGAGAGCGGATCAGACGCTTCTGGTCGGCTTTATTTACGGTCGTTTTCGCGCTGCTGAAGATGTTTGAATAGCTGTCGGGATCGTCGTCGATGTATTTTAGTTTTACATCGTCGCTGCCCATTCCAAAGCCACCGCCGAAACCGCCGCCGCCGAAGCCTGCGAAGCCGCCGCGCTTAGACGAGGAATTTCCACTCGAAGAACCATCGGATGTATCATCCGAACCTGAACTGCCGCCGAAACCGGGGATCGAGTTGATATCGAAATCACCGAAGTCCATATCCGGAATTTTTGAAGGATCGAAATCACCGAAGTCCATATTCGGCATGTCGGAGATGTCGAAGTTACCGAACGGATTCGAGAAGGAACTGCCGGAACCGGAGCCTTCATCGCCTTCTTCGGAGTCCGAATTCTGTTTCATGAAGTCGGTCATGTTGAAGTCTTTACCGTTTCCGCGGCCGCCGCCGAAACTCAGACTGTCGGGTTTATAGAGATCGCCGTAGTTGCTTCCGTAGTTTCTTTCGAGGAAGGACTCCTCGATCGCCTCGACTGCCAGGTACAGACCCCAGTCCTCACCATTTACGGTGATGTAGGCGAAACTGCACAGGGGCGCGTCTACGCCGAATTCATGCATCAAAGTGTATGCCAGGTAATCCTTCATGTAGGTGTTATCCTGGATGATGTTGTTGAGACAGAGTTTATCGAGACCGTGATAACTCTTCGTGTTGTCATACTGGTCAAACTCGATCTTGAAGCTGTAGCGGCTGCTGCCCATGCTCTTTACGGAGCTGAGGGAAGTATTGCCCTTACCGCGGATGCCGACATTTTTCACAGCTTCGCCGTCGATGATCACGTGACAGGAAGTGTAGAGTTCGCTTTCACAGGTCGCCACAAAACTGTCCCAGTCGTCCATCACGATGTCGATCGTGTGGACGCGTGTGTTGTCAAACAGGCGGTTCTCGTAGCCGATGGTCCGCTCCTGCGCCTGGATGCCGAAGGCCCGGCCGTTGCAGAACAGCAGGGCGACGATCAGCGTCAAGACCGTGATGACAACGCATATTTTATCGATGTTCTTATGTGTTGACATAACCTATTCCTCCACAGGATGGTGATACGATCAGCCCATGTAATCTCCGTTGTAGCTTACGAGCACTGCACTCTGAACGCCCTTGATGGCTGCGATCTCATTGACGAAATCGGTGTTGTCATCCTTCAGGCGGATCTCCATATTGACCTCGACCAGACCCTGCTGCGCACTCTTGCTTTTAACTACGCAACGCTCAGACTTTGTGGTGAGGAGAGCTTTAGCCATCGATTCACTTTCGTGTCCGTCGCAACGGAGCACAACGATGTAAGGATTGCTGTGGGATTTACGGTTAACGAAGATCAGAAGGATGAGACCGATCACAACGCTGCCGATCACTGCGAGCGGGATCATACCAGCTGCGAGGACGATGCCGACCGCGATCGACCAGAACAGAAACGCGATATCCAGAGGCTCTTTAATGGCGGTACGGAAACGCACGATCGAGAGGGCGCCGACCATACCGAGAGACAGAACGACGTTACTCGTAACTGCGAGGATAACGACGGTCGTGATCATGGTCAGGGCGACCAGGGTGGTTGCGAAACTGGACGAATACATAACGCCTGAGTAGGTCTTTTTGTACACCAGGAAGATGAACATTCCGATGCCGAAGGCCAGGACCAGGGCGATCACCATATCCAGGATGCTGACGCTGGTGATGTTCTCCAGAAAGTTGGATTTGAAGATGTCGCTGAAATTGGATGTCGATGTTAACATGATAATTTCTCCTCTGTTATTATTTTGATAGGAAGTTTAGCCGTAGATCCTACATGCTTCATATTTGGAAAATGCGCCTTCCCTGCGATCTTCGAGGGCGATGGCGTCGCGGATGATGTCCGGCAGGTAGCCGTCCCACTTGACTTCGAGCAGGATGGAGTGCGAGACCGGAACCGTCACACAGGTGGGGTTCAGGAAGTCCGTGCAGTACATTCCGCTTCGCAGGTCATAGTCGAGGGTAATGCGGACATTGCCCGCCGGGAAAATGTATGGCTCCCGGGTGTAGTCAACGATGGTCTTCGGAGCCAGCCCCTGGATCTTCATCTTCGTGTAAAGCTCACGAACGAGCGGATACGGGGAGTCGGCCATCCAGGCGGTGTTTCCCTCCAGGATGCTTTCGACCTGCTCACGTGTCAGCGGAGCACTCTGTTTGTTTCCGAGCTGGTTGATCTTACTTTTTTTCTCCAGGTGGATCACGGAAGTATCTCCGTTGTAATACCGGATCCTGAACTTTTCACGCCGCGTCAGCCCGTTGATCTTCTCCATCAACGCCTTGTCGTACAGGTTGTCGAAATACAGGCTTCGTATAAAGTATCTGCCGTTGATCGCATGCGGATCCGGTTGTGCGACCGCATCCAGACGCTGCCGCAGGACCAGCATGTCGGACAGGTTGATCTCATGTTTCACCTCATGTCGAAAGTCCATCATTTCACCTCTTTCACAGATTTCCGCTCAGCGTTCGAGCGGGTTTACACGTTGATTATATTTTCGGTTTCTGTTGAGAAAGTGATAAGAAAGTGAAAATTTTGTGAACGCGAGGGGTAACCTATGGTATAATTACTAAAAGACTTCCAAAGGAGGAGAGAAAATGGAAGAGGAAAAGAGAAATATCACAGATACGGGCGTGGAACCGGAAGAGACGGACGTTCCGAAGCCCCCGAAAAAAACTTTGTTGCGTGTAGTATTAGTGGTCCTGGGTATTATCGTGATCGCCGTGGCGGTGCTCGTGATCTACATCCATTTGCGGAAGAATCATAAAGATGAAAAGCCGGTGATCTATCTGTACCCGGAGCAGGCCTGTGAGGTGAAGGTTTTGCTGGATCTGAACGGCAAACTTACGACGACCTACCCGAAGTATGAGAACGGTTGGCGTGTGACCGCTGAACCGGACGGAACCTTAACGGATGCTGCCGGTAAACAGTACTATTGCCTGTATTGGGAGGGCGACTCCGATGTGAGATACGATATGTCGGAAGGCTTCTGCGTGAAGGGCAGCGACACAGCGACGTTTTTGGAGGATGCCCTCGCGAAACTCGGATTGACCGAGCGCGAAGCTAACGAATTTATCATCTACTGGTTGCCGCGTATGGAGGGCAATGCATATAACGTGATCAGCTTCCAGAGTGAGGCGTACACGGAGAATGCGAAGCTTCGCATCGATCCGGAGCCCGATACACTGATCCGGGTATTTATGACCTGGTATGGAAGCGAGAAAGCCGTAGAGATGAAAGAACAGACATTGTCCGCGCCCGAACGGAGCGGGTTCACCGTGGTTGAATGGGGCGGAAGCGAGGTCAGCTAAGATAAATTAAAAAGCGCTCACCGGGAGGGTCCGGTGAGCGCTTTGTTGCTTATCTTCTATTTGAAATCTTGTTGAAACCTTGCGGATGTGATAGAATATAAACAGTTGGTATAGCAGGTGTTTCCGGCTGAATTTGACCATAGAAACTGAGATACTACGATATTGAGAGAAGGGGGACTTCATCATGAAGAGACGCTTTTTAGCGGTTATGATCGGTGGGGTGTTCATGCTTTCGGCTTGTAAGCCGGACACGAAGGATGTGGAGGAGACTGCCGCCCGGACGACGCAGGCAGTCGTGACGACGACGGATGGATCGACAAGTGCAGCGGATCCGGATAATGAAACCTCGAAGAGTGAGAGGGAAGCGGATGGTGCTACAGTTGCGACCGAAGAGAAGAAAACTACGGAAGCGCCGAAAACGACCGAGGCTGAGAAGACTATAGAAGCACCGCAACCTACGGAACCCGGGACGACGGAGGCTGTAAAGCCGGTCGAGACGGGAGAAGTGGGCCCTGTAACGATTATCGTTGGGAAGGATGTGGAATTGGATCTGGCCGCAGGTGTTGGTCAGGTAGTCCGGAAGATCGCGGACAGTGACGGTTGTGCGTATATTTCGAGATCATTACGTGCACTGAAGGCCGATGAAGACGGAAATATTTACAGGGCGAGCGAAAGAGTGGACGAACTGGTCGCAGAAACATCGTACTGTGTTTATGTGGATGCATTGACGTATGGCGCTGCCGCAGAGAACCAGTGGGATCGTCCCGGATCTATCCTGTTTGAGTTTGATAAAGAGCATTCCGGACTGAAGGGTTTTTCGCTTCTGGAAGGTTGGAACGGCGATCTTTCTAAGTTGGACCGATACCTGACGAACGAAAACAGCCTTTTGACATATTATCACAGAGTTGCCCTGTTTAAAAACGGGAAGATCGTTACGGTCGATGAATTGAAGAAGCAATATGGAGAAGATGCCGCCGATCTGATCGATCACTTTAGCGGAAATCTCCAGAATTACATCATATCCAAATATAATGTACACCAAGGAGGGCTGCTCCCTTATATGAGTCGGATCGCAGCGGACACCTCGGATTTCAATAAATTGCTCGAACGCTATAATGCAATGCTCCAGAATGAGGAGTATGCGGATTATGCAGAAGAATTCCTGACGGTCGGAGCGTGTATGCAAGTCGCAATGATCGATTGGGGAACGAGTGACGAAAATGTGCAATATGGATCTATTCGCTGGGATCAATCTATGAATAGAGATCCGCACCCGCTGTCGGTCTATGTTCCCTGCAGCAATTATGAATACAACATGGTTCGACACGCCAAAAAAGAAGATGAGAAGGGAAACATCAAGAGCTATGAATCGATGACCGGCGGATGGAAGTTCCTTTCCTATAAGGTCCCGGATGATTTCGGCCCGGAAAATACGGTGCATGCGGAAGCCATAATACAGGCGTTTGAGGAAGCAGGTCTCATTCTGGGAATGACCGCGGATGAAGGCATACTGGACATAGTGATGGACGACTCCGGTCATGTGCGGGGACACTATGATGACAAACTCATTTATTTTAGTGAAAGAAGCAACGATGACGGGGAATTTATGATCGTAGGGGATACATTGACCGTCATCGAACCGGATGAGGATATTCAATTTGTGTTCCAGAGGATGACAGAAAGTGAGTTAAAGAGATATAACAGTATGACGGATGAAGAACTCGAAGCGGCCGCAGAGCGTGTGAAAGAATTGGAGCGTGAGCGTAGTTCTTCGAAGTAGCGTGAACCGAAGGGGGGAGGTTCCGGTTATGCCACGGATCCAAAGGACAATGCTTGCCGTCGGTAAGCATGCATTGCCCAGGGGATCGGTTTGAGAGGAAGGGATGTTATGACGGTAAAACGAGTTACCAGGATCTTTTACATCGTTTTCGGCTTATGCTTTGTGCTTATGGCCGGGATCATGGTGAAGGGTTTCATGGACCAGAAGGCAGATGAAAAGAAGCAGGTGGAGCGGTACGAGAGTATGCTCAAAGAGGGCGGCAAGACGCTGCTGACCGATGAGATACTAGAGCAGGATCATGATAAGTTCCTGAAGGATGCCGTGAAGGGGAAGAGGACGTTTATCACGTTGCTGGTCTGCTTCGGAGCCGTTGTGGTCATGTTTGTGATCATGGCTATCTTTACTTCGGTCATGCGGGCGCTTCAGGGAAGGCGCGAAGAGCATGTGATCGCCGCTTTGATCACCGTGATCGCGGTGATGTTCATTTTTGTTTCCGTGCTTGTTGTGACGATCACCTATATCGTTCCGAAATTCACACAGTCGGATCCGTCCGGGGAGGCTTATGCATTTGCCGAACTGAACATCGAGAAGGTGGAGGAGAAGCGGGAGCTGGTAACGACCGGATCGGGGGATAACCGTTCCACTGAGACGCGGATCACATACTATTTGATCGAGAAGAACGGAACTAAGCACTCCGTGACGAAGGTGATGTATGATCGCTTCGTCGGAGCGGGAACCTACTATGCAGGAATGACCGAGAAGGGTAATATATTCTCGGTTTATCCGGGTGTGTATTTTGAGTTAGAAAAGTAATCAGACGGATGCATCAAAGGAGTTGCGATGAAGAAAAAGAGTAAGATCCTGGAGAAGATACGCACGATACTCGGTATGGGACCGAGCGATCCGAAAGACCCGTTTTCATACGAGGGACCGGAGGGCGAAGGCGAGAAGGCGGTGGAAAATGACAGCGATATCGCCGAGTTTGAGTATCGCTACATCGGCAGTATCGGAGCGAACAGCCACAGTTATCATGTTAAGTTTGACGAATCGGCGATTTTCACGCTTGAAGGCATGCAGTATCCGTTCGGCGAGGTTTCGATGGAGGTCGACGCGAATACTGCGGCGCAGATCGCGGCCCTGTATAAGAAGCATAACTTGCGCAAATGGAACGGATATGACCGGACTGCGCGCCATGTGCTGGACGGCGACGGCTTCACGTTAAAGATCAAATTCCGCGACGGAAAGCAGCTGCATGCGCACGGCTCGAATGCATTTCCCAAGGGGTACCGGGAGTTTCGCGATGAGATGCGGGAGATTTTTAAACCCCTCGTCGCACAGATCGTCGAGCGGGAGAACCGGAAGATCATCGAGCGCGGCGTGAGCGGAAAGATAACGAGTGTGCTGGCGAACTTCATCCAGAGGGGAAACAGCGGTCGCGATGAGTATAAGATCTTTGTTTTGAGCCCGGACCTTCGGGAGAAGAACTGCGATGTTCATATCGTGTCGGACAGCGGCACATATTTCGAGGAAGGAAAACTCGACCTGTATGTTACGCTTACGGATACACCTGCGTTTTTTGAGAAGGTGGACGCCCTCATAAAGAAGTATGACATCATGCAGTGGTACGGCTGGGAAAAGGCGGCCGAGGATTACAACAACGAGGAATGGTTCCAGGTGAGCTTCTCCTATGAAGGGGGCAATATCAGTGCACATGGTACCCTGCATCCGGAGAATTATGACGCGTTCCGCGAGGAACTGATCCGGCTGATAAAGGACTCCTTGCAGGAGAGGGGTTTGCTTCCGAATAAAGAGGAAGCCGGCGAGTAAATGAGCGAAAACGTTTCTTTACATTTGCCGAGGAAACGTGTATAATGATAGGCAGTTGAGAAAATAGGAGGAATCATCCATATGTCTATTGCTGCGATCGGATTTTTAATTGTTGCATTTTGTTTTCGTGCGCCCATCGGCGAAACGACGATCCTGCCGCTCTTGCCTTCTTTTATAGGCTATTACTTTTTGAGAAAGGGCATGAAGGCTGTCCGTTTTGAAAATGATCTGTTGAAGCTGGCTTATAAGATCGCGAATATCGCCATGTTTGCGACCCTTCCGATCTTTGTATTGAACCTGACAGGCGTTTGCAGTTGGGCATACGCTCTCTATCAGATCCTTAAGTTTGCCGAGATCATTACTTCCATCGTGATCGGTTATATCGTTATCGAAGGTATCCATGGCTTAGAAGATACATACGGTTATGTCATGGGAAGCTACGAACTTCGTACGATGTGGAACATCATCACCGTCATCTATGCTGTGACGGAGGCTGCCGCATTTATTTCGAAGTTCCCGGTATGGTTGACGGCAGTTCTTCTGGTCGTAAAGCTCATGTTCCTGATCATGTTCATGCAGAAGTATATCGAAGCATCCCAGCTCTACGATCGTCGTGAAGCGCAGGGTAAGATGAGTAAAGAAGAGGACGGTCCGAGATTCCGTCTGTAAGATTTTCATAGTAAGATGTACAGCCCCGAGGCAACGCCCCAGGGCTGTTTTTTTTGTGATTTTTGGTCTCAGCATGGGCGTGGGGCTGTTAGGGGCCGGGCTTACGCGCAAAACGGAAGATTTGATGGTTTTGTGCGTAGGGAAAGGGGTGTTAGGAGCCTGGTCTTACGCGCAAAAGGGAAGATTTGGTGGTTATGCGCGTAAGGATAGGGCAGTGAAGGGCGGAAACTTACGCGCAAAAAGGAGGATTTGAAGATTTTGCGCGTAGGGAAAGGGCAGTGAAGGGCGGAAACTT
>JAFYZH010000064.1 GCA_017548765.1 Lachnospiraceae bacterium | reverse complement strand
GAGGATACCGTGGAGATCGATACGCACGGCGGAATTCTGGTGACGCGGCAGGTGCTGGAGCGCGTGCTCTCGGCGGGTGCCAGAGTCGCGGAGCCCGGTGAGTTCACGAAGCAGGCCTTCCTGAACGGGCGCGTGGATCTGTCCGAGGCGGAGGCCGTGATGGATCTGATCAACTCGAAGAATGCTTTTGCCGCGAGCGCTGCTCTCTCCCAGTTGCAGGGTTCTGTGCGAAACGAGATCAAATCGATGCGGGACGTCCTGCTCGACGCGGTCGCTTTTATCGAAGCGGCGTTGGACGACCCCGAACATATCTCCCTCGACGGGTATTCCGATGAACTTCGGGAGAAACTCGAACCGATGGAGAAAAAGATACGGAAAATGATCGAGGATTATAAGGATGGCGCGGTGCTGAAGGAAGGTGTGAAGACCGTCCTGCTCGGCAAGCCGAACGCCGGAAAATCCTCGCTTCTGAATGCCCTGCTGGGGCAGGACCGCGCGATCGTGACCGACATTGCCGGAACGACGCGGGATACATTGTCCGAGCAGGTATATATCGGCGGGATCGGATTTGAATTCACCGATACGGCCGGGATCCGGGAGACGCAGGATGTCGTCGAGACCATCGGCGTGGAACGGTCCATCTCACAGGCGGAGGGCGCGGACCTGCTGCTGTTCGTTGCGGACGCTTCTCTCCCGCTCGACGACAACGACCGGAGGATCCTGGAGATCCTGCGACAGAAAAAAAGTCTGGTCTTATACAATAAGACCGACCTTACGCCGCAGCTGACGATCGACGAATTGTCGAAATACTGCGCGGCGGATACGATCCTGCCCGTTTCGGCGAAGACCGGCGAGGGCATGGACGCGATCAAGGAGCGTCTGGTGGCAATGTTCCGCGCGGGCGAGCTTTTATACAACGATGAGGTCCTGATCACGAATGCGCGGCATAAAGAGGCGCTGGAAATGGCGCTGGGATCGCTCAGACAGGCCCTGGAAGGCATTTATGGGGATGTCAGCGAGGATTTCCTCACGATCGATCTTTTGGACGCCTACGAGGCGCTGGGGCGCATCACCGGCGAGACGCTGGATGAGGACGTCGCGGACCGCATCTTTGAAAAATTCTGTATGGGAAAGTAAGAAAGCGTGATATAGATGGCAGTAGTTGAAGAATATTATGACGTGGTAGTGGTCGGTGCCGGACATGCGGGCTGTGAGGCAGCGCTGGCGGCGGCACGGCTCGGGCTTTCGACCATCGTCTTTACGGTGAGCATTGACAGTATCGCGCTCATGCCCTGTAACCCGAACGTCGGCGGCAGCTCGAAGGGACATATCGTCCGCGAAGTCGACGCTTTGGGCGGCGAAATGGGTAAAAATATCGACAAAACGTTCATTCAGTCGAAGATGCTGAATGAGTCAAAGGGGCCGGCGGTGCACTCGCTGCGTGCGCAGGCCGATAAAAAGATGTACTCGCAGGCTATGCGTGAGACCATGGAGCACACGGAGAACCTGACCATCCGCCAGGCGGAGGCGGCCGACCTGATCGTCGAGAACGGCCGACTGACGGGCATCCGCACGGTCTCCGGCGCGATCTACCACTGCAAGGCCGCTGTTTTGTGTACGGGTACGTACCTGAAGGCGCGTTGTATCTACGGTGACGTGAGCAACCCGACCGGACCGAACGGTCTGCAGGCGGCAAATCATCTTACCGCGTCGCTGATCGAGCATGGCATCATCGTTCGTCGTTTTAAGACCGGTACGCCGGCGCGTGTCGACGGCCGCACCATCGACTATTCTAAGATGGCGGAGCAGTTCGGCGATAAGGTCGTGGTGCCGTTCTCATTTTCCACGGACCCCGCGAGCGTGCAGAAGGAGCAGGTCTCCTGCTGGCTGACCTACACCAACGAGGAAACACATAAGATCATTCGGGACAATATCGACCGCTCGCCGTTGTTTACGGGCGTGATCGAGGGAACCGGGCCGCGCTACTGCCCTTCCATCGAGGATAAGGTCGTCAAATTCCCGGATAAAGAGCGCCACCAGGTGTTCATCGAACCCGAGGGCCTCTATACAACGGAAATGTATCTGGGAGGCATGTCCAGCTCGCTTCCGGAGGACGTGCAGTACGCGATGTACCGCACGGTGCCGGGTCTGGAGAACGTGAAGATCGTCCGCAATGCGTACGCGATCGAGTACGACTGCATTGACCCGCATCAATTGAAGCATTCACTGGAGTTTAAGGAGATCTCGGGCCTGTTTTCGGCGGGCCAGATCAACGGAAGCTCCGGTTACGAGGAGGCCGCCGGCCAGGGTATCATCGCTGGCATGAACGCCGCCCTCTTCTGCCTGGGTAAGGAGCCCGTGATCCTGGATCGTTCGCAGGCCTACATCGGCGTGCTGATCGACGATCTGGTGACGAAGGAGACCACGGAGCCGTACCGTATGATGACTTCCCGCGCGGAGTATCGTCTGGTGCTGCGCCAGGACAATGCGGACCTGCGCCTGCGCGCTATCGGCCATGATGCGGGGCTGGTCAGCGATGAAGATTACAACAAAATGCTCGCGAAGAAGGAAAGCATCGACCGCGAGATAAACCGTCTGAAGACGACCATCCTTGGGGGCAATGAAACGGTTAATGCCTTCATGGTGAAACATGGAAGTACGGCTCTGAACAACGGGACTTCGCTGTCGGAGCTGATGAAGCGCCCGGAGCTCGATTACGAGAAGCTCGCAGAGATCGATCCGGAGCGGCCGGAGCTGCCCGCGGACATCGTGGAGCAGGTCTGCATCCAGATCAAATACGAGGGTTATATCACGAAGCAGGAAAAGCAGATCGAGAATTTTAAGAAGCTCGAGAATAAGAAACTCTCTCCGAATTTCGACTATTCGACGATCAAGGGACTGCGTAAAGAAGCGATCCAGAAATTGAATAAGATCAAGCCGGCGTCGATCGGCCAGGCAGGACGTATCTCCGGCGTTTCGCCCGCGGACATCGCGGTGCTGCTGGTGGCGCTGAAAGCGTGAGGATTTCAGGATCTGACTAGTGTATTTAAGGGGACAATGAATTTGGGAAGGCTTTGAAACGGTAGTGTTTCAGGCAGTCCGGAAAGGAAGGGACTATGCAAGTTAATATGATGGGCCTGCGGCACAGGCATTTTCCGCCGTTTAATATCAACCGTCCGAACGGCAGCGGGGATTATCTGCTGGTCTACACCTACACGGACGCGCGGATCATCCTGGACGGGGAGGATCAACTGTTTCCTAAGAATACCCTGATCATATTTCCGAAGGGTGCTCCTCAGATATACTACTCTCTTCCGGATGGGTATGTGAATGATTACATACACTTCTCACTGGCGGAGGGTGAGGCGATCGACTGTCCGCCCTACAATCTGCCGCTGAACCGCATGATCGCGTTCCCGGCGGAGCAGAAAGTGGATATGCTTATGCATCAGATCTTCTTTGAGGACATCTCTACTTCGCAGCACAAAAAGCTCACGACGGACTACCTTTTGAAGGCACTTCTTTTATGTATATCTGACATAATTTCCGTTATTAACCAAGAGACACATATCGCCGGTTATTATTCCGAATTGCAAGATCTTCGTTCCGAGATCTACTCCAACCCTTCCGATGAGTGGTCGGTACCGAAGCTGGCGCAGCGCGTCGGACTGAGTGTCTCCTACTTCCAGAAACTCTACCACGACATGTTTGGAATTTCGTGTTATAACGATGTTATTCTAAGCAAGATCAATTATGCGAAAACCCAGCTGGCATCTACGAATTACAGCATTCGGACCATTGCAGCAAACTGCGGTTATGATAATGATGTACACTTCATGCGTCAGTTCAAACAGTGCATCGGAGAGACTCCCACTGCCTTTCGGAAGCGTTTATTTCAGATTGAGAACAACGAGGAAAACGAGGTTATAAATGAGTGATAACGAAAAATATATAGAAGAATACTTTGCAAAAGCGAATTTGCAGATAGACGAATTAAAAGCGGCCCGTTTTCTTGAGTTTTACGAACGACTGGTTGAGAAAAACAAGGTCATGAACCTTACCGGGATCACAGAGTTCGAAGAGGTTTTGCAGAAGCATTTTCTGGACAGTGTATATGGTTTGGAGGAGTTCGTATCCAAAGCTTCCTATATATTAGATCTTGGAACCGGGGCCGGATTTCCAGGTATTCCGTTGAAGATACTCTATCCTGAGAAAGAGTTTGTTCTGATGGACTCCCTCCAGAAGAGGTTGCGTTTTCTTGAAGAAGTGAAAGATGGTTTGAAACTCGATAAACTCAGTTTTGAGCACGGTCGGGCTGAAGACCTGGGCCACAATAAGAAATATAGAGAGAAGTTTGATCTGGTACTCTCCCGTGCCGTTGCTAATCTCTCGTCGCTATCTGAGTTCTGTCTCCCGTTTACGAAAGTTGGAGGATACTTCATCTCCTATAAATCAGGCGCATGTGAGGAAGAGGTAGAAAACGCTGAGAAAGCGATCAGTCTTCTGGGAGGAAAGCTTGAGGATGTTCGGAAGTTTATGCTTCCGGGCAGTGACATCAGTCGAAGCCTCATTATAATAAAGAAGACAAAAGAAACTAAGAAACAATACCCCAGAAAAGCCGGGGTTCCGCTTAAGAACCCTCTTTAAAGTTTTAACGCGTTGTCGCGATATATTGTTCCACGTGGAACGTCATGAGAATGTGATGTTCCACGTGGAACATTTTTTATACGCGCGTTTAGATCCAGCTCAGCTGAGACAATAGATGACTATGCATGCTTGGTTATAGATTAAACAACAGATGATCGTTTTCGCAATGTTCCACGTGGAACATATGAAGTCGTATTTCATCCTAACAAGGCTGAGTGAACGAAATAATGTTCCACGTGGAACATCGACATATTGTAAAAGAGGT
>JAFYZH010000009.1 GCA_017548765.1 Lachnospiraceae bacterium | reverse complement strand
ACACCGCACGCGAAAAGACGGATGAGGGGAGAAAAGCGATTTCCGAGATCGCTTTTCGCGCTCGCTGAGGTCGTTTTCATCAGGAAAACGGCCGAAGTCGAAGCGGGCCCCCTCAAATCCGTCTTAGAGCCGTGCGGTATTGTTTTTCACAGCGCAATGAACTGTCCCGCGAGTAATGCATTGTAATCAAAAAAAAGACAAGGCCGTGGTCTCACAGCCTAAATGTGTCAAAAAGAACCGTCCCCATTGACACATTGCCACTGAGAAACATAAACGGCCGCTCCGTTAGGGAGCGGCCGTTTTGTTTGGCTATATGTGTGAGGAGTTAGCGCAGGGAGTGGTTCACACGAGCCACAAAATCCTCGTTGGTCTTCGTTTGCTCGAAGAGGTTCAGGATGTTCTCGGTTGCCTCTTCCGCCTTCTGGTCGGAGAGGAGACGGCGAACCTTCGTGATGGCCTCGAGCTCATCCGCGTTCAGGAGCAACTGCTCGTTACGGGTTCCCGAGCGGGCGATGTCGATCGCAGGGAAGATACGTCTCTCGCTCATGCGGCGATCCAGGACGATCTCCATGTTGCCGGTTCCCTTGAATTCTTCGAAGATCACGTCATCCATACGGCTTCCGGTGTCGACCAGAGCGGTCGCCAGAATGGTCAGGCTGCCGCCTTCGCGCATATTACGCGCCGCGCCGAAGAAACGCTTGGGCGTGTAGAGGGCTGCAGGATCCAGACCGCCGGAAAGTGTACGTCCGCTCGGTGCTACCGTAAGGTTGTAAGCACGGGACAGGCGGGTAATGGAATCGAGCAGGATGATGACATCGCGGCCGATCTCAACGAGACGCTTCGCGCGTTCGGTCACCATCTCAGAAACTCTCTTGTGGTGCTCCGGAGACTGGTCGAAGGTGGAATCGATGACTTCGCAGCTTTCGTGCGCACCGATCGACTCACGGATGTCCGTCACTTCCTCAGGACGCTCATCGATGAGAAGCACCATCAGGTGTACCTCCGGATGATTCGTAAGGATGGACTGCGCGATGTGTTTGATGAGTGTGGTCTTACCTGCCTTCGGCGGCGCAACGATCATACCACGCTGGCCCTTACCGATGGGGCAGATGATGTCCATGATGCGCATGGAAATGTCACAGCCGGGCATCTCCAGTTTCAGACGCTCGTTCGGGAAGATCGGCGTCAGGTTATCGAACGGAGTGGGGGCCTTATATTCCTCGGCAGGGATGCCGTTGATGGAATTCACAGTCAGGAGTGCAGGGAATTTCTCGCCCTGCGACTGGTTGCGGCGCATGCCCTCGATATAGTCGCCGGTGTGCAGATTAAACCGGCGGATCTGCGACGGAGCGACGTAGATATCATTGTCCCCGTTCAGATAGTGGTTGGAGCGGATGAAACCGTAGCCTTCTGCGAGAAGTTCCAGGATGCCGCCGGCGCTGACGCCATTGGCCAATGCTTCTGCCTCGGGGGCAGGAGTCTCTTCTTTCGTCGCCTCGGGCGTGCGGACACGGCCGTAGCCGCTGCTCACGCGGGGAGCCTGGACGAATTCTTCTTCTTCGCGGCGATAAGGCGGGATATCCTCGTCTTCACGGTCGGAATTGTTATTATATGTCGGGCGATCGTAGAACGGCTGGGCAGTGGGTTCATTGCCCTCGAGCTGTTCCTGCGGGACCGCCATCTTACCGTAACCCTGCACCTGGTGGGCGGCGGTAAAGGATTTCGACTGGAACGGACGCGGCTGCTGCGGCGCCTGTGAGGGCTGGCCGTATGTATTCGACATCGAAAGCGATGAAGTCGAGAGATTTAACTGCGGCGTGTAAGGACGTCTCGGCGGGCGCGACATACGATCGTTCGCCTGTGCGTCGCGGGCTTCCGGAGCACGCAGGATCTCGGACGGCGTACGTCCCACCCGCGGAGTGCGCAGGCTCGAACGGCGGGCTGCTTCTGCCTCGCGCGCCTGGGATTTCGCCTCGATCGAACTGATGAAACGACGCTTCTTCACGGGCTCTTCAGCGCCGGCCTTGGAAGCATCGGCCGCATCCGCATCGCCCTCGGGCGCTTCGTCGGTGTCGGGAGCCGGAGCAGCGCTGTCGGCAACATCGCCGCCCTCGGCAGCAGCACGTTCAGCGGCCTCGCGTTCTTCCTTCTCCTTCTTCGAAACGCTGTACAAAAGCGCCATGAGTTCCGGCTTTCGCATGGTGGAAATGCCTTTTATACCATGGCTTTTGGCGATTTCACGTAGTTCGGACAGTGTCAGATCATTACTTTTACTCATAGAAACAGTGACCTCTCTAATTATTCCATTGGTTTGTTTTGGGGGAAATTAAAAGATAGGTTTGCCTTGCAAACCGAAATATCAGCCGATCCCATATAGAGGGAGGTCGGACAGACCGACCCGCCACAACGAAAACCCCTGTTAACAGGGGGTGTGCATCTGCCGGATTGGAACAAGCTCATGTATCAATCAACTAGAGTATACTATAAATACATAGGGAAATCAATACTTTTCCGAACGGAATTTGCGCGCCGCGGCGGGGCGGAAGGGCATCACACGGAAAATGAACTTGACGAGAGGACGGCATGTTGATATAATAAAACTCGGTGAGATATCCTGTCGAATGAGAGGATCGATATTGACGGTTCGTGATCACACCGAAGAGATGGCCGGACATGACCGACCATGCCGAACCGCATGCGAGAGGGACAGTTATGGTTACAGAGCCTACAACACTCTACAAGTTGATGGTATTGTATATGCTCAAGAAGGTAAACTTTCCGTTGGCGAACAGCCAGATGACGGATTTCTTTGTGGGCAAGGAATACACTACCTACTTCACATTTCAGGGTGTTGTGAAGGAACTCGAGGAAGCGAACCTCATTCGTTCGAAGACCATACGAAATGTCACAAATTACGAGATGACCGGTGAGGGCGAGGACGCGTTGTACTATTTCAACAACAATCTGTCGGCTTCCATCAAAGAGGATATTGATAAGTACCTGGCCGAGCATCGCATCCAGTTCCGTTCCGAGGCGAGCACCATAGCCGATTATTACAAATCATCGGCGAACCAGGAATATACCGTACATTGCGAGATAAAAGAGGGAAAGGCGACACTGTTCTCGATGAACCTTTCCGTTCCGACACAGGAGCAGGCGGAGCGCGTCTGCGGCCGGTGGCAGGAAGAAAACCAAAGGATCTACGCGATGGTTATGCAGTCGTTGTTGTAGAATGGTTTCATCGTTCTAGAGTAACGACGTGAGAAATAAAGGATCAGTAGCCGATCAGTCACGTGATGGGTCGGTGTTACCGACCCATCACGTGCATGTGTAGTTTAATGGTAGAACATCAGCTTCCCAAGCTGAGGGCGCGGGTTCGATTCCCGTCACGTGCTTTCTATTAGAATGAATGGATGAACCGACCTGTTTCACGGAGGATCATTATGGAATTATGGGATGCATATGATCGAAACGGAGTGCTTGCAGGGGTAGATCTGGTCCGCGGACAGAAGATCCCCGACGGGCTCTTTCATTTGGTCGTAGAAGTTATCGTGCGGCACACTGACGGCACGTTTCTTTTGATGCTTCGGGATTATTCTAAGCCGAATTGCCCGGGCCTGTATGAACCGGGAGCGGGCGGCAGCGCGATGAAAGGGGAAGAAGCGAAAAACGCAGCGGCGCGGGAACTCTTTGAAGAGACCGGTATTTCGAAGAAGCCGGAGGACCTGAAGCCCCTGTATCATGCGGTCCGCGATGCTTCCCAGTCGATCTACCTCGGTTATTTATGTGTGACGGACATCGATAAAGACGCGATCGTCCTCCAGAAGGGGGAGACCATCGGGTATAAGTGGGTGAGTCCCGAAGACTTTAAGCAGGCCTTCGATGCCCCGTGGTTCGTTCCGTTTATGAAACCGAGATGTAAGGAGTATCTGGATACTTTGTAGTTTTATTACCGATATAACAAAAACGGATCCGCATCGCGGATCCGTTTACTTTTTGAGCTAGCGACGGGAATCGAACCCGTGACCTCAACACTACCAATGTTGCGCGCTACCGACTGTGCCACGCCAGCTTGTTGATCAAACATGTTGTCGTCAACATCCAACATAATACTACAAACATTGAGGCTTGTCAACTGTTTTTCGATGGAATTTCATCGAAATTTGATAATCGTCCGGGAACACGGCTATTCGATTTTTTTCAGCCGATCCGCTCAACTTGAAAAATCCGAAAAAACGGGTTGACATTTCCCGTAAGTACCCGTATAATTGCCTTGTCGATCAAACGACAAACCGAAATAAGATGAATTACGCGATAAGCGAGAAAGGAGGCAACAAATGATGATCATTCGTACAAAATCTGAAAGCAAAAGTAATTTATTTTTGATCAAAGCCTCCTGGAGAAGCGCGAAATAGACAGCGGAGATTCTGTGCCTGTCATGTGACGGCATAACTGTGCTGACATTTGCCCCGATACCGGAAGGTGTCGGGGTTTTTTGTATTTTTATGATCCGACCTTTTCGTACCGGCTCCGGGATGGCTACCTTTTGTATGGGTAGGAGGTGGTCTGATGTTTCAGATCAAAAATGTTACATTGACACATAAGAAGGATCTGCGAACGATCCTGCAGGATTTCTCACTGGTGTTGAATTACGGCGACCGCGCCGTGATGATCGGCGAGGAGGGAAATGGAAAATCATCCCTCATGAAGTGGATCTATGATCCCGGCCTGGTCGATGATTACCTGGAATGTAAGGGCGATAAGATCGTGAGCGGCGAGAAACTAGGTTATCTGCCGCAGGAACTTCCCGAAGGGGAGAAGGAAAAAACAGTCTGCGAATATTTCTGCGAGAGCGCGGATTTTCTCGATCGGACGCCGAAGGAACTGGCGAAAATGGCGCTGGATTGCAACGTGGAACCGGAGTTTTTCTACCGTGAGCAGAAGATGAAAACGCTCTCCGGCGGCGAGCGCGTGAAGGCGCAGATGATGCGCGTCCTGTGCGAGGCTCCGACGATCCTCTTGCTGGATGAGCCGTCGAACGATATCGACATCGAGACCCTGGAATGGATGGAGAAACTGATCGGAAACTGGCCCTATGCCGTGCTCTTCATTTCCCACGATGAGACGCTGATCGAGAGGACCGCGAACCGCGTGATCCATTTCGAGCAGCTACGGAGAAAGACGGTATGTCGTCATACCGTTGCAAATGTTCCGTACCGCCAGTACGTCGAGGAGCGCCTGCACTCGTTTGAGAAGCAGGAGCAGATCGCGCTCGGCGAGCGACGGGAAAAGAAGATCCGCGACGAGAAGATCCGAAAGATGGAGCAGAGTGTGAACGCGCAGCTCAGCAACGCGAATTTTAACTTCCACGACTCGATCGGACGCCTTCTCAAAAAGAAGATGAAGAACGTCAAATCGATGGAGCATCGTTTCGAGCGGGAAGATGCGAACATGACTGAGATGCCCGAGCAGGAGGAGGCGATCTTCTTCAAACTCGGTGATAAGGACAGCGTGATCCCGTCCGGAAAATGGGTCGTACAGTGTGAGATCCCCGTTTTGAAAACGGCGGATGAAAGTCGCGTCCTGGCGGAAAATGTGGAACTCAAGCTCCGCGGCAGTGAGAAGATCGCCATCATCGGAAATAACGGTTGCGGAAAGACGACGTTGCTCGCGAAACTGGCGGAAGAACTTCTGGGCCGGCCGGATCTGCGTGCGCAGTACATGCCGCAGGATTATGAGAAACTGCTGGATCTCGACGTAACACCGGTGGATTATCTGGATACGACCGGAGATAAGGAAGAGCGGACGCGGATCCGCACCTATCTCGGCGCGCTTAAATATACGGCAAATGAGATGGATCACCCGATCCGTGAACTGTCGGGCGGCCAGAAGGCGAAGGTCCTTCTGCTAAAGCTCAGCATGTCCGGCGCGAATGTCCTGATTCTGGACGAACCGACACGGAATTTTTCACCGCTTTCGGGCCCTGTGATAAGAAGGATGCTGAAGGATTTTCCGGGTGCGATCATAAGCGTATCGCATGACCGTAAGTACCTCGCGGAGGTGTGTGACCGGATCCTGAGGCTCACGCCGGAAGGCCTGCAAGAGGAACAAACTGTATCACTTTCCCTATGAGGCCCTTTTGTGGTATAATAGGCAAAATGGTCAAAACGGAGTGCAGATCACAATTTACGAAGGATAAAGAAATGTTAAAACGATTTGAAAAAACAACAGGACGGTACATCGAGAAGATCTACGGACAGGATCGTCTCGCCTATGCGCACACCGACTCGTCGGACCTTTTCGACCTCGTCGAGTGGGCAGAGCGCGGCGGCTATCCCGGCTCGGTGATCATGTTCTATGATTTTACGAACGGAAAGGTTTATAAGCCTTTTCGAAAGAAGAAGAATACCGCGTACGCGAACCCCGCATACGCTAATGGATACTACTGGATCCTGCAGGGGGACTACGGAAAGAAAAAAGTGACGTTGTTTCGTTACCTGCCGGGGGAGCGCCCTGAGGTCGTGACGGAGTTTGACACCGATGGAGTCAAGCTTTACAACCTTCAGATCATCGGTGATCCTGTGTATGTGATCAGCCAGGACATGGAGAGCGCGGAATGCTATTATCCGGTGCGTTTTTCGATCAAGAAGGAGTCGAACCAGTCGCTTACCCTGATCGAAGAGAATAAAGCTTACCTTGAGGAATGGGTCGAGGAAGGCTGGGACGAGGAAAATGACTGCGCGACCGAAGACTACCGCTTCTATACGAGACTGGTAGTTAAGGACTGGCAGGACAACGAGCTCTCCAGGGAGGTCGGAGCGATCTTCCAGTCGCCGGACGGAAGTTACTGGATTTCGTAGGCGGGGTAGTCCGGATGAAAGACAAATGAATACTGCGGACCGCATAGCGGTCCGCTTGGGAGTTTATATGAACACGATAGGAACCAAGACAATTGAGACGGAGCGACTGGTGCTTCGGCGATACCGTGTCGACGACGCGGAGGACATGTACAACAACTGGACCTCGGACCCGGAGGTCACGAAATTTCTTTCCTGGCCCACGCATACGAGCCTGGATTTCACGAAAAGTTTGCTCGAAAAATGGGTAACATTTTATGACGAGGGTCGTACCTATAACTGGGGCATCACGCAAAAGGGCGAGGACCACGTGATCGGTAACATCGCCGTGGTGGAGCGCGATGAGCGGACCTGCTCGTACGAGATCGGCTACGTGCTCAGCAAGCGCTACTGGGGCCGCGGCATCATGCCGGAAGCCCTGAAGGCGGTGATCCGCTATCTCTTCGAGGGAGAGAGCGATCTGATGCGTGTCTATGCGACGCATGATCTGCGCAATGCAAAATCCGGCCGCGTCATGCAGAAGGCCGGCATGCATTTTGACGGCATCCTGCGCGGCTCGAAGAAGAACGTCCTGGGCATTCATGACACAGCGTATTACTCGGTGCTGCGTACCGATCTGGTGACGCAGAAACAGTATGAGGACCTTTTTATGGAGATCCATCCGGGTTTCTTTGAGCGCGAATACATCCGCAACATTCCCGCGGATGAGGTCGCCTCTGAGCAGTTGCTGCGTCTGCAGGAGTTTTCCCCGGAACGCTACGAAAAGCATTTTCCGGATAATGTGACCTTTGGGTATTACGAGGGTGGACTGGAGGAACTGCGCGAGATCGTCGGGAAGGTGATCCCGCATTGGCCGCAGATCTTTAACGAAAACAGCCGCGTATATTGCGGATATGTGGACGGAAAGGTCGTTAGCTTCTGCATGATCGAGGACTTCGGCGAGCACGAGATCAATGGTGTGAAATGCCGGATCGGCGGGCCCGGATGTGTAGGGACGTTGGAGGAATACCGCAGCCGGGGCATCGGCCTCACGATGGTGAAGCATGTCACGCAGATCCTGCGGGAGGAGCTTTACGATTACAGTTACATTCATTACACCTACGAACCGCAATGGTATGCGAAACTCGGCTACAAGACCGTGCTTCGCTGGGGCGCTCGAGGGTTTGAAGATTAGTTAGAGGAGATAGGATATGAGACTGATTTTGGTGCGTCACGGAGATCCGAACTATGAATTGGACTGCCTGACGGAGCTGGGACACGAGCAGGCGAAGGTGGTCGCGCAGCGACTGATGGAGGAGGGGATCGAGAAGATCTTCTGCTCGCCACAGGGGCGCGCGCAGCAGACCGCAAAGCCGTTCGCGGAGTTGTCGGGGCTGAAGGACATCGAGACCCTGGATTTCATGCGTGAGATCCGGTTCGGAAGCCTGGAAGATCTGTTCCGTAAGGGGAACCCGTGGATCTGTTCGGGGAAACTGATGCACGAAGGCGTGGATCTGCAGGATCCGAAGTGGCGGGAGTTTCCCGACTTCGTGGATAATACGGCAACGGTCGACATTGACCACGTGATGACCTCGGTCGATGCGTGGCTGGCGACGCTCGGCTATCAGCGCGAGGGCCTGTATTACCGCAACACCAACGAGAGCGATGAGAAAAGGACGTTCGTCCTGTTCAGCCACGGCGGTTCTTCGACGGCGCTCTTATCGCGAGTTCTCAATATCCCGTTCCCACACCTGTGCATGATGCTCGGGCACATTCCCCACACATGCATTTCGTGCCTGCGGTTCGACCGCAGACCGGGCACGCTCGCCATGCCGATCCTGGAGTTCGCCACGGATGCGCGACATCTGAACGTATTCAAGGAAGGCCCGACCGGCTCGGTAGAGAGAGCACAGAGCTGAAATAGCAGAAAGGAAGAGCAAAATGGTAATGTTCTTAAGACTTAGAAATATCTGATCGCGTGAAACCGTTGATCGATGGTTTCATGCCTTGTAACAAAGACGAAAACTATTGAATCAAGAGGAGAAGAATCATGATATTTCAAGACAATATAATTAAACAATATTTAAAAAATGTATATTTTATCGCAGGGACACCCTGCGGAGGCAAGACGACCGTTTCCCGCGCTTTGGGTAAGAAGTACAACATTCCGGTGTATGACATCGATGAGCGTTTCCCGGAGCATCAGGCTATGTCGGACGCGACGTCGCAGCCGGCCATGAACTACAATTTCCGCGACGCTGACGAGTTTTTCGGCAGAAGTGTGGAAGAGTACCGTACGTGGCTCTTGCAGAGCACACGGGAGCAGCTGGACTTCATTTTGCTGGATCTGATGCGGCTGTCGCAGGATCAGATCATTCTTTGCGACTGTCATCTGACATTGGAGCAGGCGGAGCAGATCACCGATCCCGCGCACATCGCGTTCATGCTGAAGAAGCCGGTGAACCTGGTCGAAGAGTACTGCAACCGCGCAGACCATCAGGATTTCAGCAACTTCATTCACAGTGCGACAAATGTCGAGGCGGCGAAGGCGACCTGCAACGAGACATTGCTTACGCTGAATGCAAAGTATTTCGAGGATGTAAAGCAGAGCCGGTATTTCTGGCTGGAGCGCGATATGAGCCGCACGGTCGAGGAAACGGCAGATCTGGTCGCGAAGCACTTCGGCTTTGATAAGAAGTTTGCCGGCGAGAACGAGGTCGGGCTTTCGATCGTAAAAGTCGAAAAAGGCACCGCATTGGCCGAGGAGTTCTTGCATTTCGTTGAGAACTGTTCCTGGACGGAGGTGCGCGATCATATCGCGGGTTTAGTCCGTGAGTGGAAGTTTGAAGACTGGGAGACGATGTTTGCGGCCGTGATCGATGGTAAGATCGTCGGAATGGCCTCGCTGTTGAAGACGGATTACTATCCGCTGCCGGAGATCTTTCCGTGGGTGTCGTGCGTATTTGTCGAGACGCCTTATCGCGGCAGTCATATCAGCGGTAAGCTGATCGATGCAGCGAACCGTTATGCGAAGGAACAGGGTTTCACGAAGACCTACATTCCGACCGAGTATACGGGGCTTTACGAAAAGTACGGTTACACGTATGTGAAGGACATTGTGAATTACGGCGGCGGCACGGATCGACTGTATGTAAAAGAACTGTAAAACAACATGGATACAAAGGAGGCGCGGCGGTGCTTTTATATCATTATTACGAAAAGAAGAATGGACCGTTTCGGAGCATTTCGGAGCTTTCGGATGCGCAGGCAGAAGAGGTGTTAAAGCAGATCCGTGAGGAGAAGCCGGAGGCATTTATCTCCCTGCGGCCGGAGGATTACGTGCAGAAGCGCCGGAAGTTTGAGAAGATCCTTCTTGAAGAATTCCGGAAGAAGGGCGGCCTCATAGAGCGTGAGACACCTCATTATCTGGTCGTGGAAGCATGTCCGTTCTTTGAAAAATGGTATGAACAGACCGCCTGTGTCACCCTGGATACGGCGGACTTGGATGTACGTGCGCTGTCCTTTACCTATGGCGATTCGCATCCGACGTTCAGTGGAAACACGAAGGACGGGAAGGAATACCGAAACCGCCTTTATACCTACGATGAGATCCTCGGGATCATCGAAAAGTACGGGCTTCCGCAGATCTGGAATCCGGATTTTAAGTTCGGACCGGAGTGCTATGTGGAGGTCCAGATGTGGACCGACCGGGGAATCGAGAAATACTTGAAAAAGTAGGAAAAACAAATGTTGATAAGAGAATTACGACCGGAGGAAGCCGGCATTCTGAAGGATTTCCTGTATGAAGCCATCTTCCTTCCGGAGGGCGTGGAGCCGCCGGAACGTTCCATCGTGGAACTTCCGGAGCTTCGGCTCTATTATGAGGACTTCGGCTCGGGCAGGGCGGACTGCTGCATGGTCGCGGAGGAAAATGACCGGATCATCGGTGCAGCCTGGACCCGGCTGATGAAGGATTACGGCTACGTCGATGACGCGACGCCGTCCTTCGCCATTTCCCTCTACCGGGAATACCGGGGGCAGGGCTTCGGTACGCAACTGATGCTCGCGATGCTCGACCGGTTACGTGACCTGGGATTTCACCACGCGTCGCTCGCGGTCCAAAAGGCGAACTACGCAGTGCGCATGTACGAAAAGGTCGGCTTTTATACCGTTTCGGAAAATGAAGAAGAATATATCATGGTATGTGATCTTCGGAATGATCCGACGCGGCTGAAGCGCATTTGAAACGGCTTTTGCGAGACCCCGTACATGGAAGGCAACGACCGTTATATGTTGAGGGAATGTGACAAATAGAACCGTCCCCATTGACACATTTACAGGAAGAATTGGAGATAAAAATGGAAAAAGGTAAGATCATATTTTTGAACGGCGTTACCAGCGCCGGAAAGACGACCATCGTCGAAGCTCTGCAGGAGCAGAGAGATGTGTTTTTTTATGTGGTGGCAAATGACCTCTTTCAGGAGATGGTCGGCGAGCAATATCTGCAGGAGGATTACTGGAAGTACCTCTCCGAGGTGATCATCATGATGTATCACACGGCGAAGCTTTACTCCGACATGGGGAAGAACGTGCTGATCGACGGTATCCTCGTGGAGCGTGAGGAGATCAAGCCGCACTATCAGCAGCTGATGGAGATCATGAAGGAGAATCCTTTGGATATCGTGGAGGTGTACTGTCCGCTGGATATCTGCCGGCAGAGAAACATCGACCGCGGCGACCGGTATGAGAGCCAGTCGGACGAGCAGGCGGCGCTTATGAGTAAGGATATCAAATACAGCCTGCGCGTGGATACGAGCGTTTCGAGCGCAGAGGAATGTGCACAGCAGATCCTTAAGGCTTTGTTTTGATCAGGAGGATGATTATGAGTGAACTGCAATATGTAACACTTCGGGAGATCCCGGAGAAGATGGATATGGTGGCGCAGTGGTTCCACGAAAAGTGGGGCGTTCCGAAGGAGGCCTACCTGGAATGCATCGAGGCCTATGTAGGCGGTGAGACCGAGTTTGGTTGGTATCTGTGCCTTGACGGCGAGAAGATCGTCGGAGGTATGGGAGTCATCGAAAATGACTTCCATGACCGGAAGGATCTGTCGCCCAATGTCTGCGCGGTCTATGTGGAAGAGAGCTACCGTTGCCGCGGGATCTGTGGAAAACTTCTGGATCTCGTGGTTGAGGATATGCGTGCGCATGGGATCTCGCCCATCTATCTGGTGACGGATCATGTGGGCCTCTACGAGCGCTACGGCTGGGAGTTCTTCTGTGAAGCGCAGGGAGACGGCGAAGACCATAAGACGAGACTGCTCATTCACCGCTAAGACAGCTTGATAGAGCTGATCCACAGGGGCAGGAACGTTCGAAACGGGATATACAAGCAACGGTAAAAATGCTATAATGGAAATGCAATTCAAATAGCAAGTAGTGAGGAAGAAAACATGCGTACGGAAAATGAAATGATGGAGCGGATCCTGGGGATCGCTAAGAGTGATGACCGTATCCGCGCCGTGTACATGAACGGATCCAGGACGAACCCGAATGCCCCGAAGGATCTGCTACAGGACTATGATATCGTGTATGTCGTTGAGGAAACGGCATCGTTTATCCGGGATCCGAAATGGATCGAATGCTTCGGCGACATTTTGTTTATGCAGTACCCGGACGAGCATCCGGATTATCCGAATGATAAGGAGAATTCGTACGGGTATCTGATGATCTTCACCGATGGGAACCGTCTGGATCTCACGGTGAAATCGATCGCCCATGCGAAGGAAAATGTGTTCGAGGACCGGCTTTGCGTGATCCTTCTCGATAAGGACGGCATCCTGCCGAAGATCCCCGAGACATCCGATGAAACACATCGCGTGAAGAAGCCGAATGAAAGACAGTTTGCAGCTAGTTGCAACGAGTTCTGGTGGTGTCTGAATAATGTTGCGAAGGGTTTATGGAGAAATGAACCTACCTACGCGCAGGATATGCTGAACCACGTGCTGAGACCGGAATTGTTGAAGATGCTGTCCTGGAAAGCCGGAGTTCTGACCGGTTATACGATCAGCGCCGGGAAATCGGGAAAATACCTTCACCGGTTTCTTTCGCCGGAGGAATGGCAGGCTTACCTGGACACCTATTCCGGCACTGAGATAAAGGCTATGTGGAAGGCTGTAGATATCCTGTGTGACCTGTTTTCACAAACAGCGAAATGGGTTGCAGAGCAGAGCCGCTTCCCGTACAATGTGCAGGAAGAAGAGGCCAGCCGCATATATTTGAATGCTTTGCGGACATTGCCCGAGACGGCGACGGATCTGAACATCCCGAGCAAATCGTGAAGTGCCTTGGGACGGGAAAGATCGATTTGATCACCAAAAAGGAGGTTTATCATGGAGTTTACGACCGATATTTTTTCACAGTTTGATAAGAAGTGGGCTTTACTCACGGCAGGTACCGAGGAGAAGTTCAACACGATGACCGTTAGCTGGGGCGGCATGGGAACGCTCTGGAGCATGCCTGTAGTGACCGCATATGTACGGGTTTCCAGATATACGCACGATTTCATGGATGAAAATGGTTACTTTACTTTAAGTTTCTATCCGGAGCAGTACCGCAAGGAACTCGGCGTCCTCGGTTCGAAGTCCGGCCGCGACATCGATAAGATGCACGCTTCCGGCTTCACCGCAGTGCAGGCAGGACCGTCCATGACGTTTGAAGAGGCAGAAGTCACGCTCGTATGCAGAAAACTCTTCAAGCAGCGTCTGGAGCCGGAGAACATGCCGAAAGACGTCGTAGACCGTTTCTACGGCGACGAAGACTGGCACGATATGTACATCGGCGAAGTCGTCGACATTATCCGCAAATAAAGAAAGACCGGGATCCTCGGATCCCGGTTATTTTTGTTCAAAAGTGATTATATTTGCCACGATGGTTTGGATATTCGGATCCAGATTGACGGGGCTGGTGTTCCAGTTGTCAGCGACCGTCAGGAAGAAGAGGGTGTCGACTTTTGTCAGTATATGGACCGGCGTTGTGGTAGTCAAATATGCGTAGCCGATGACGCTGATCGAATGATTTCCGTAACATTTGGCGCCGGAGATGCTCATCTGTACGGGAAGGCCGGCGTCGATCGCGGGGATGAGGTCCTCCTGATAGGTCCAGGCGTAGTGATTGACCGCCTTCATGCCGCACTCGTACTCATCCAGAATGTGGTTGAATAGGATCTCATTTACCCAGGGGAATACGCCGTCCAGATAGTTGTAGGTATTCACCACGATATCGCGGACCTCCGAATACACGAGCGGCAGTTCCACGTACGGAACGAAGTGGTAGTTCGGGTCGTCCACGTATTTCGGATAGTTCGGGTCGTTCACGACGTCGATCGTGACCGTTTTGCCGAGCGCCGGAAACAGGGGGGTATCGTAAAGGACGTTGCGCCCCAGGATCTCCAGGCAAGTATAGACCGACGAGAGTGTGCAGTTGCCTTCGCCGCCGTTCGATCGATAGACGGAGAGGTCTCGCTGGCGATGCAGTTCATCAAATTCCAGGATCTTCTCGGCAGACGTCGTATATCGGTCTGAATAGCGGTCCGAAACGTAGGTTTCCAGGTCGATGATCTCGCCTTCTCCGATGCTCAACTGTCCTTCATACTTGTGGTCGGAGGGCGTCGGGGTCTGTGTGGTCGAACGATCCATGACCATGCGGATCCCGTCGGCGGTGTACAAAAGACCATCGGTCATGGCATAGCAGAGGTCGGAGTAGCCGGCCAATGCGGAGTAGTCGCCGTCCGTTTTCACCGCGAGGAGGGAGTATTCATTATTTACGATCACGTAGCCGTTATCCCCGATAAAATCGATCAGATAGGCATTGGATTCCGGGCAGCCGGGCGCCTTCACCGTGATCGGATAGATCGCATCGAAATCGATTTCCGGCAGATCAAAGCCGAGGTCCAAAAGCAGGGTATCCGTGCCGGACAACACGTAGTTGACGACGGAGATATCCAGGTATTTCGCGCCGGGAACGGAAGTCGTCTCGGGCTCGGTCGAAGTTTCAGGCTCCGTCGTTATTTCGGTCGGTTCGGTAACTTCAGGCGTTTCCGATAGGGTCGGCTCCGTGGCATCGGCGACAGTCGTACTCTGTTCTGTATTATTCTCCGTGTTTTCGGGCGCACGCGTCACAAGCTCGTCGGAACTTGCCGACGTGCCATCTGTAGGTTGGGAATGACAGGCATTTGCCGAAAGGGACAAACACAACAGACCCGCGATCATGATATTGCGTGCTCGTTTTTTTCTCATATGTATCTCGAAGGGATGCTATAGCTTCCTTCAGTCTTATTTCGTCTCCAGAACCGTTACGATCTCGAGATCTTTGTTTAAGTTTGCGTCGTAGTAGCGTGCATCCGAGGACCAGCCGTCCGCGACTTGGAGCATGAGCAGATAATTCAGCAGATGCAGATCGCCGATATCCGTGCAGGATGCGTAGACCTGATAGCCTGTGACTACCATGGAATGGGAGCCGTAGGTGGAGGATTTGGTAACATTATTCAGTACCGGCAGGTCGTGGGAGACCGGCTGAAGGACTTGCTGATAGTAGGATGCGCTGTAGTAGTTTTTCGCTTTGAGCGTGCTTCCGTACTCTGTCAGCATGTGGTTCATCACGTCCTCGACCTCCAGCTGCGTCAGTGCCTCGACTTCATAGCCGTGGGCGCTGATGGCGTATGCGCGGATGTTGGCATACAGTTCGGGCAATACCTTCGGCGTGACGATCACGTAGGTGCGGTCGGAAGAGTATTTGGCGTAAAAAGCATCCTTTTTCGCATCGACCTGCGTGATATTTCGGGAAGTGGGCATCGAGCCGCCTAAGTTCGTAAAGCTGACATAGTTGAGTGCATTATACATCGCGGTCAATGTACAATTTCCCTCTGAACGGCTGCCGCTTCCACGGAAGTAGATGCTGGTGTCGCCCTGGGTCGCATAGGTGAAGTTTCGCAAACTGTATGCGTATACGACTTCATAACCTGCACCATAGCGGTCAGCGACATAGGACTGGGGCTGGTAGATATCGCCGTCACCGGGCGACCTCTGGCCGACATAGGCGGACAGACGCTCGCGCTGCGGCAAAATGATCTGCATGGATCCCGTGACCATATGCTGCTTTCCTTTATATTTGTAAACGAGGCCGTCGTACGGAGAAAAGAAGACATTTTCCGCGTCAAGAAGTTGCGGATAATCACCGCTGACCTGATACTGGTAGAGATTATTTTCCGCGTCGACGATCAGGTAGCCGTTTTCACCGACGATGTCGATAAAATAGGCTTGCTTCGGGTCCGTCGGGTCTGCATACAACTCGATCGGAAGGATATAGTCGTAGTTGACTTTATTACCTTCGTTCCATGTGCCGTACGAAGAGAACCCGAGATTTTCGATCAGAATATCCGGGTTATCCAAAACGTATTCAACAGTCACGACATCATGCTGGTATTTCAGCGTGTCCGGACTGTTTACCGGCAGGTATTGATAGCACATCAATACGATCAGCACAGCGACTGCCAGGATCAGAATCAGATTCATGAATTATTTACCTCAACATCCCTAGTTCATGTTTGTCTTCCGGACAAACATAGTTCCTTTTGCACAAAATCAGTATAACATAGAGGAAAAAATAAAGCAAGAAAAGAGAGGAATGGTGAGGGAAGTTTATCGCATCGGGCAGGGACGCGGAAGACAGGGCGCCCCGCCATGAAAAAAGAGTTGACCGAAGTCGCGATTTTGTGTAAAATGCATAGTACGAGGAATCTACTCGGAGTATATGAAACAGCGGGCGATGCGGCACTTGTGTTCTGCATTTGCTTAGGAAGGTCATCATGGCAGATTTGAACGAAGAAATCAAGGATAATAACGAAGAAAAAGAAGTGATCTCGAGGAACTTTATCGAGCAGGCGATCGATAAGGATCTGGCAGAGGGCGTGTATAACGAAGTCGTAACACGTTTCCCTCCGGAGCCGAACGGATACCTGCATATCGGACATGCGAAGTCCATCATCTTAAACAGCGGACTGGCAGAGGAGTACCATGGTACATTCCATCTGCGTTTCGACGATACGAACCCTACGAAGGAGAAGACGGAGTACGTAAATTCCATCGTGGAGGACGTTCGCTGGCTGGGCGCGGATTTCGGTGGTCAGGTCCTGTTTGCTTCGGATTATTTCGATAAAATGTATGAGTGTGCGGTCATGCTCATTAAGAAGGGAAAGGCGTTCGTCTGCGACCTTACGGCGGAGCAGATCCGTGAGTATCGCGGTACGCTCACCGAGCCCGGTAAGAACAGCCCATACCGTGACCGCTCCGTTGAGGAGAACCTGAAACTGTTTGAGGAGATGAAGGAAGGAAAATATCCGGACGGATCGAAGGTGCTTCGCGCTAAGATCGACATGGCATCTCCCAATATCAATATGCGTGACCCGGTCATTTATCGTGTTGCGCGCATGAGCCATCACAACACCGGCGACAAGTGGTGCATTTACCCGATGTACGATTTCGCGCACCCCATCGAGGACGCGATCGAGCACATCACGCACTCCATCTGTACGCTGGAGTTCGAGGATCATCGCCCGCTCTATGACTGGGTAGTTCGCGAGTGTGAGTTCGACCCGGCGCCCCGCCAGATCGAGTTTGCAAAACTGTACCTGACGAACGTTATCACCGGTAAGCGCTACATCAAGAAGCTGGTCGAGGATGGCGTTGTAGACGGTTGGGATGACCCGCGTCTGGTCACGATCAGCGCCCTGCGCCGCCGTGGTTTCACGCCGGAGTCCATTCGCCGTTTTGTAACGCTCTGTGGCGTTTCCAAGAGCGACAGTTCCGTGGATTACGCGATGCTCGAGTACTGCATCCGTGAGGACCTGAAACTGAAGAAGGCACGTATCAGCGCCGTTCTGGATCCGATCCGCCTCGTGATCGACAACTATCCCGAGGGCGTGACGGAGGAGCTTGAAGTCGTTAACAACGCGGAAAATGAAGAACTGGGCAGCCGTAAGGTGCCGTTCTCACGTGAACTCGTGATCGAGCGTGAGGACTTCATGATCGAGCCTCCGAAGAAGTATTTCCGTATGTTCCCGGGCAATGAAGTCCGCCTGATGAACGCTTATTTTGTGACCTGCACAGGTTATGAGACCGACGAAAACGGCAACGTGACCGTTGTACATGCGACCTATGATCCCGCCAGCCGCGGCGGCAACAGCCCCGACGGCCGTAAGGTGAAGGGGACCATCCACTGGGTGAACGCGGCGACCGCGGTACGTGCGACCGTACGCCTCTACGAGAACCTGGTCGACGAAGAGAAGGGTAAGCTCAACGACGACGGAACCATCAACTTCAACCCGAATTCATTGACCGTATGTGAAGACTGCTACATCGAGCCGACCGTAGCCGGCGCGAAGGCATACGACAGCTTCCAGTTCGTCCGCAACGGTTTCTTCTGCGTGGACGTAAAGGACAGCACGCCGGAGCATTTGGTTTTCAACCGCATCGTTTCATTGAAGAGCAGCTTTAAGATCTGATAAGAAGCCGACACGGGCGCATTCCGCCTGAGACGTCGGAGAGGGGAGCGCCGATGGCAGAGAAGATTTACGCGATACCGGTCAATGATGCTTTTGACCATGACTGTGAGTGTCCGGTTTGTCTGATGTACCGCGATCTGGAGCAGCAGGCAGTGGATTTCACACTGGGACCCAGTTATATGGATGATCAGTTCCGTATGATCACGAATAAGACCGGTTTTTGTCAAAAGCACATGCAGATGCTGTATGATAAGAATAACCGCCTGGGACTGGCGCTCATCATGAAGACGCACCTGGACCAGACGAACGAAGATATCAAATCCGCGCAGAATAATCCCATCAAGTCCGGTTTCTTTAAGAAGACCGGCGGCGGGGCTGTGGATTACATCAAGAAACTGAATAAGTCCTGCTTCGTCTGCGATCGTATCGAGGCGGTGTTCGACCGCTACATCGCGACGGTCCACTATTTGTGGAAGACCGATTCGAGTTTCCCTGCGAAGTACCGTAAGTGTAAGGGTTTCTGCACCGAGCACTACGCGCGCCTGATCGAGGACGCGCCGAAGGAATTATCCGGACGGACTCTGGATGATTTCATCCGCGTGACGAACGAACTGTACATTACGAATATGCAGCGGATCGCCGAGGATCTGGAGTGGTTCATCAACAAGTTCGACTATAAGTATAAGGACGAACCGTGGAAGAACGCGAAGGACGCGATCATCCGCGGCATGATAAAGACGAACGGCATCGTAAGCGGTGAAGTCGAAAAACTGAAACAGTGAGATAGAAAAAACGCCCTGTCCGGGGATCCCGGACGGGGCGTTTTGCATAAATACGGATCGGTTTTATGCTTCTTCCTTTTCTTCATCATCATCGAGTGAGATATTGGTGTAGGAGCGCTCATCCTCCTCATCCTCTTCCTCATCATCGAAATCATCTTCCAAAGTCTTCTCAAAGTCGTCGCACTTCTTCTTATAGATGGTATAAGCAGCTGCACAGCTACCGATCAATGCGCCGGTCAAAAGCAGTTTCTTTCCGAGTTTGGACATGGTGTAAAACCTCCTTTGTGTGCCCGCGGGCATAGTATTTTCCGAAAGTGCCGAAGGCCTTCTTTTCTTCGGCGGATATGCATCTATTGTAATACGTTTCCGCGGAAAATGGAAGAGGATATTTGCCGAAAAAACAAAAAATCAAGAAAAACGAAGAAAATGAGAGTAAAATGGAGAAAACGAGTATTATCCATGAATAAATACATTTCTAGAACATTGCTTAAACAGCCCCTATTGACTATTATATGATATGGGTTTAGCACTCGGAGGCATAGAGTGCTAACAAATCAAAAATGACACAGTAAGACAGGAGGTCTTCATTATGAAGTTAGTTCCGCTCGGCGACAGAGTCGTATTAAAGCAGGTAGTTGCAGAAGAAACTACAAAATCGGGCATCGTGCTTCCCGGCGCAGCAAAGGAAAAGCCCCAGCAGGCTGAGGTAGTTGCAGTAGGCCCCGGCGGCATGGTAGACGGTAAGGAAGTTACCATGTTCGTTAAAGTCGGTGACACCGTTATTTACTCCAAGTACGCAGGTACCGAGGTAAAACTGGGAGACGACGAATATATTATCGTCAGACAGAATGATATTCTGGCGATGGTTCAGTAAGCAGGAGGTTGATCGATCATGGCAAAAGAAATCAAATTCGGTTCTGAAGCTAGACAGGCTTTGGAAGCAGGTGTTAATAAATTAGCGAATACCGTCCGCGTGACCCTGGGTCCGAAGGGACGTAACGTAGTTTTGGATAAGACTTACGGCACACCGCTGATCACAAACGATGGTGTTACCATCGCGAAGGAGATCGAGCTGGAAGATCCGTTTGAGAACATGGGCGCTTCCCTCGTTAAGGAAGTTGCTACGAAGACCAACGATGTAGCAGGTGACGGTACCACGACAGCGACCGTTCTGGCACAGGCGATGATCAATGAGGGTATGAAGAACCTGGCAGCAGGCGCTAACCCGATCGTTCTTCGTAAGGGTATGAAGAAGGCAACGGAGACCGCTGTTGATGCGATCCAGAAGATGAGCAGCCCTGTAACCAGTAAGGAGCAGATCGCCCGTGTTGCAGCGATCTCTGCAGGCGACGATCATGTCGGCGAGCTGCTTGCGAGCGCTATGGAAGAGGTTTCCAACGACGGCGTTATTACCATCGAAGAGTCGAAGACCATGCAGACCGAGCTGGAGAAGGTTAAAGGTATGCAGTTCGACCGCGGTTACATCAGTGCATACATGGCAACCGATATGGAGAAGATGGAAGCGGTTCTCGACGATCCGTACATCCTTATTACTGATAAGAAGATCGCAAACATCCAGGAGATCCTGCCGGTACTCGAGCAGATCGTACAGAGTGGCGCGAAGCTCCTCATCATCGCCGAGGACATCGAGGGCGAGGCTCTGACCACATTGATCGTGAACAAACTGCGTGGCACATTTACCGTAGTCGGCGTTAAGGCTCCGGGCTTCGGTGACCGCAGAAAAGAGATGCTGAAGGATATCGCTATCCTGACCGGCGGTACCGTGATCTCTGAGGAAGTAGGCCTCGAGCTTAAGGATACCACGATCGATCAGCTCGGCCGCGCGAAGAGCGTTAAGGTTCAGAAGGAAAACACCGTCATCGTTGACGGCGAGGGTGATCCCGCTGCGATCGCAGGACGTATCTCCCAGATCCGCGCACAGCTGGCTGAGACCACATCCGAGTTTGATAAAGAGAAGCTTCAGGAGCGTCTTGCTAAACTGTCCGGTGGCGTAGCTGTTATCCGTGTAGGTGCAGCGACCGAGACCGAGATGAAGGAGAGCAAGCTCCGTCTGGAGGACGCACTCAATGCAACCAAGGCAGCCGTAGAAGAGGGTATCATCCCCGGAGGCGGTTCCGCATACATTCACGCTTCCAAGAGCGTTGCAGCTATGATCGACACTCTGGAAGGCGACGAGAAGACCGGTGCACAGATCGTATTGAAGGCACTCGAAGCACCTCTGTTCCACATCGCATACAACGCAGGCCTTGAAAGCCCCGTTATCATCAACAAGATCCGCGAAAGCGAAGTTGGTGTAGGCTTCGATGCTTACAAGGAAGTATATGTGAACATGGTAGAAGCCGGCATCGTAGACCCGACAAAGGTATCCAGAAGCGCACTGCAGAACGCAACCAGCGTAGCATCCACCTTCCTGACCACCGAGTCCGTTGTAGCCGACATTAAGAAAAACGAACCCGCACCCGCAGCAGGCATGGGCGGCATGGGCGGAATGATGTAGTTGCATGTCGGCACGCCGACATGCAACAGGAGAAGCTTACTTTTCAGGGCAGGCGCCGAAGGGCGCCTGCCCTGAAATAAGCTTCGAGGAAAGACCGAAACTCGGGCATGCTTGCATGCACGGAGCGGACCTTGAGACCCGAACAAATATGAGCCACGCCGATTTCCGAAGGAAAGCGAAAAGCGCGGCGAATATTTGTAGGATTTCGAGAGCGCGAAGCGCGGAGAAATCCGTAGTATCATTTGCATGCAACAGGAGAAGCTTACTTTTCAGGGCCCGTGTCGGAAGACACGGACCCTGAAATAAGCTTCGAGGAAAGCCAAATATCACATCCAAACGACCCTTTCAAGGCCGAGCCGCCTCCGGCGGTGCTTCGCAGCCTTGACAGGGTCGTTTTTGGATGTGATGTGTGGTGATCAAGATCGTTGTAAGGCGGCTTGCGCCGCTTCCATCGGCCAATATGTGACGCGAGCGAACAAAAGTGTTGGAAACAAGTTTTTGTTCGCCTTTTTCAGCCAGATCGAATGAAAATATAGGATGCCAAGCGAACAAAACAGCAAAAACTAAACTGTTTGTTCGCTT
>JAFYZH010000063.1 GCA_017548765.1 Lachnospiraceae bacterium | reverse complement strand
ATCGTCGACATCGGTCACGGCCAGGCTGTCCTCGTAACGAAGCATTTCCACCTTAGAAAAATGCTTTCCGAGGATCTCTCCGCCATTTTGCAGGGTAAATGCCTTACTTGCCGTATCCTTTACGCCGTATTCGCCGAGAAGGGATGCCAGATACTCCACGATCCCGTGTTCACCGTAGGTCGCCGTATAGAATACTCCTGTCTTTTTCAGGACTCTTTTGACTTCACGAAGTCCCTGATCCAGATCCGGCACGTGATAAAGCATCATATTTGCGATCACAACATCAAAGGTCACATCTTCATACGGGATGTCCTGGATGTCGATCACGCGGTACTGTGTGTTCGTACGGGATCCGAGGTTCGTCCGAATCGTCTCCACCATACCCTCGGAAAAATCCGACAGGATGATCTCGCCGCAAGCATCCAGAAGAGCCTCATGGCCCTTCCACATGGATCCGGTGCCGCAGCCGAGTTCCAGGACCTTCATGCCCTCTAAGATCCGGTAGTTGGAGTAGATCCAATTGGCAAATCCCATTTTATTTGTCGAGTATTTGTCATGAATGGAGATCCTGGTATTTAACCGGTCTGCTTTCGCATACTGGTCTTTTACATCTTTTTCGTTATTGATCATTTGAATTATTCCTTTTCCTTATTCGCCTGTCGGTATATTCGAATTCAGGCTCTTATTCCGATAATTGAGGTTCGTTCTCAGCGAGTACCCCTGCGCCTCCCAGAATGCATTGGCCGTGTCGTTATCTTTGAACACGAGGCCGAAGACCTTCTGGATGCCTTCCTTCTGCAGTGCTTCCTCCGCCAGGGCGACCAGCCGTGCGGCGATGCCCAGCCGACGATAGTCCGGATGAACGCACATATGGTGAATGAGCGCCCGCCGTCCGTCGTGACCGGTCAGGATCACGCCGATGATCTTTCCGTCGGCCACCGCAGCAAAGCATGTGGTGGGATTCCGCTTCAGATAACGGTCAATGCCCTCCCGGGTATCATCCACGGGGTTCAGCGCTCTCCGGCTCTGCTCGGTCGAATTCCACAGTTCAAAAATCGCATCATAATCTTCTATTGTTACAAGTCTGGTAGTATATTCCATGATATTTATCTCCTTATATTCCGGTAGTTTTATGCGTTTTATCGGTCGATCAACAACGACAACGCATCTGAGATCTCGTTTGCCTTTCCATGTATCTCGCGGCAGATCCCGGTTCGCCAAAACGCGAAATCCAGCAGTGCCTCGCGGTTCTCAGTTTTTGCGATCAGGTACTCTTTGTACCCGTAGCTGCTCTGGGTCAGCTGGAACAGGTATAGGTACGGCATCGCCTCCAGATCCCTTCGGGTGAGGGGCGCATACTTCATGTATTCGGCAACGTAGGCAACCAGATCCTCGACATCGAGCGTAGTCTCGTTGCGCCCGACGCCGCCCGACTGGATGTAGGATCGCATGATCTCCCAGACCACGGGCAATGTACCCGCGGACGAAAAATCGATGATCGCCCGTATATCGTCTTCCCCGCAGATCAACTGGCAGGCAGTGTAGTCACCGTGGGTCGCGGAAAACGTGATCCCGCGGAAGTACTGCTTCCAGTCGTCGATGCAGGTCATTAAGTTCTTTTTGAAGATCAGGTCTTCGCGGATCTTCGCGTAGTTCGGATCCGACCGCTCTGCTTCGAGAGCCGCCAGCAGCGCATCAAACTTGCGTGCAACAGCCTCGGCGGAAATACTTTCGGCCCAGCGGTAGTCCATTTCGGTCTCCAGCGGATAGTCTTTCAGCAGGGAATGCATGCGCCCGAGGTATCCGGCGCTCTTCATCAGCAACGCATGCGGAAGGTCGTTCAGATAGGACGTGCCTTCCACGTAATCCTGCACGCTGATCACATGCCCCTCGTAAAGGACAGCATTGCCCCCGTTCAAAGTCTTCACGAAACCTGCGACAGGAAATCGTCGGACTCGCAGATACGAGACGATGTCCGCCTCGCGGTCGACCCTGTCCATAGTGAAGTCGCTCTGATACTCCTTGAGGAAGAAATCACCCTCTTCGCACCGGACTTTGAAGCAATTCGCAGAGCCTAAGGCGAGCTTTTTTCGGTCAATGAAGTGCAGGCCGTATTCGGTCTGCAAAAGCGCCATCATCTCGTCTGTATTCAATACACTTTTTTCAAGCGCCATACCGTTCCCACCTTTCTGAAAAATCCAAATGCAACATATTAAAAATGTATCATTTTCAGTACTATATGTCAACCAAATAATCGGTCGGGCAGCCGCTACAGTCCCTGAAAACAACGAAAGGCTGCCGGGTCACGGCAGCCTCTCGTTCATCGTTTAACGAGCGATATATTATTCTTTTCCGAGCAATTTATCCAGCAGGTCGGAAAGGGTCTGCTTTTCATCTTCGGTCAGGCGGCCGAAGAGTTCATCCAGGAAGGAGTCTCTCTCTGAACGGATCTCTTCCGCACGGACAGCTCCCATCTCCGTAAGCTTCAGCAAGGTGGCGCGCTTATCGCTCTCGTCGATCACGCGAACCAGGTAGCCGTCGTCCTCCAGACGGCTGACAACTTCCGAAGCCGAGGATGCGTTGATGCCGGCTGCCTCCGCCAGATCCTTCTGGCGAATGCCATTCGGATACTCGCTGATGATGGTCAGCAAGCGCTCACGGCTCATGCCTCTGCCCATCGGGCCTGCAGGACCCTTTCTGCATCCGGGACCGCCGAAACCGGGCTTTCCGCCCATACCGAACTGCGGCTGACCGCCCATACCGAACGGAGCCTGACCGGGTCTTCCGGGGCCACCAAAACCAGGCTTACCATCCATGCCAAACGGCGGCTGGAACGGTGCCCCGCCGGGACCGCCAAAGCCGGGCTTACCCCCCATACCGAACTGCGGCTGACCGCCCATTCCGAACGGAGGCTGGCCCATCTCTTTCATCTTCATCATACTAAGTACTTTGGGTAAACTCATCATTTTTCTAAAAAGATCACTGTTTCTTACCATATTCTTTTCTCTCCTTTTTCTTTTGTGTTTTACTTCGGTTCCGAACTAATTATACTTCGGTTCCGAACTAATGTCAATAGGTTTTTCAAAAAAATTTGAAGTTTTTCTGTTCCGGGTAAAAAAATACCGGAAAGCCTTGTAGAATAAGGCTTTCCGGGCCGGAAAAATGATTTTTAGAAACGCAAATGCCCCGTTAAACTAGGGGAAAGTTAACGGAGCACTTGCATGTGTAAATAAGGAAGGGATGTATACAAAAAAAGTCAGTAAACGATTTCAGGTTGAAGATCCGGTCCTAAACCGCTCGTTACAGGCATTTTTTCGGGCCTGTACAGGAAGAAGAAAAAGGGTACAAAAAAACTCCCCGGCTAGATTCCGTGGAGGCGATAGACACACAAAAATAACTGATAGCAGCTGGCTGTCCACTTCTCAATGGACCCTATAGCTTTGCGTCCTTATCTTACGATAAGTTTGCCCCACATATCTTCTTCAATTTTCAACACCTTGATTATACCAAGCCTATTTCGACTTGTCAATAGGTTTTTTCAAAATTTTTTAGAAAAATTTTAGATTTCTTGTTTCGCGGGTTTTGAAGCGAATTCTTTGAGCTTTCGATAGACATCTCCCACATGTTCGATGCCGATACAAGTCACGTTTTTCGGGATCTGAAGCTGCTTTACGGCAACGGCCGGAAGCATGCAAAGCGAGAAGCCGAGTTTAGCGGCTTCATTCAGACGCTGCTGGGCCATGGATACTTGGCGCACCTCTCCCGTCAGACCCACTTCGCCGAATACGAGCAGGTTCTCCGGAATGACCAGATCACGGTAACTGGAGATCAATGCTGTCAGGATGCCCAGATCCAACGAGGGCTCCGCGATACGCATACCGCCCGCGATATTGATGTATACGTCATACTCATACATGGGCAGGTTCAGTTTCTTCTCGAGCACTGCAGTCAGCAACTGCACACGGTTCGGATCCGCTCCGGTCGTGTTACGACGGGGCAGATTTAAGTTCGTGCGCGCAACGAGCGCCTGGATCTCCAAAAGGACCGGACGTGTGCCTTCCATAGCACAGGTCACCACAGAACCGGGAGCCTCCACAGGACGTCCCTTCAGCATATACTCAGACGGATTTGCAACGGGAACCAGACCGGTCTCCTGCATTTCGAAGACACCGATCTCATTTGTCGAACCGAAACGGTTTTTCACGGCACGAAGCAGGCGATAAGCCACGCTCCGCTCTCCTTCAAAGTAAAGGACCGTATCCACCATGTGTTCGAGAACACGCGGTCCTGCGACCACGCCTTCCTTCGTCACATGACCGACCAGGAAGATCGGGATACCGAGCCCCTTACTGAGCATCAGAAATACATTTGTCGCCTCACGCACCTGCGTTACACTGCCCGGTGAGGAAGGGACTTCCTCATGAAACATGGTCTGTATGGAGTCTATGATGACGATATCCGGGTTTTCCGAGCGAATGGTATCCTCGATCGGGCGCAGGTTCGTCTCGCAGTATAAAAGCATGGTATCGGCAAATGCGCCCATGCGGTCCGCACGCATGCGGATCTGCTTCGCACTCTCCTCACCGGAAATATACAGTACACGCTTACCGTCGGAAGCCAGGTTACGGCACATCTGAAGCAAGATGGTGGACTTTCCGATACCGGGATCACCGCCGACTAAAACCAGGGAGCCGGGGACGATACCACCGCCCAGAACACGGTCCAACTCACTGATATGCGTGGAGATACGGGCATGCTCCGCCGTGGAAACCTCATTGATCGCCACAGGCTTCACCGGATCCAGAAGCGGGCGGGAAATGCCTCCCTTACCCGTAGTCTTCGGCGCCTTCGGTTCCTCAACGAAACTGTTCCACTCTTTGCATGCCGGACACTGTCCGAGCCATTTGCTGCTTTCATATCCGCATTCCTTACAGAAGAATGCGACATCCTTTGCCTTCGCCATTTGAACTCCCCAAAATGTCAGATCGCACAAAACCATGCGCGGATCATTCTTTTGACGAATGATCCGCCGCATAGTGAGCGCTATTATTCATGCTTCTTGATCGTTACTTCGACCGGCTTCTCCTGCTCCAATTCGATATTGAGCGCGAGTTTTCCACCGAGGTTGGTGCGAAGCAGATCTACCTGCTTGTTATCCAGATATACCTCGTAATCCGTCTCATCCTCGAGCATCACGATGACCTGCGCGGTCTTCGGGCCCTCTACTGTGAAACTAACGCCGTCTTTTGTGGTCGTGTAATCAAACACGGACGTACCCGGAACCGACTCGTACGCAAACAAACCGTTGCGCTCCAGCTTCGTGATCTCCTCAAAGGTCTTTACCTTGAAAACATCTCCGCCAAAGGAAAAGCCGTCCAGCTTTGCCTTCTGTGCGAGGGTGTAGTCCCCGAAGCAAAGTTTTCCGTCTGCCTGCTGCTTGATCAATTCTTTTACGACTGCCATTTTGTTGCCTCCTGCATGTTATGCTTTTTTATTGAATGATAATCCGTTTTCATCTGCCGAAATGATGACCTTATCGCCCTTCTTGATGTTGCCTTCTAAGATCTCCTCGGCTAATTTATCCTCCAGACTCGTCTGGATGGTCCGACGCAGCGGACGTGCGCCGTATTTCTCATCATACCCGTGCTCGACCAACCAGTTCTTCGCTTTCTCGTCGATGTTGAGTGTGATGTTCATCTGCTCTTTTACGCGGCCCTGGATCTCCGAGAGCATCACATCTGCGATCTCGATCATCTGGTCGCGGCCCAATGAATGGAAGACGATCTGCTCGTCGATACGATTCAGGAACTCCGGTTTGAACATCTGCTTTACTTCGTCCATCACGCGGGTCTTCATGTACTCATAATCCGCTTTCGCGTCCGACGTCGCTCCGAAACCGAGGCGCTTCGGCGAAACGATGTTCGCTGCTCCGCAGTTGGATGTCATGATCAGGACGGTGTTACGGAAATCTACCCGACGGCCCTGGGAATCGGTGATCTGGCCATCGTCCAGCACCTGAAGTAAGATGTTGAATACATCGGGATGTGCTTTCTCGATCTCATCAAAGAGAATGACCGAGTAAGGGTTCCGGCGAACCTTCTCCGAAAGCTGGCCGCCCTCTTCGTAGCCGACATATCCGGGCGGAGAACCCACGAGTTTACTTACACTGTGTTTCTCCATGTATTCCGTCATATCAACGCGGATGAGTGCATTTTCCGTACCGAATATCGCTTCTGCGAGTGCTTTCGAAAGTTCGGTCTTACCGACACCGGTAGGTCCCAAAAACAGGAAGGAACCGGTCGGACGCTTCGGGTTTTTCAGGCCCACACGGCCGCGGCGGATCGCACGTGATACGGCGGAAACCGCCTCTTCCTGGCCGATGACCCGCTTATGCAGGATCTCTTCCAGTTTCTTAAGGCGCTGTGTCTCGCCCTCTTCCAGCGTACGGACAGGGATCTTCGTCCAGCCTGAAACGACATCGGCGATCTCTTCTGCACCAACGGTCAGCTCGCGGCTTTCCTTCTGCTGTTCCCATTTCTTCAGAAGCGCATCGATCTTCTCCTGCTTCTTCTGTTGTTTCTTATGGATCTCTCCGGCCTTTTCGTAGTTCTCGGATTTGATATATTCTTCTTTTGTCTTGTTGAGTTCCTCCATCTCCTCTTCGAGCTTCTTCACCTCTTCCGGCGGATTAAACGCCGAGAGACGCAATTTAGATGCTGCTTCGTCCATGAGGTCGATCGCCTTATCCGGGAGGAAACGGTCATTGATATAGCGAATGGAAAGCTTAACTGCTGCCTGCAGTGCTTCATCCGTAATGGTCACCTTATGATGTGCCTCGTACGCGGGACGCAGGCCCTTCAGGATCTCGATGCTCTCCGCTTCGTTCGGTTCATCGACCATGACGGGCTGGAAACGACGCTCGAGCGCCGCGTCCTTCTCGATGTGTTTGCGGTACTCATCGATCGTGGTCGCGCCGATGATCTGGATCTCACCACGCGCCAGGCTGGGCTTCAGGATGTTGGATGCATCCAGGGCTCCCTCTGCGCCGCCGGCTCCGATGATCGTGTGGATCTCGTCGATGAAGAGAAGCACGTTCTTATCCAGGCGGACTTCGTCGATCAGGTTCTTGATACGCTCTTCGAACTCACCACGGTATTTCGAACCTGCGACCATGCCGGACAGATCCAGCATGACCAGTCTTTTATCCGCGATGCTGTCCGGTACATTACCATCCGCGATCCGCTGTGCCAATCCTTCGATGACCGCGGTCTTACCGACGCCGGGCTCACCGATCAGACAGGGGTTGTTCTTCGTTCTGCGGCTCAGGATCTGGATGATACGTCCGATCTCAGTCTCTCTTCCGATGACCGGGTCGATCTCGTTTTTCGCGGCCAATGCGGTCAGATCCCGTGAGTATTTATTCAGCGTGGGCGTCTTACCTTTCGCCATGCGCATGTGGTCGATCTCGTCGCGCACTTCGTTGCGGTCCGCTCCCATCGCCTGGAAGATATCGACGTACATACGACGGATATCCACCTTCAGCGTATTCAGGATCTTACGCGCTGCGCAGTCATTTTCCCGAAGGATCGCGATCAAAATATGCTCGGTACCTACGAGCTGGCTCTGCATTCGCATAGACTCCTTCGCAGCCTGCTCCAGGATGAGACGGGCGCGGGGCGTGTAGCCACCGGCGTCAGCGATCATGGCCGAGCTGACCGGCGAGATGACCTCCTCGATCAGGTGGCTCACCTTCTCAGCGGTGACCCCGTACTTTCTGAGTATCTCACCTGCGATCGAGTCATCCTCGATCAGGATACCCAACAGGAAATGCTCAGAACCTATATAACTGTGGCCGAAACGCGCCGCGGCCTTCTGTGCCTCTTCGAGCACGGCCTGTGCTTTTCTGGTATATCGTTCAAACACGTCTGTTTCCTCTCTTTCAAACTTCCCGTCAGCCGAGGATCTCGGGCAATGCGGACCGAAGATATTCTGCGCGCAGGACGTTCAGCTCGTTCTCGTCAAGTTCTTTCTGATAATGCACGCGGAGGTTATCCGGCGATACCATCAGCATCAATTTATACAGGCTGAGTGGCTTTGCAAAGTTCACCTTACCTGCGGAAGCCGCGATGCGGATACGGGACAGGTTCAACAGCGCCTCGTCGTACCGCATATAGCGGGCATATTTCAAAATACCGTACGATCGGTAGACTTCATCGTCGTTCTGAAGGCTGAAGCGCTGCGCGCGTATGTTGCGCACACGGCGTTCCGATCCGGCGAGCTGCATGCCCACCTTCGTCAGCACCGACATGATCTCCGACTCGCTCTGTCCCAGCGTCTTCTGGTTGTAGATCACATACAGGCCGCTGGGGTTCTTATCTTCGTAAACGAACGCATCCCGGATGGCAACGCCATAGCGTCCCAGCTCCGAAGTGATCGTACGGAACCTCTGGCTCGATGCCAGCAGCGGCAAATGCAACACGAGATACGCGCGCATGCCGGTTCCGACGTTCGTCGGGAATGCGGTCATATAACCGTACTTATCGTCGAAAGCGTAGTTGTAGGTTTCATTGATCGCGTCATCCAGACGGTCCGCCTTCGCGAACGCCTCACGCAGGTGCAGACCGCTCTCGCTCACCTGCAGACGCAGATGGTCGTCGCAGTTGTACAGCACGCTGTAGCTCTCGTCTTCCGAAACCGTCAGGGCGATGTCCTCGGTCTCCCGCAGCGAAGTCTTCGTGAGCACGCTGCGTTCCAGAAGGGCGCTCTTCTGCACCGCATCCATCTCCGACAGATGCAGGCTGTGGTTCTCCACGCCACCTGCCGACAGGATCCCGGACACGTGGTTCATCAGTTCCGTGCCGAGCTTCTTACGCTGGTCAGCCGGCAACTTCTCGGGGAACATCTTCCCCTGTATATTTCTGCGCAGGCGAATGCGGCTTCCGACGATCACATCCTGCTCCGCGCCGATTCCTTCGTACCATTTTTCCATGGTTATTTCTCCCCGCTTAATGCTTTGATCTCATCCCTGCACACGACTGCCTGCTCGTAGTCTTCCGCGGCCAATGCTTCCTGGAGCCGCACGCGCAGTCTCGCGATCTTCTCCTCGGCTGTCAGTTCTTCGACCTTCTCCGCAGGCTGTGCCTTCTTACCCTGCAGTTTCGGATGCTTACCCGTGTGGACATCGCTGCCCTGCAGTTTGTGGATATTCGCGTCGATCAGCGGTCCGAAGATGTGGTAGCAATCTTCGCAACCAAAGCGACTGCAGTCCACGAACTCGCGGTAAGAGGTCTTACATGTCGGGCAGAAAATGCCTGCATACTCATCCTCTTCATCGGCGTCGTTCTCAGCGACCATACCGAGAATACCGGATAAAAGCTGTCCGAAAGGAAGTTCTCCTTCCGAAGGCAACAGATCCATCTCGGCGGCGCACTGGCTGCAGTAATAATGTTCGGTTCTTCTATTTCCATCCACCTCGGTGACCACGACGGTCGCCTCGCGGGATTTGCATTTTTCACATATCATAGGTCCTACTCCTTTGGAGTGATCGAGGCATAAATTCCCTCATTTATAGTATACCCTATTCATGGTCATTTTTCAATGGAATAAAGTATGAAAAAACGGTGAAAACGGGCGGAACGACCACCCGGATCGTTCCGCCCTGTACATTTCGTTTTATTTGATTTCACACTAAGCCAAAACGTTATCAGAACTCGATAAACTCGAAGTCGTCATCGTTTGCTTCGTCGTTTCCGGAAGGTTTTTCCGTCTTCTCTTCACCCGAATTTACATCGAGATCATAAAGACCCTTCTTATCGGATACGGCGTTCAGCTTCATGCCGGCTGCTTTCGCCTTCTCGGCTGCTGCATCGGCCGCCTTCTTAGCTTCAGCCGCCTTCTGCGCTGCCTCTTTCGCCTTCGCTTCTTTCTCGGCTACTTCCTTCGCTGCTGCCTCTTTTGCTGCAGCTGCCTTCTGCGCCGCTTCCTTCGCCTTAGCTTCCTTCTCAGCCTGGCGTGCTGCATATGCTGCCGCTACCTGCTGCTTGATGGTCTCATCCACGGTCTGGCCGGAATTCTTTGCGTTCTTCTCAGCGTCTACGGAAGCCATCTTATTGCGGAAAGCCTCTGCCTGCTTAGCAGGGATCACCGGCTCCGGCTTAACTTCTACGTAATCATCTTCATCGTCGGTGTCATCGTTACCGCCGTTGTCATCGCCGCCGTTATCGTCGCCACCGTCGTCATCGCCGTCGTCACCTTCGCCGTCATCGCTGAAATCGTAACGTGCATACAGCGAACGAAGCTTCCATGCAAGGATGATCGCCAGGATCAGGACGATGAACAGAACGACCAGGACAATGTACAGAAGGATGCTCTGCTGATTACGCTTTTCCACCAACTTATTGTAGTCGTCGATGTCCTTTTTGTTCTTCTGCTGAAGACTCTCAAGATCTTCTTTTAACTTTTTGATCTCGGCAGCTGAGTCAGGATCCGCCTTTGTCTCAGGCTGTGAGGGCTCCGGATTGGTATTTCCCTGCTCGGGAACAGCGTCCTTTGTATAACGAACGAACGTTCCGATCTTGGTATCGAAACGATACCAGCCGACACTTCCGTCTTCTGCCATAGCGTAAACGAGGAATACGCCGTCGTCTACGTTACCGGACAGTGACCATGCATTGATGGTCGGTCCGCCTTCATTGACACGAAGCGTCACCTGACGCTTGCCTTCGGTAATATCCGATGCGCCGATGTTGAGCAATACATAAACACCGCCGGTCGGATTTACCGGATAGTACGGATAGAAGGAATCATTTTCCGGGTTATATACGTAGAATGCTTTGGTTTCGCCGTCCATTGATGCAAGACAGTACAAAACCATATCCTTCTGGGATTTAGCTACGTTGACATCCTTACCCTTATAGGAGATCGTCGAACGGGTGAAGCCGGTCGGCATCGCCTCGTCCAGCCAGTCAGACTTGATCAGCTTCGGGCCGGAACCGTCGAAGATATTCGACACTTCAACATCATCTCCATTTACGGGAGGAAGTGTTTCATCGGGATCGGTCTCCTTCGTAGGATCTTCTTCGGTGGAATCCGTTTCCGATGTACCTGTCTCCGTGGGCTTCTCGGTAGGCTTTTCGGTAGGCTTCTCCGTAGGAGCTTCGGTCGGCGGTGTTACGATCACCTCTCCGTTTCTCGTCTTACGATTCACTTCGATGGTGTATTCTTTCTTCGTTCCGTTCGGAGCGGTTACTTCGATGGTAATGGTATTCTTGCCGACTACGAGATAACCGTTTCCTTTGATGACGAGTGTCGCGTTCGGATCTTCGGTCGTTGCGCCGACATTCATCAAGGTCACGCTGTTATCTACGTCCGTAGCGGTATAAGACGTGCGATCCGGGGAAAATGCTTCGTTGATCGACGCAGGCGCGATCGCCAGCGAGCTCAGGTTCGCATTGCCCGAAAGCGGAGGCTGGGTGGGAGCATCCGTGATCGGCTCCGTCGGAGCGTCCGTGATCGGCTCGGTCGGAGCATCTGTGATAGGCTCGGTCGGTTCCTCTGTCGGAGGCTCGGTCGGCTTATCCGATACATGGATGTTGACACTGGGGATCGGCAGGATCGCATATTCACGACCTTCATACGGAACAGCGTACTGGAAACCGTAACCGGTTCCTTCAGGGTCCATGATATTCGCGTGGATCTCCGCATCACCCGCTTTTAAAGCAGTAAATGAAAATGTTTTGCTGTACGATTTGATATCACTTTCGGGATCTTCGTGCACGAGGAACGAACCGGTCGTGTTCCCTCCCTCTGCCGCAATAACGCCGCTATTCGAGAATGCGATCGCATAATCTGCGAGCAGGTATCCCGGAACGTTGTCGTTAAGTGTAATACTCAGCGTTACGGTAAATGTGTCGCCGACGGTAACCTCTGTTGCGCTGGCCACGATCGAAGCGGCACCGTCGTCTGCGCTTACCGTATGTGCAGGCAGCAGGCAACAGGTCAGGATCATTGCAAGCACGATCAAACCGGCTAATTTCTTTTTCATTTTGATTGCTCCATTCCGTTCGCACGATGCGAACTTTTTTCTTTATATTTCCTAATTGTCAATTATCTTCTTCGGTTTCCCCGATATCCTCCGGGGAGGTTTCCTGCGTCGTCTCCGGCTCCTCGCGGAACACATGGACTTCATAATCGAAGGCCGCTCCGTTTCCGGCTGTCACGCGGATCGTAAATACATTCTCACCGTAAGACAGTTCTTTCTTACCGGCTCCCTCGACCTTTGCGTTCTTCTCACCGCGTCCGGCGGATGTAGCGTATTCGATCACATTTGCGATCGCTTTAGCATCGAACGTGATGCTCTTTACGTTTTCATCCACATAGACATCGTAGCGGAAAATGCTGCGGTCAAACCCGGGTTCTAACCGCGGAAGCGTAGGCTCCGGTTCCGTCTCGGTTTCGGTCTCCACCTCCGATGTAGCTTCTTCAGAAGTTTCACCGGTCGTTTCCTCAGGTCCGGACGACTCCGTCGTCGGTTCAGATGCCTCCGACGTCGGCTCGATCGTTTCCATTTCTGCGATCGACAGCATCTGCAGGTACGCATTCGGATTTCCGTCGTTCTCCGGCTTCGGTGCGGGCGTCTCCGGCATGTTCTCGAAGATGGGAATGTAGAAAATATAGCCATTATCCATGCATTCCAGTTCGGTGTAAGCCTTCGCCGTGCGGACCGCTTCGTTTCGCGCCGCCAGCAGGTTCTGCATATACTGATGACGATACAGTGTATACGCACCGTTCTTGATGACATTGAACTTCTGCAGGTATAAAGTGAACTGACCGGCCGCGATGTACTTCTCAACGATCCTCTCGGCTCCGCCGCGGATCGCATTTACCGGACTGTCCCAGCCGTTTTCCTTCGCATACGTCAGACCGTTTTCTATGATCTCCGTATCCGTAACGCCGGATGCTCCGAAATTGAAATAGTTGTAATACCCTTCAAAGCCTTCGTACTTTCCGCTGATCAGAGCACTCTTTCCCTCGGTGCCCTGCTCCTGGCGTAACCGTACAGCCAGCATATACGGGCTGATCCCGTACTCTTCGGCCAATGCAACGATGCACTCCGCATAAGTCTGTCCGTCGGCGCCATATAAAGCAAACGCCTTCGTCGACTTCTGCTCGACTTCATTTACCTGGCGCTGGGTCAGAGGATAATATCCGTACGCCGCTCGTTTCACGTAGAGACGGTCCATACGGTCGATGTCGCCGTCCCGGTCGCTGTCCGCCGCATATATGTACGGTTCCTGAAGCGGATAATAATCCAGGAAGTGACGCTTGAAGTACAGGTAATCGAGTTTCGTATGCTGTCCGTCGCCGTTGGTGTCTCCGTATATCAGGCAGGTGTAGGTCGCATGCGCGGGTTCTACATAGTCCTCCGGAAGTTCTTCGGCATCCCACAAAAGCTCGCCGTCCGATACCGTTACCAGATCTCCGGTGCCGATCCGCGCTCCGTCTTCCTTCGCGCTGTGATCCGCATTCCATACACGGATGGTCTTCCCCGGCTCACAGGCGATCAGTTTCAAAAAGTCCTCTTTCGTCGTATCGGGCTCGATCCCGGTCACGAAGCCTTCCGAAATGAACAGTGTCGGCTTCACAACATAGGTGTGCGCCATGAAACCGCCGGACAATATCTTCTCAACGCCATCGAGAGTCTGCACCATCGGATTCGATGCCAGATATTCGAACTGGAAGATCTCCTCCGAATTCAGGAAATTCCGCGGGTCCATATAGTAGGCGATCGCTTCCCGCGAAGCCTGCACCCAGTTCGGTGCGCTCATGATCACGAACGCATTCTGGTCGAAATCAAACGTAATGTTTCCGTCGACCGGTTCCGTCGCATGGAAGGAAGTCGGGTAATTCACTGTATTCGGCGTCAGATTAAGGCGGTAGCCATACTCTCCGTCCAGGGCCTCTTCCCAGGTAAGCCCCGTCTGATACGGCAAAAACGCCCAGTTCGGATGCTCTTGGTGAAGTTCTGTCAGTTTTTCATAGTAACTCTCCGGAAAGCCGAGCTGCTTCAGCAGAAGTTCGTAAGCCGGATCCTTCTCTGCAAATACATCAAAAAATCCCGCATGAAAGAAACCCCCGCAGATGAAAGCGAGGGAGAACAGCAGGATCATTATAATGCTGCAAATCCTCTTCCTTCGTTTCAAAGCCTTGCTCCTTAAAGGTAAGTCGAATGCTTGCATAAGGCATTCCGATGAAGTACCGAAGTAAGTATACTATTCTTTACGATATTTGTCAAGAAAAGCGGCCATGGAAAATGCCCCTGCGCAGGGCAGGGGCACCGATAAGATCTATGCGATATTTTTAGTAATTATCAGCGGAGATCTCGAAGAAACTCTGCGGATGTGCGCAGGTCGGGCATACCTCGGGCGCCTTCTCTCCGACCACGATGTGGCCGCAGTTTCTGCACTCCCAAACCTTCACTGTGCTCTTAGCGAAAACCTGTGCGGTCTCGATGTTCTTAAGCAGTGCACGATAGCGCTCCTCATGGCGCTTTTCGATGGCTGCAACGAGGCGGAACTTCTCCGCCAGTTCTGCGAAGCCTTCCGCTTCTGCCGTCTTTGCGAACTCTTCGTACATGTCGGTCCACTCGTAATTCTCACCGTCTGCCGCCGCGTTCAGGTTCTCAGCCGTATCACCGATCCCGTTCAGCTCCTTAAACCAAAGCTTCGCATGCTCTTTTTCATTGTCCGCTGTCTTCAGGAACAGATCTGCGATCTGCTCAAAGCCTTCCTTCTTCGCCTTCGAAGCAAAATATGTGTACTTGTTTCTCGCCATGGACTCGCCGGCAAATGCGGCTTCCAGGTTCTTCTCGGTCTGCGTTCCCGCGTACTTATTCTGTGCCATGATGATTCTCCTTTGCTGTAAGGGACTCCCCCCTTTTTTCTTTCGGCCGGGATCTCCGAACCGCTTATTTTGATTATATCACACTATACCCCTTCGGTCAAAAGGATTTTCTCTTCAATTCCCTCATTTTGCGTTGAATTTTTAGAGAAAAGTGGTAAACTAGAAGGTAATGAACTATGCAACACTGAAGGTGTGGAAAGTGAGGTTATTATGAGTGTTGAAAAACGTGGTAATTGGGGCTCTCGTTCCCAGTTCATCCTGGCGGCCGTAGGTTCCGCAGTCGGCCTGGGCAATGCATGGCGTTTCCCGGGACTTGCAGCAAAACATGGCGGCGGCGCCTTTTTGCTGGCTTACCTGATCGCAATGGTAGCGATCGGCATCCCCTTCCTGATGATGGAGATCGCCATCGGACGTAAGATGCATCGCGGTGTTCCGGGTGCCCTTCGTGCGATCAACAAGCACACCGAGCCCGTCGGCTGGTTCGCCGTATCGAATGCTTTCGTCATTTCTGTTTACTACGCAGTCGTATTCGCCTGGGTCATCCTGATGGCATTTGCAAGTTTCAAATTTGCAGGGATCACCGGTGACACCAAAGCCGCTTCCGGTATCTGGCTGGATCTTATAAAGACCACCGGAACCACTTCCGGTTATGATACGATCTCCAGTTACGTATTTATCTGCCTGATCCTGGCCTGGGTACTGATCTATTTATGTATCCGCAATGGCACAGGTACCGTGGGTAAAGTTGTAAAATATACCGTATTTCTCCCGATCCTCTGCCTGTTGATTCTGGCCGGAAAGGGCCTCTTCATGTCCGGTGCTTTTGACGGTCTTGAGAAATTCTTCGTTCCGGATTTCGGTGAATGGGCGAAGGCGAACCTTTGGATCGACGCTGTCGGTCAGGTCTTCTACTCTCTGTCCATCATGATGGCTATCATGGTCGCTTACGGTTCCTTCCTGAAGGAAGACAGTAACATCGCAAAGGATGCTATGATCATCGCATTTTCCGATTTCGCGATCAGCGTCCTGTCCGGTATCGTTCTGTTCACGACCATGGCAGGTACGGGAAGTCTCGACAACATGACATCCTCCGGTATCGGTACTGCGTTCATCGTATATCCGCAGTCCATCGTCCAACTCTCCGGCAATGGCGTGGTCAATGCCATGTTTGCTTTTGTCTTCTACTTCTGCCTGTGTACACTTGCGATCGATAGCGCATTTTCCATCATCGAAGGCGTTTCCACAGCGATCTCCGATAAGTTCGGCCTGTCGCACAAAAAGACGACGTTGCGTGTTTGTATCGTAGCCGGTATCCTCTCGATCTGGTTCACGACCGGCGCCGGCCTTGCATGGCTCGACATCGTCGACAACTGGTGTAACGCGTACAGCCTGATCTTAGTAGGTATCCTCGAGGCACTCACCATCGGCTGGCTGTTCAATCCTTTGAAAGTCCTTAAAGAAGTTAACCGCAACACAGCCAAGTTCAAGATGCCTGCATGGTGGTTCGTGATCTCGATCAAGATCCTGGCTCCTCTGACGCTCCTCGGTTTCTTCATCTGGAACATTGTAACACTGTTCGATGCGGGCGGCATCTACGGTGCAGGAGACGGCTACTCTCTCGCTTCCAACATCATCGGCGGATGGACGATCCTGGCACTCTGCATCGCCAGCGGTTTCATCGTAAAGCTCATCGAGAAGAAAATCTTCAAAGGCAGTGTTGTCGGCGATGAAGACACATGGACCGATTGATCCTGTAACTGAATAACAAATCAAAAGGCTGCGACACATCCGTGCCGCAGCCTTTTTCTATTCTTTGATCACGATACGTCCCGATCCGTAAGGATCCTGATAACGATCGCCCAGATCCCCGCCGAGTGTTACCGCCAGGTGATCGATCAGCATCTGATTATCCAGTTTCACACCGTTTTGTAAAACCTTCGCGCCATCGAACATGGAAAAACCATCTCCGTGGTCCAGAAGCATGTAATTATGTCCGGCCAATGTATAGGTCTTCTCCGCGTCGATCGGTTCGTTTCCGACACGGACATTGCCCACTCTTCGCTGTCCGTCCACACCTGCAAACATTCCGTTTTCGTCCTCGATACATCCGTTTTCGATCGTGGTATCGATCTCATAGGTAAGGCCGGAAACCTGAAGAAATCCACCGTTTTCCAGCGGAACCTTTCTGGCGCCCCATTCAAGCGCATCCAGGATCTGCTGTCCCGTGACCTCGATCACCGTGAGCGCATTTCCATACGGATGGACATTGATGATATCCTCAAACGTGATGTTTCCCTTTTTGAAGTTGGCTCGTATTCCGCCTCCGTTGATGAAAGCGATATCTGCATCACCCTGATCCCGGTAGGCATCTGCGCAAAAGTCACCCATATTCGTCTCCGCCCGGCGGATCATGCGGATCGGTTTCCCGTCTGCGTCCTTTTCAACGGGATCATTTATGGTCAGATCATACGATACGACAGCAGCGACACTCTTCAGTTTCCGATTCAGTTCTTCCTTCATATCCCGGACCATGTCCGCAACATCGTTTTGTACTGCGAACAGTTCCGGATAACTGTCCTCATTCGTCCAGGTCCAGACGCCTGCGCTCACGATCTTTCCTTCCGGGGAAATGCGGTTATACCCGATGCAAGATAACTTCGTTCCCACGGCGTATCTGGTGACCTCTCTGCCGTCTTTATCCTTCATCACGACCGTTTCGGTATCATGGCTGTGGCCATCCAGAAAAACGTCGATCCCGCTTGTGTTTGCGATCACATCCGCATACGTATAAGGGCTACATTCCGCTTCATTTCCCAAGTGACCCATCACATAGACCAGATCGGCACCTGCAGCCCGGACGCTGTCGATCGCGTTTTGCACGTTTTGATACAACAGGCGTCCTTCCTCATCTCCGGAAAAATCATAAATAAACTTTCCGTTTTCGTCCTGAAAGTTTTTCGGAGAAGAGTCGCGCAACGTCATCGGTGTCGTAACACCGATAAAAGCGACCTGAAATCCGTTGAACATTTTTATGACGCATGCAGGGAAAACCATTGTCCCTTCCTTAGTGAAATTGCAACTGATATATGGGAAGGATGCCCTTTCGGTCAGTTTCATGAACGCATCCATTCCGTAGTCGAACTCATGATTTCCGGGGATGGCCAGGTCATATCCCACCGCATTCATCAGGTCAATGATCGCCTCGCCCCGGGTCAGCGTGCCGATCGGCTCGCCCTGGATCGCATCACCGTTATCCACCAAAAGTGTTTTAAAGCCCTGCCTCTCCAGGCCGTCCTTGATCTGCTTTAAACCGGCGTATCCGAAGCCCTTATCGATGCCGCAGTGAACGTCGCTCGTAAACAAAACGTAGATGTCCTGCTGCTCCTGCACATCCGGAGCACCTGTGACCGGTTCGGTTTCGGGCACCGAAGCGTCCTCCGTTGTCGGTGTAACTTCCGTTGTCGGCACAGCGTCTGTGCCCGTAGCAACTGTCGTTTGAGGCGTCTCTTTCGTACTTGGCTCCGACTGGCTTCCGGTCGTCGCGCTGTCAGCAGGGCTGTCGCTCTTGCAACCGACAAGTGAAACGCCCATCACCAAAACGAGCAAAAAACAAAGCAAAATCTTAAAAGGCGATTGGTTTTCCATAACAATATTCTCCTGTATCATTCTGGTATGTGTCAATTAGAACCGTCTCCATTGACACATACCAGGCGTTTGAAGAAGTTCGTCTGATCCTTATTGCAACGCTCGGCGATCGGCAACCGGATGTTCACATGGAACACATGACCCACCTCGGCATCTTCCTTCTTTCCGTAGATGCGCGACTGCACGGAAATGCCCTTCTTACGCAGGAAGGCGGCGAACGGCCGGCACTCCTCCTTCAGGGAATCATTCGCTGCGGAAAAGATGTAGGTCGGCGGGTAGTCGCCCGTGATGTACGCGTGGACCTCGGTGCGGAGATCCTGCGCCATGCTCACATCGCCGAAATAATCCAGCATCATCTCGTTCTGTGGACCGGTGATCTTACTGCGAAGTTCATACAAACCGCAAGCTAAGGAGATCCCGCGCAAGTTCACGCCACGCGGCAAGGTGAAACCAAAAAGTTTCGCATAGGCTTTATTCGTCCAGATGGCCGCGAACTGGCTCACGAGCTGCGCGCCCGCTGAGTCGCCGACCATGAATACGTTTGTTTTATCCAGTTTGTATTTTCTCGCATTGGCGGAGATCCACTTGAATACGGCCAATGTATCCTCCAGCGGCGCCGGGAAGCGGTTCAGCGGAGCCAGGCGGTAGTTGAAGTTCACCACGGCAAAGCCAAACTGTGCCAGGCGCATCGCGTAAAAACGATAGAGTTCTTTATCGCCATAGAAATAGCCGCCCCCGTGAACGTTCACGATCACCGGAAGAACCTTTCCGGCCTCTTTTGCAGGACGATATACGTCCAGCAGGTTCTCCTCCCCGTACGGTCCGTAGGAGATGTCCCACGATTTCTCCACATCCTCGGGCTCGATAAGGCCCGCATCCCGCTTCGCGTCGCTCATGGCCCACATTTTCCGCATCATCTTAACTCTGGCCGGCACTTTAGCCTTGGTTCCCGTCTTTTCACAAGTTTCTTTTTTCTTCATACTGTAACCCCTTTTTATCCTGTAATATACGCACGGTTTCTTCACTCATCGTCTGAGTGTTTCTAATGCATTATTATACCATTTACGGCCCCGACTTTCAACAAAAAAAGGCGGCCTTTCCGGGCCCGGACATGCAAACAACGGCAGGTCCTTGGAGGGAAAGCCTGCCGTTGTTTGCAATAGGGTATATATATGTGATCAAGGCATGGAAAACAGATAAACTGCCTCTGTCTGCGAACTCGCCGAAGGTACGTCCACTGCTGCCAGCAGCCACGAGCCGCCTGGAGCACTCGAAATGTATCGTACCAGTTTATGATGCTCCGGAAGATGTACTTCGACCGGTTTAAGCTCACCGTTTTCATAGCGGTAGATCTCGGAAGAAGCCGCGGATCCGATATCTTCAGAATAACGGCAGATCATCGTAGCGCCACCGCCGTTCGATCCGTTATACAGATCGTCTTGAGAGAAAATGGTGTCTTCTGTCTGAAGATCCACGATGACACGTGTGACGGCAAAATTCTCATAGTGCAGGTAGCGGTCGTCCGTGATCTCAAAATGTGTAATGTAGTATCCGAGTTCATTGATCGCATCTGCACGGCTCATGATACCACGGACATTAACGATCGCTTTTGCAAGCACATCGTTTATCACTTTTTCACTCTTCTTTTGGAAGTTTTTATCATATTGATCCAAATAGATCTTCGGTTCGCCGCCATCGACGCCCTTCCAGCGGAAGAGGTATACATTGTCCCCGCTCACACTGACTGCGCGCAACGATCCCTGATCGTCCGGAATGTTGATGACTGTGCGGACACTCTCCGTCGCCGGATCGTACTCGTAGATGCAACTCTCCTTCGTTGTCAGCGTTTCATGATTCATGATCAGCAGTTTGCCGTCCAGGAACGCCATGGATCCGTAAGGGAAGCCATCGTGGGAAATGACCTGTTTCTTCATCGTCCCGGCCTTCGGATCGAACTCCAGAAGGATCAGATCGTCCTTTTCTTTATCGATCGGATAGCCCTGGATCGCCAGTGTATAGATCCGGCCGTTATATTCAGTACGGCAGAACTGCGCCTCGTAACCTTGATCCTTCAGGTTTCCCAGCAGGATGTCGGTATTGTCCGACTTGCGGAACAGTCTATACTGCGCGGTTGCGGTCTGCTCATTTTCTCCGAGCCGGAAAATGCTGTAGAAAATGCCATCGTCCACAGCCGTACACAGTGCCCTTCCGTCGATCTCTCCCAGTTTATTATCATCCTTATCGTAGATCGCCGTCATCCGGTCCGGCGGCGAAAGCGTTTCATTCAGCGCATCGTCCTGTGTCGTTACGCCGGCTTTATCATTCGCAGTCGTGTCTTTTCCATCTTTTTCATTATTCCTACATGCAGTGATCAGAGCACACACGACCACAAACACGATCAAAAGGTTCAGTAATCTCGATTTACCATCCATTTCTTTTCTCCTAATTTCGGTTTTCTGACATAGGAACGTAGGGGGAAGACATTTTCCCACAAGGAAAATGAAAAATGCCGCAGATTTCCTGCGGCACCCTTCTGTTTATTCCTGTTTTTCCGCGCTCTGGATACGATTCATGCGTGCATAACGTCCGCCCAGGGCGATAAGTTCATCGTGTGTCCCCTCTTCGATCAGGCGACCTTCCTCGATGACGAGGATCTTATCCGCGTTGCGGATCGTCGAAAGGCGGTGGGCGATAGCGATGATCGTCCGGCTGCCTGCGATGTTTGAGATCGCTTCCTGGATCTGGTGCTCAGTCTCGACATCGACCGAAGCCGTCGCCTCATCCAGGATGATGATCGGGGATTTGCGAAGGATCGCACGCGAAATAGCCACGCGCTGCTTCTGTCCTCCGGAGAGACGCAGTCCACGCTCTCCCACCACCGTGTTATATCCGTCCGGCATATGCATGATATCCTCGTGGATATTCGCAGCCTTTGCCGCCTCCATGATCGCTTCGAGTCCCGCCTCCGGCTCAGCGTAACCGATGTTCTCGGCGATCGTTCCGTTGAACAGGAAGGTGTCCTGGAGGACGGGGGAAATGTTCTTACGCAAACTTTCGATGGTGACGTCCATCAGATCCTTACCATCGATCTTGATACTGCCTCCCGTAGGCTGGTAAAACCGCGAGATCAGTTTCGTGAGCGTCGTCTTACCCACGCCGGTCGGCCCGACGAGGGCCAGCATCTTTCCGGCCTCACACTTGAACGAAATATCATTCAAAACAACATCGCCGGTCTCGTAAGAGAAGCTGACGTGGTCGAATTCGATCTCTCCTTTAACGTCCGTGAGCGGGGTCGCATTTTCCTTATCGACGATCTCGCACGGGGCGTCCAGAATGCTCATGACACGTTCCGCGCCCGCCATGGACTGCTGCATATTCTCCAGGAGATTTGCAAGCCCGGTCACGGGTGCATAGAACAGACCCAGATACAGCAAAAATGCAACGATCGATTCGACCTGCATGCCCTCTTTCCATGCCAGGTAACCGCCGAACGAAACGACCAGGATGGTTCCGATCGAAGAGATGAATTCGACGCAGGGATGAAAAATCGCACTGATCTTCAGAGCCTTCAGCATTGCAGAAATGTGCTCGAAATTCTTTACATTGACCTGTTCGGTCTCATACTCCTCACGACCGAACGACTGGATCTCCTGGATACCGGAGAGGTTATCCTGAAGCTTACCGTTCAGTTCGCCCATCTTCTTCTGGGAGGCACGGAAATACGGCCGCACCTTTTTCGAGAAGAAAATACCGGATAAAAAGATCAGCGGGATCGGCGCGCAGGTGATCAGCGCCAGTTTCAGGTCGATCGTAAGCAGGATGATCAGCGCGCCCACGAAGGTCATGATGTTCGTGATCGTGTCCGGTATCATGTGCGCGTACAAAAGTTCGAAATCGCGCGTATCGTTGACGATGCGACTCATCAGGTCGCCCGTCTGCTTATCGTGGAAATAGCCGATGTGCATGCGCTCCAGCTTATCATACGTCCGTGTACGCAAGTCACCGACCAGGTACCAGGCTGCTTTATGCGCCAGGTAGTTATTCAGGAAGCGGAAAATGATGCGCAGGAGATACAGTCCGACCAATATGCCCGTAAGTCCCCATATCCGCTTCATGCCTGCATCGTCCACACCTTTGCTGACGATACCCGTCATGGCGGACAGGACACGCGGAGCCGCAAGATTCACGCCGGTGAGTAGCAGCGTAGACATGATGGCAATGATATACAGTGTACGGTAGCGTATGGCCTCCCGGCTCAGTCTCAATAACATTTTCATAGTAACCCCTCCAAAAAGATCCGTCAGCGGATCATAACATCTTCCGTCGGTTTCAGTTTCACGACGGCACGTACGATGACCGAATGAATGATCACCGAGAAAAACAACAGGATAACGGTAGCAACGACCCAGGCCGCGATCTGCGGATCCCGGATGATATGGAACTGGCGTCCCTCCATCAGGCGCAGGATCCTTCCGGAAAGCCACGTTCCGCCGAGGATGCCGAACACGATACCGACCACATGGGTCAGGATCGACTCTCCCAGCACGTAGCCGGCCGTCTCCATCGCCGTAAAGCCGTTGATCCGCATGATCACCAGACTACCCTTCTTGCGATAGTATTGCAGGTAGATCAGGTTGATCAGGACGCCGCCCGCCATAAACGCGGCGATCGCAGCCAGAAGCGCGGCTACTGCATTCAGGGCAGTCGTGTATCTCAGATACTCCTGCTTCTTATCGCTCGTCCGGATCACATTGACCGGAAGTTGCGACAGTTTCTCACAAAGCGGATCGCAGGTTTTCTCCCCACAGCGGATCAGGAAACGGTTGTTCTCCGGTTTCTCTCCGTAGATCTCTTCGTAAGAGGAAACCGTCATCAGGAGCTGCCCGCCGACGTAATGATTATATACACCGATGACATCCACGACTTTCAGTTTCATCCGGCTGTCGAGCAGGAACATGTTGTCGCCGCTGTTTATATTGCCCGTCTCCGAAGCACGAAGCGGGATGTATACGCCCGTGGCCTTCCGCTTACCGAAACGCTCGCCGTTTTCGATATCCTCGGCCGTGAAAAAGGCTTCCAGCGCCTCGGGATCTGCACAGAGCAGTTCGCCTCCGTTTATACGTTCTTCGGCGTAATACAGGCACTCACGTTCGAGGACTTCGACAAAACCTCCGTTCGCGTCCCCTTCCTGCAGGCCGGACGAAAGCAGGATGTCCCGGATCTTCTGCTTCAGCGAGTCTCCGTCTGTTTCTTCCGCATCGAAGCATACCTTAACGTCATAGCGTTCCACGTCGGTAAACTGGCGGTTGATCGATCTCGAGATCGCAAACTTTACGGAAAATCCGGTCACCAGCAGAACCATGCAACCGGCTATGGATACCGCGATCATCAGAAGGCGCCACTTCTCACGCCGCATCTGCCTGCGGATCATGCGCGCATAGAACCTGTATTTGGAAGCGTGCTTCGCTCTTCGGCTATTCCCGTATCTCCGGGCCGTCGTTTTTATCTCGTCTCTGTCATTTAACAGGGACAATGCAGGCCGCCGGATCAGGCCGGCACAGGCGATGCCTGCCGCCGCAGCCGCAAGCAAAAATCCTACGACGAATACTATGAGCGTCACGCCGGGCAGAAACGCCGGATAACCCATACCGTAAACATAAAACCTGCCATAGATCAGCAGCAATATCATCTGAACGATACCGAAGCCCGCGAGCGCGCCGACCAGCATGCCGGCTACAGCAGGAGCCACACCGGCTGTCAGATACCTCGCTGCGATCTCTTTATTTGTAAGGCCGACCGCCTTAGCGGTCCCGATCTGGCGTTTATCCTCTTCCACCATACGATGGATCGAGGAGAAGATCACCAGAGCGCCGACGAGCACAAACATGAGAGCAAACGTCCTGCCGATGTCGGATACATTGTCCACGGCCGTACGGATCGCGAAGCTGTACATGGAGCTCCACACGTCCAGCACCATCCATGGCTCGGCGTTGCTGTCGCCGGCCAATGCACTTGCGAGGATCATCTCCGGTGACAAGCCATCCGCATCTCCGGACATCTGCTGCCCGATATCCTGCGCTGCCAGAAGGTACAAGCGCTTCATGACACGGTCGACTTTCTCCTGGTATTCCTGAGAAAAACGGTCGCATCCTTCGCTGCCTTCGATCCGGAGGATCGCTTTCATGCAGCGGTCATCTAAGGTTTCAGGGTCGAATGCCTCCTTCTTTACGATCATGTATCGGTTTCCGGGCACCTGGATCGGCAGGCACGCATGTTCCGCATGCTGCGCTATTCCGCACACCAGAAATCGATGTATCGACAGATCGTCGGCTTCCACTTCGATCGTTTCTCCGACGGATATCCCCAAATCTTCCAAAACCGGGAGTTCGAGCAGACATTCTTCTGCCGTTTCCGGCATCCGTCCTTCCGTCAGGATCACGGTGTTGATCTGCTCCGTCAGGGAAATGACGTCAAAGTCGGATGCATCGCCCGAGGCGGAATGTCCGGTCGTGAACCAAAGCGGTTCCACGGCTGTAACTCCCTCTGTTTGCCGAATCGTTGCCAGATCCTCTTCGGACAGAAGTTTCGACGCAGAGATCTCGATGTCGCGGAATGCGGTCTCCTTCCAGAAGCGGCCGATGTTATTCTTCATGGCCTGCGCCGTATCCATGATCCCGAGATACGCCATCACGGCAAGCATAGCCACAACGAAAACAGACAGGCAGGCGGCCCGCTGTCTTCGCATATAGCGTATACATAGTTTTCTTAGCGTTTTCTTCATGGTCACCATTCCAGCATATCTACTCCGCAGCGAGTCTCCTGCGTAACATCGGAAGCGATCCTTCCCTGTTTCAGCACGATCACCCGATCGGCCATCTTTGCGATCTCGCGGTTATGCGTTACCAGCAGGATCGTCGTTTTGCGTTCCGGATCCGGCTGCTCATCATTCTTTTGGATCAGGCGTTCGAAAACACGCAGAACCTCGCGGGCGGAAGCCTCATCCAACGCTGCCGTCGGCTCATCGGCCAGGAGGATACGCGGGCGTTTAACGAGAGCACGCGCGATCGCATCTCTCTGCTGCTGTCCGCCGGAGAGCTGTCCGGGCGTATGGTCCGCAACATCGGTCAGCCCGACCATATCGACCACTTCATCTACAGACATCGGATCCTCAACCAGTTCCGCGATAAATTCCACGTTTTCATAGGCTGTCAGTTCCGGCATCAGATGGTATTCCTGAAAGATAAACCCCACATCCCGGCGCCGGTACAGGGTCATCTCCTTCTCGGAGAGCGTCGTCATGTCCCGTCCGAAGATCTCGATCTTACCGGAGGTCAATCCATCCATACAGCCGATCATATTTAAGAGCGTGGATTTACCGCAACCGGACTCGCCGTTCACCACGACGAACTCGCCAGGGCAGATGTCCAGCGTGATCCCGTCCAATGCTTTCACGACTCCACTGCCCGACGGAAACTCTTTCACGGCATTTACCATTCTGACACAAGGTTTTACTTCACTCATATCCATCCCGCTCTTTCCCAAATTATCGTCATAAAATGTCACTTCAAATACGTCAAAACTACGTAGTTTCATTCTACCACAGTTCTCTTTGAGCGTCAACGAACTGCACCGGATACAGCGATGCTTGCGCACAAAAAAACAGGCAGTCCCGCGCGGAAAAACATGCGGAAACTGCCCGTCTCTATATCAACTTTTTTATTCCCACTCGATGGTGCTTACAGGCTTCTCACTGATATCCCAAAGCACACGGTTTACGCCGGGTACGGTCGCGATGATACGATCGCGGATCGTGCAAAGCATCTTAAACGGGATCTCGGGAACGGTCGCGGTAACGGCATCCACGGTATTCACCGCACGGATAACGACTGCCCAACCCATGTAACGCTCACCCTTACCATCCACATAACGGATACCGGTGGATGTGAAATCCGGGATCGCACAGAAGTACTGCCACGGTACAGGATCGAGTTTACCGATCTCCTCACGAACGATGGCATCTGCCTCACGCAGGGACTCCAGACGGTCACGAGTGATCGCGCCGACACAACGAACGCCCAAGCCCGGGCCCGGGAACGGCTGACGATAAACCATATTATCCGGAAGGCCGAGTTCCTTACCGACTACACGAACCTCATCCTTATACAGGAGCTTCACAGGCTCAACGAGTTCGAACTTCAGATCCTCCGGCAGGCCGCCTACGTTGTGATGTGCCTTAACGCCGTGGCTCTCCAGGATGTCGGGGTAAATGGTTCCCTGTGCCAGGAACTCTACGCCATCCAGCTTACGGGCTTCCTCAGCGAATACATCGATGAATTCCTTACCGATGATCTTACGCTTCTGCTCAGGATCCGAAACACCTGCGAGTTTATCCAGGAAACGGTCGATCGCATCTACATAGATCAGGTTTGCATTCAACTGGTTTTTGAAAACTTCGATGACCTGCTCAGGCTCGCCCTTACGAAGAAGTCCATGATTAACATGTACACAGGTCAGGTTCTTGCCGATCGCCTTTATCAGAAGGGCTGCTACTACGGAAGAGTCAACGCCTCCGGACAGTGCCAGAAGCACTTTCTTATCTCCCACCTGCTTGCGGATCTCTGCGACCTGCTCCTCGATAAAAGCCTGCGCCAGCGCCGGTGTCGTAATACGTTCCATCGTTTCCGGTCTTACATTACTGCTCATTTCATTCCTTTCCGCGGACTTAAGGCCCGCTCTGCTTTTCTAACTATCTCTCTCAAACACTATTATTGGATCGCGTTAGCTACGCTTTCGATCTCCTCGGTCAATGTGCAGATCCAACGCATCGTGGTCTCCATGACCTTATCCAGTTCAACCTTCTCCGAGAAACGCTTATCGCGGGTCGCCATCTCGGCAACGCCCTCTTTCATGTTTCTGGGGCTTACGGTGATACGGATCGGCGCACCGATCAGATCTGCGTCGGAGAACATAACGCCCGGACGCACATCACGGTCATCGTACAATACGTCGATGCCCTTCGCCTGAAGCGCTGCGTACAGGTCGTCTGCAGTCTTCTTCGCTTCCGGATCGTCGGAACGGATACAGCACAGATGAACGGTATAAGGAGCGATGGTGATGGGCCAGATCGGACCGTACTCATCATGCTTTGCCTCACAAACGGAAGCAGCCAGACGTCCGACACCGATACCATAGCAACCCATGATCGGATAATGCTTCTCGCCATTCTCGTCGATGTACTGCATGTTCATCGACTTCGTGTACTTCGTGCCGAGCTGGAAGATATTACCTACCTCGATACCACGGGAGATGTGGATCGACTTCTTACCGCACTTCGGACATACGCCGCCCTCGGTGATCTTTGCGAGGTCAATGTATACTGCCTCCGGGCAGTCACGCTCCATGGACAGGCCCGTGAAGTGATAGCCTGCATCGTTTGCGCCGCAGACCATATTATCCGCGCCCACCAGGGACTTATCAAAAAGCACGATGGTGCCATCCTTCGCATTCAGGTCGACCGGTCCGATGTAGCCGGCAACGATGCCGCTCTCGAGGTCGATCACTGCAGGATGCACGTCCTCACCCAGGTGATTTGTAAGTTTTGTTTCATTCACATCCAGATCGCCGCGGATGAAGATGATCACATACTCATCCGTACGGTTCAGCTGGTATACGACCGCCTTAACACTCTTGATGGTCTCAGCATTCAGGAACTTGCAGACATCCTCGATCGTCTCCTGATGAGGTGTCGCAACCTTCGTAAGTGCTTGCTTCTCAGCTACGGGAGCATTCTCCGTAATGCTTTCTGCTGCTTCCATGTTCGCACGGTAGTCGCAGGAATCGCAGATCGCGATCGAATCCTCGCCGACCGGTGTAAGAAGCATATATTCATGGGACAGGCTGCCGCCCATCATACCGCTGTCGGATGCGACGGAGATGACCTCCGGAACGCCTGCACGTGCGAAAATACGCTCGTATGCTTTGTAGCAGACATCATAATACTGCTCCAGATCCTCCTGGCTGGTATGGAAAGAATATGCGTCCTTCATGGTGAACTCACGCACACGGATCATACCGCCACGCGGACGAGCCTCATCACGGAACTTCGTCTGGATCTGATAGATCATGAACGGATAACGGGTATAGCTGAGGCCGTACTCACGTACCAGATGCACTGCAGCTTCCTCGTGTGTCATACCAAGGATCATCTTACTTCCGTTACGGTCTGTAAAGCGCAAAAGCTCGCTTCCGACAGACTCATAACGACCCGACTCCTCCCACAGGGATGCCGGCATAACGACCGGGAACAGAACTTCCTGTCCATCGATGCGATCCATCTCCTCGCGGATGATGTTCTCGATCTTCTTCGAGATCCGCTTCAGGATCGGATACTGGGAAAAAATACCGTTTCCGACATACTTCATGTAGCCACCGCGCACCATCAGCGCATGGCTGTCAATGACACAATCCGCGGGACGCTCCTTAAAACGCTCTCCAACAAGCTTGTCTATTTTCATTTCTGACCTCCTGATACATGCAAGGAAGAAACCCTTTGGGAAATGAAACGCCCTAAACAGCAGCATCGCTGCTCATTTAGGGCGGTTTTCTTCAATGCCTTATGAATAAGTTTATCAAATGCACATGGGGTTGTCAAGAAGAAATGCGGACTTTAGAACTTCATGTCCACATCCTGACGCTTGCTGTCGTCGATCTTAAAGAACTCCCGGCGGGAAGCGCCGATGAGGGCTGCTACCACGGAATTCGGGAAGGATACGCACATCTGATTATAACGGGAGATGTTCGAGTTATAGACGCGACGAGCGGCCTGAAGGTGCTCCTCCGTGTCCATGATCGCGATCTGCAACTGCTTAAACTGGTTCGTCGATCCGAGCTGCGGATAGCTCTCGCCGACAGCCAGAAGCTGTTTCTGCGCATTTTCCATAGCGGCGCCGGTAGCGCCCTTCTGCTCAAGGCTCATCGCTGCACGCATTTGGATGCTCTTCAGGATGATATCCCTCTCCTCACCCAGATACGATTTTGCAACATCGAGCATCTTCGTCAGCACGTCAAAACGCTTATTCAGCGCTACGTCGATATCCGCTTCTGCCTCGCTTATCTTCACTTGCATCCGGCGGATACCATTGATCGTAAGGATGATCCATCCTACGATGATCAGTAACACAACACAGATAACGATAACAACAGGATTCATACTGCCCTCCTTCTCACAGATCCGCGTCCAGATTAAAATCCTCTATCGTACGGCGGATCAGTGTGATCTCATTTAAGACCTCCGCGCGGACCTCATCTACATCATTTTTCCGAAACAGACTCGGCTCCATCGGATTCTTTGAATTATTTATCGCAACATGCAGACGGTTTCCGAGGATGCCCAACATGAACCTTCCGTCGGACTGACTGCAGTAACGGTCGATCTTCTCCATCATGTGCGGTGTCAGAAAATAGAACGCATCATGATCATCCTGCGCCATGACTACATAACGTTTGTTGAAGCCTTCATCCTCCAAAAAGATCTCGTGGCGCCGCTCTTCCTTTTTGGTGAAGATACCTTTCCGTTTCTTCGCGTAATGAAAGTTCTTTTCGAATACCTGCAGGTCTCCGGACAGTTCCCTCGGAAAATCAAATACCATCCATCTTCCTTCGAAGAGTACCGTGGTCGATGAATTTCCGTCGCTGTCGCTCGAAGAACTTGCGATATATACATCCGACCGTGAGAACGGCACGCCGTTGCAGACGCCGCTCACATAGTCGTCACTGCTGTATTCATTGCCCATCTGGAGCAGACCCGTGTGCGAGATGAAATTCTCGGAGAAGCCCTTCTTGTAATCCACCATGACTTCACCGAAAGCCTCCTCGAACTGACCGCGGATCGCGCTATCCTTTACGGCATCGAAGTATTTCTTTTTACTCGGGTTCGGGATGAGCGCGATGATGACGCTTCCGGTCAATGCACCGAAGATCATCAAAAACGGCGAGATCACCACCAGGCATATCGCGATCAATAACACGATCCCGATCCGTATCCAGAACCGGCTTAAAGCGTCCTTGCGCAGCTGCTCCAATGCAGCGTCAGAATACATAGTCCTATCCTCCTCAAAATTTCTTTTGATCGTTTCCCCATGTATACTATAGCATAATGCCAAACAGATTTCCTTAAATAATTCTTACATCACGCAAACGACACCCTTAACTCAACCCTCTCCGGCGAAAAACACATTTGTGTATCCGGCCTGCATAGCTGCGGCCGCTGCGATCCGGCTTTTTACCCCCTTCTCGCATACGAAACAGATCGTCTCGTCTTTCTTCGCGGGCAATGCTTCGATGTCACTCACGCACTGCGCCAGCGGGATATTGACCGCGTTCGGAAGGTGTCCCTCCTCGAATTCATCGGTGTCCCGGACATCGATGATGCGAAGGTCCGCCTCCATCTGCTCCAGGTTCATGTACATCAGGCGTCGCGGAGCCTCCTCTTTTGCACTTCCTGCGTGCATCCGGTAACGCAGCGAAGGGTATTCGGCCCGCGCAGCGATCTGCTGCGCCTCGCCTTCGGAGACAACGGTCTGCATACCGAATATCGGCGCTCCGTCCCCCATGATGCCCTTAATATAGACCTGGGCGACGTGCTGCACGCATCGGTGGCAGTCCATCAGATCCATCAGCCTGTACGCCGGGGTGATATCCGGCTCGTCCGCCTCTTGCTTCACCTGCAACAGCCATTCGTGCACGATCTCTGCCGCCGCCTGACGGGTGACCCCCGTCAGGCGTGCGGTCAGTTCCGGTACCCCTGCGTTCGCTTCCTGCTTATGCATTCGGAGTTACCTTTATCGTCACATTGTCACAAGCGGCCAATGTCGAAACACCGAAAACGCCGGTCGTGTTTTCCGAAACTTCTCCGGTCCAGAGGTCTGTGACCGTAAACTTCTTCGTCTCGGAGCTCCATTTATTGCCGGACGGGAGCTTCGCTCCGATCCCTGCCAGGATCGTGGAAACATCCACGCTGAAATCTCCGTTCTTTTCGTCCTCGCTTACGTTGATGAACGAGAGCGCCACCGAACCATCCGAAAGAGGCTTCGCCAAAATGTCCACGCGGTCGATGTTCGTCAGATACTCGCGGTCTGCCGCGTATTTGCCGGGAATGCTGCTGTAGATACGCTTCGCCTGTACGCCGAGGGCATCCTGGTTCAGGTCGATCAACCGCTTATTTGCGATGATCTGCCAGATCGGATCCCCGATCTTCACACGGCGCAGATCCAGGCCCAGCATCAGCGGCGCATTCAGCATGCACCACATCGCCATATGTGTACGATACATCGTATCGGTCAGGCCGTTCATGCCGATCATCAGCATGTCCGGATCATTCCATCCCTTATCGAGGCCGGCAAATTCATCCATGATGACTGCCTTGTTGTACTGTGTGGTCACACTCGGTGTGTAATCGTCTTTCCACGAGCCGACGCCCGGATCCCCGTCACTTCCGACGCGGAACGTAATGTCGTTCAGGATACGCCAGGTGTCGCCCACCTTATAGCCCCAGTTCTGCGGCTGCGTCTTACCCCATTCACAGATGGAAAGCAGGATGTCGTGGCCGGGCTTTTGCTTATTCAATTCCTTCAGTAAGGTCGAATACGAGCAGAGCGTGTTTTCCTGGCGGCGGTGGTTCATGAGACGAACTATATTCTCTCCCGCTTCCAACGACACAGTGATATCGGAAAATGTCTCAAATACGGTGCGTACCGGTGTCTCCGGAACGAAGCCGTCGTACGCAAGCTTCGTCGTTTTCTCACCGACCGCAACCTGAAGCCAGCTACCCTGACCTTCCTCACAGGAGGTCGCATACTCGATCTCCAGGCGGTAGTCGCCCGCCTTCGGAACGTTCACCTTAAACACCAGCTCACCGCTGCGAGGTCCCACGGGCGACGGCCCGGGACCGGTCCCGTCATAGGTGCCGATGCTCGTAACGCAATCGGACGTTTTAACAATGCATCCTCCGCGGATCTCACCGTCGGTAAGTGCACAGTATTTCTTATCAAACCCGTCTCCGAAAATACGGATCGACCGGATGGCCGGTGCGAAAACGTACTTCGCGTTACGCTTATCGGAGAAGGTCGCATTGTCCCACAAATAGTAACAGTTGTCGACTTTGATAAAGTCGATATTCCAGTTGATATATGACTTTGCGTCATCCGCTTCGTGACCACAGGTGCCGACGTAAGCGCTGCTGCACAGTTTCACGCCGATGTCGTTGTACATTCCGAACTTCAGTCCGCGCGCATGTATATAATCCGCCATGGCATTGAAACCGCTCGGAAAACGCTCGGCATTGCTGACCAGTAGCCCGTTCTCACGCGTGTTCTGATAGCAACCGTCGTCCAAAACGACGTACTGATAACCCAATTTATCCAGTTCCAGAGCGACCAGCGCGTCCGCCATCTGCCGTGTCAGAACTTCGGTATTCCCGGTACCGAATGCATTCCAACTATTCCAGCCCATAGGCGGCAGGTGCCCCTTCTTCTTTCCATGAACCACATTTCCATCGTCAAATGTGTCATACCGGTATTCCGGAAGGACCTCGTGCGGTCCCGCTTTGATCTTCGCTTCGATCTCTTCCCGGATCTCTTGCTCTGTCATAATTTCTTCTCCTTTTCTCACATGTCGGCTGGCTCATCTGCCGACCCTTCTACTATCCCCACTATTATACCGAAACCCATGGGAAAATACAACAAAAACCTCACATTTCGGTGAAAAAAAGCGAGCCGAAATGACCGGCTCGCCCACTTTACGGATCCACCCGGTGATTCGCAGAGAGCTTGGATCAAGCTCCTCTTCGCTTCTTTCCGGATATCCGGTAGTATTCATCTTTATCGCTGTACATGTAGGTCTCAGCCTTCGTGGTCAATGCATTGATCTCGACCATCTCCGCCGGACTGTTGGAATAACCGACTGCGACCTGATAACCCGCCTCTCTCACCTGCTTCTTCAGCTGGCGGATCTTCTCTTCGATCTTCGCCTCGCTCCAGTCCACTGTGTAGGCCAGGAATTCATCACCGCCGATACGGTAGGTATCCCTCTTTCCGAAATTCTCCTGCACGAAATGTGCGATGGTCTGCAACATGACATCTCCGGCCTTATGGCCTTCCGAATCGTTCAGGTCGTGCAAACCATTGACATCGATGTAAACACATCCCAGGCTCTCCCTGCAACGACGAGTATATTCGGCCAGGTGCCACTCGTAGGAGTTTCGGTTATTCAGACCGGTCAGCTGGTCCTTCTCGCTCATGTACTGAAGTCGCTGCTCCAGAATAAAACCATTGACCTTAACACGAACGATGAAAACGATGCTGACGATCGCCAACATTCCGAACATGACCGCGTTCGAAATATCTGCCATCAGGACCTTACCGGACTTTGTATTCACAGCAGCAACCAAATAGATGGTCACATAGAAAACCAGGGCAGAGATAAGGCGGATGGGCTTATCAACAAACAAAAGCGGGAGGAACAGCATCAGCACCACAAACGTGACTGTCTGCTCACCCGGGCGGCACAGCGTACCCATCAGGATGCCATAGATCATGAACAGGGAAATGGCCGCATAGATCGTAAAATACGTGAGTTTTAAATGCGTACGGCAGATGCCGGCGAGTACAAATATGATCAGGGAACCGAACACGCCGAAGATGAAAACGACCCAGGCTTCCGACATCGCGCGGATCACGAATACATAGAGGAGCGTCATGATCGATGTCAAAACGAATGCAACCAAAGAATAGATCGTCAATGTGACGACATTCGCGTACTCGATCTTTTCTTTTACGGAGCGATAAGCTTCTTTATCGGCATCCGCATAAAAGAGTGCGTGTTTGATCCTCTCCAGCATCTTTCAGTCCTGTCCCGCCATATCCGGCGTCCTCGTGAATAGTCCTTCTGTTCGTTTCGATCCGTGATCCGGATCAGTTATCCTGTCCCGCAAACGCCGTTGTCTTCAGCGGCGCGAGATCCTGCATCGTGTCCATTCCGTAGTACATGCGGTCGAAATACGGCAGGAAGAGTTTCACATCCTCTTCGATGACCGCATGGCCGACCAGATGGAAATGTACCACCAGATGGTCCTCCAGTCCATGCTTTGCATAAACTGCATTTGCCTTTTTGTAACACTCCCACATGGAAGGTGCATTGACCCAGTCTTCGCCTGTGTATGCGGCTATGATGAAGTAATAACGGTCTTCACCCATCGCCATCACGGGCAATGCATCCTGGTCCGGAGTGATATCCGACGGCTCCCGAAACTCCAGGAACCGGTCGACGAACCAACCGCGCTCTGCATCCGACTGCAGGCAACTGAGCGGTTCGTTCTGTGTATAGGTGTAGGCATCCGGGCCGCCGACCGATGAAAGGTCGTAGGTTCTGCCTTCGGAAACGTAGTTATACTGTGCCAGGCCGCCCGCGCCCGAGCAGGTCGGGATCGTCAGACGGAAGCGTTTTTCAAAAGCTCCGCAGACAGCGGTCGCCTTACCCCAGCGGGATACACCGGTCACCATGGAAGCTTCGGCATCCAGGCCGAACTCCAGATCCAGGCCTGCATAGACCGCATCCAGAACCTTGGAAGCGCCCCATGCCCACGCCATCAGACCGCCGGTCTGCGTCGCAGGGTCCTCCGTGTAAGGGTACAGATCGTAAAAAGCTCCGAGCCGGCGAATGTCGTCGGAAGCGATCTGATAACAATCCATGAAAAAGACTGCCACACCCTGCTCCAAAAGATAGTCTTTCGGGAAGATCGGATGCATGCAGATCAGGAACGGGAGGCCTTTATATTTCGTGCTCCCGCCGTGGCGAACGGCAAATGCCTCTCGCTGCTCTTGTGTCGGTATATAAGCGTGGACGATAAACGAAGAAGTTCTTCCCTCCGTTTCGATCGTGATCTTCACCAATTCTCCGCCGATCGGGGCAAAAGGATTTTTCGGTTTCTCAGCGCCCTCTGCAGCAGCAGGATCTGCGCCGAGTCTTTCATAAGTGACATTCTCGCCTTCACGCCAGATGCCATACATCTTCTCCTCGTAAAACTTCTTAACGTCCATATTCATTTCTGCCTTCCGCTTTATTGTCGATAAATAGAATCGGTCTACCGGCTCAGTAACCACATATGATTCCTTATCGATTCAACACCATTAGAAACATTATAGTATATTCAAACATTTATTTCAAGGCATTTATCCCCGGATTTTTCATTTTCCGGCTTTTCTTACAGTATTGCAAGAATCAAAAATCTCCGAAATGCCTGATACATCCCGGAGATCCATTTCTATTCGTTTCTCTCTTTTTCGTTCGTCAGAACTTTCTTCTGCCAGCTCTTTTCTCCGCATTTCGGACATTTCATGAGACGTGTCCTGCCCATATGCGGCGCGTTTAATGTCCGAAAATACGTCGGGACCTGTCTATATCCGCACTTTTGGCATTCATAGTATCCTGCTTTCTGTTCGATCATTACACCGACGAGTGCCATAACGAGAATAAACGTCACTCCGGCCGCGATCAACAGGATCTGCAACCAAACCGGTATATCGGAATATGCTCCTACAATGATCAGGCTAAACGCCGCTACAAAAGCAGGTATGCCAAACAGAACTTCGAGCATAAGCATACGTCGGTTCTGCTCCTCGATCTGCCGCTTCATTTCGATCATATTCTCTTCTGCTTTTTTGTCATATACTTCTGTCATGATCTTTTCGCCCGACAGGAGTTCATTTACATTAATCTTAAGCAATTCACTAAGTTCCAACATGATCCCGGAATCCGGCATAGATTTTCCGTTCTCCCATTTGGATACCGCCCGGTCGCTGATTCCAAGTTTCTCAGCCAGCGCCGCCTGCGTCATGCCCTGCTCCTTTCTGCAAAAAGCGATGAATTTTCCGATTTTGATCTGATCCATATCGGGCACCTCCTTTCATGACCGAGCATAGTCCATCCCACGGCCAATGTACACATACCGCAGGTTGAGTTTTCGACACTCTACTGTCGGTTGAGTTTTTATTCTCCGTCTTTCTTCGGTTCGTGTTTCCACTGATATTTGCCGAGGTCGACCTTACCGTCATGGATTTCGATTCCCTCCGCTTCCAGAAGCCGCGCCTGTGCGCCAGGCCCGCCGAAGGCAAACTCTCCCGCCAACTCTCCTTTTGCATTTACGACCCGGAAACAGGGAATGATCTCAGGATTCGGGTTCTTATGCAGCGCGTTCCCGACGGCCCGCGCCATCTTCCTGTCCCCGGCCAGTTCCGCGATCTGCGCATACGTGGCCACACGACCATAAGGGATCTTTTTGACCGCTTCGTAGATCCTTTTGGATGGATTATCCGATACCAGATCGTAACTCTCTGCGATCATCAGTTTCACATCCTTATCCGGAATGCTTCCGTCCAGGATGATCGTATTCCAATGCTCTTTATTTTGATGATATCCCGGAAGGACCGAACGATATACCTGACGCCAAAAGAAGGCCTTCTCCGGCACGACCTTGACATTCAGATGGATCTGCCCGTCCTTCTCATAGGTCCATAAAAAGGCTTTCCTGTTGCCCTTATACCGTACCAACTGCCAGTTCGTATCATGAAACGGCGCGTCCTGATAGGTATCCGGAAAGGAGAGCCCATATGCTAATGCTTCTTCACGTGTTTTCATACTTTGCTTTTGATCCGGCCCATGGCTTCGATATGCATGATCCAGTGTCTTGAAAACGGCATCTTGATCAATCCGCGAACATCTTTGTCACACCAGTAATCGATCAGCCAGACAGCCTCTTCGTCCGGACTCACGGACTTCGAGTCTGCCACCCGTATCTTATCCTCTTCTGTAAACTTTCTTTTCAGGTCCTTGTATTCGAGTTTTTTCAGCATCGCATCGGTCGAAGCCTTGACGGCCGCACAGTATTCGTACACTGCTTTAACGTTCAGCTGCTTCGAAAAATCCGCGATCGCCTCACCCTGAAACTCATTTCCCGTAGTAATGACCGGACTTCCGGTTCTCTTCAGAAAGTCCTCCGTAAAAAGGACCTGGCTGTCCCGCAGGATAATGGTATGCGCCACGATATCCTCGATTCGGAAAATGTGCCACATGGAGTAAACCAGCGTCTTGCTGTGATACCCTTCCGCCTTGGGAAACGGCATTTGATAAAACGCTTCCGGAGGATAGGTATTCACGATCGACGTGATCTCCTGAAACAGATCGTTTCTCAATTCCATAAGAACGTCAATGCCCTCCCGGAAAGTAGCCTCCTTCCCGATCAGGGTCTGCATTTTCTTATTCTTTTCCGACCAATCCTTATTCATACGAAACCTCCTAAAATACGATGCTTCAAATCCGGATCATTTTGCTATTCGCATAAACAGATGGGTTTCATCTTCTCCTGCGATTCGAGCTCCGTTTTTTATCATGACCTTTTGGGACGCAATATTATCTTTATTGACCCGCAAATATATCTCGTCCTCCGGAATAATGTCTTTTGCGATCATAACCGTAAGCCTTAAGCCTTCTGTTCCGTAGCCTTTACCGCGAACACCCTTCAAGATACTATAACCGATATGCCCCGCACCTGTTCGAAGTGCTTGCGTAAGATGATGCCTGATCCTAAACTCTCCGACAAGATGCCCGTCATCCCACAGATAATAATATGTTTCAGGCACAAACCATTCAGGCATATTTACCGGATGTTCATACGAGATCAATTCAGGAAGTACTTTTTCTACATATTCATCATATGAAACACCATTATATGGGTTGGTCAGTCCATTTTCATCTGCCGGCAAAGCCGTTGTGTATTCCCATTGGGCAAATGCATCCTGTGTGTTGATTTTTCGTAGCTCCATACTATCTTCATCCTTATCCCTTTTCCTGCATTTCAACTGTTCGCGTCTTTATCGTTCTTTCTGATCGACATCCGGTGTGATCGTTCTTTCCCGGGTGTTGCTCATTTTCTGCAAAAGGCTCACGACTTCCACATGTTCCGTCGCGGGGAACATATCCACGGGAATGCAGCGCGTAACCTTATACTTTCCGTGCGTCGTCATATACTTCAGGTCGCGGGCCAGCGTCTCGGGGTTACAGGAAATATAAACGATACGCTTCGGAGCCATGGTGATCAGGCTCTTCATAAACGTCTCGGAGCTTCCGCTTCGGGGCGGGTCCATGAAGACCACATCGGGTGCGGCAGACTGGCCAGCCAGTTTCCGGCAGAAATCGCCGGCGTCGCCCACGAAAAACTCCGCGTTTTGAATCTTATTACGTTTGGCGTTGATGCGGGCGTCGGCCACGGCAGCGCCGTTCAGTTCCACGCCGATGACGTGTGCCGCCTTCGATGCGGCAAACAGGCCGATGGTTCCGATCCCGCAATAAGCATCGAGGATCGTTTCCTTTCCGGTCAATTTTGCGAAATCGATCGCCGTCGCATACAGCCGCTCGGTCTGCACGGAATTCACCTGATAGAACGAACCGGGTGAGATCCGGAAGGTCAGTGTACCGAGGGTATCTTCAATAAACCCCGGTCCGTAGAGGGTGATATTTCGCTCTCCCAGGACCATGGTCGTCTTTTTATCATTTACGTTGAGGATCACCGTGGTGATCTGCGGATGCGCCTTTAACAGCGCCTTCACGAAGTTATTCTTCGAAGGCAGGATGGGCGATGCCAGCACGAGCACCACCATGATCTGGCCGCTCTTCTTTCCGATGCGCACCATGACGTGCCGCAGCAGACCGAAGCCGGTATCCTCATCATAGGTCTTGATCTTGAAGGAAGGAAGCAGGCCGCGGATAGTCTGGATCACAGCATCTGCCGTCTCATCCTCGATCCAACACGACTCCACCGGAACGACGCGATGCGTCCCCTCCTGGTAGATTCCGGAAACGATCTTGCGCTCCTTCGTATAGGCAAAGGTCGCATTGACCTTATTCCGGTAGTGCAGCGGATCCTTCATCCCGAGGATGGGTTCGACCTTGCAGAAGTCGTGAAGAAGCCCCTCCACCATGCGCTGCTTCTTTGCAAGCTGCTTCGCGTAGGACAGGTGCAGCAGACTGCAGCCTCCGCACTTCTTCTCCACCGGGCAATGCGCCATCGATTCTGTTTTCTTCTCTGAAACCTGTTCTTCTTTCATATCTTGCCTTTTCAATTAAATCTTGATCTTCGTCCACTTGCCGGAACGGAACCGCAGCCAGCCGAATAGGAAGCGGCTGACCTGATCTGCCAAAACGCCGATCCACACGCCGACGATGCCGAAACCGAGAATATAGGCTCCGAGGTAGGCAAATGCAGTACGGATAATGGATACCGAAATGGTCGACGCCATTGCTGTGTAGGCCGTGTCGCCCGCGCCGCGCAGACAGCCCATGTAGATGACCTGCGATACCTGGAAGATCACGATGAAGATCAACAGGCGCAGGATGGAAACGCCGTACTCGACGATCTGCGGATTCTCCGGAAACTCGGGATCCGTCGGAAAGAACATCTGCATGAAGATCCGGGCGCCGAAGAAATACAGAGCCGAGAGGAACAACGAGATGGCGAAACCGATGCGCCGGCACGTGCCGCCGTAGGCTTTCGCGAGTTCCGGTTCCTTCTGTCCCAGGCTGCGTCCGATGAGGGCGACCGCGGTCGCCTGAAGGCCGTCGCCAAAGGAAAATGACAGACCCATGACGTTCATGGCTACGTTATGCGCTGCGAACGGACTCGTTCCCTGCCGCGCCGCCATCATGGAGGTGAGCATAAATCCGATACGCATGAGCAACTGTTCGAAAAATACACTATATCCCACGCGGACGATCGAGAAAAGCGCCGTCTTCGATGCGTGGATCTTTTCTTTGATGATGTAGGGAATGCTGACAAATACGTCCGATTTCATGATGGACAGGACGCTCATGATGCTGGCGACTACGGTGCCGAGCACGGTCGCGATCGCCGCGCCTGTAACGCCGAGCGCCGGGAAGCCGAAATGTCCGTTGATCAGCAAATAGTTTGCGCAGACATTGACCAGGTTCGAAGTGATGTTCGTGCGCATCGTGATGCGGGTATTGCCCGCGCCGCGCTGGGCCGCGTTGACGCCCATCTGGATGCAGTTGAAGACCATGCAGCTCATGATGATACGGAAATATGCGACCGCCCGGTCATGTGTCTCCGGCTTCGAGCCCGACAGATGGATGATCGGTGACGCGAAGATCGACATCAGCGCGCCCACGACGATGGCCGAAACGATGATCAACATCAGCGATGTCAACAGGATCTCATTGGCCTCGCGCCTGCGTTGCTCGCCCTTGCGTCGTGCGACCAGTGCGGACAATGATACATTCGTCGCCATAAACAGTGCCAGGCCGACCATCTTCGGTTGTTGCGTCAGTCCGACGGAAGCGACCGCCTCCGAGCCAAGCGAACTGACCATATATGAATCCACCATGCCGATAAATGCCACAAAAAACGATTCCAGCATCGCCGGCCAGGCCATGGATATAGTAGTTCGGAATAATTCCCTTCGATCGTACATAGTAAACGCCCTTTCTCACACCACCCCCCGCAGGGCTTAAAAGGTGCTCCTTTGATTCTATGCCAAAAATGACAAAATTGCAAGTCTTCGCCCGCCAAAAAACAATTGAATTTCAGCGCGTTTTCCTTTATTATGTTACTAGGGTCTGCCGTGGGTCGACGGGCAGGCCGTTTATGTTGAAATGTCGCGCCCGATCTTCGGGAAGGCGGCAGAATGGAGTATCTATGGCTACCGAAACTATGTTACCGCGCTACGCGGGTGTGCTCCTGCACCCCTCATCGTTGCCGTCCAAATACGGCATCGGCGATTTCGGGTCGGGCGCTTATGATTTTATCGATTTTTTGAAGGAGTCCGGCCAGAGTGTCTGGCAGGTGCTTCCCTTCGGTCCTACGGGCTACGGCGACTCACCGTACCAGAGTTTTTCCGCATTTGCCGGACAGCCGCTGTTCATCAGCCCGGAGGTATTGCTGGCCCAGGGTCTTCTTCTGAAGCAGGACCTTCAGCCGCTTCCGAATTTCTCGGACGACGCCGTGGATTACGGTTACGTCCTCTACTACAAAAACATGATCTTCCACCGTGCGTACGAGCACTTTAAGGAAAGTAAAGATGCCATCCTGAAGGCGGAATTCGACGAGTTCTGCGAACGCGAGAAGGATTGGCTGAACGACTATGCCCTCTTCATGGTCTGCAAGGACATGCAGGACGGTGTTTGTTTCCTGGAATGGACACCCGAACTGAGGCACCCGACCGCCCGCAAGAAGGCATCCCTCTTCCGCTCGCATAAGGATGAGATCGACTACTATCGCTTTTTACAGTACCTGTTCTATGTGCAGTGGAACCGCGTGAAAGCTTACGCAAATGCACGCGACATCCGCATCATCGGCGACATCCCGATCTTCGTATCGCTCGACAGCGCTGAAATGTGGGCACACCCCGAGCTCTTCTGCCTGACAGACGAAGGCTATCCTTCCGTCGTGGCCGGAGTTCCGCCGGATTATTTCTCCGAGACCGGACAGCTCTGGGGAAATCCTCTCTACAACTGGGATCATCACAAGAAAACGGGCTATGCCTGGTGGATCTCGCGCATTCAGAAGCAGCTGGAACGTTTCGATATGCTCCGCATTGACCACTTCCGTGGTTTCGAATCCTACTGGGCCATCCCTTACGGCGAGAAAACGGCGGTGAACGGCGCCTGGCTTCCGGGCCCCGGCACCTCGCTCTTTCACGCCATTGCGAAGAAGCTAGGCGAGGATCTGCCCATCATCGCGGAGGACCTGGGCATCATTACCCCCGAAGTAACGCTTCTGCGCGACACGCTGAAGTATCCCGGAATGAAGGTTCTTCAGTTCGCATTCAACGACCTCTCGGACAATGATCTCCTGCCCTTCCGTTTTACGACGACGCAGTGCATCTGCTACACAGGCACGCACGACAACGACACGACGGTCGGCTGGTACCTGTCCCTGCCCGAGAAACTCAAGGATCGCGTCCGCCTGTATCTCAATACCGACGGCAACAACATCCACTGGGACATGATCCGCTGCGCGATGGGCTCCATCGCCCAGTACGCCATCTACCCGATGCAGGATCTGCTCGGTTTCGGCAGCGATTGCCGCATGAACACACCGTCCACGCCGTCCGGCAACTGGACCTTCCGTGTACGCGGCGAGCATTTCAACTCCGGCCTCGCTGCATACCTGAAGACCATGACGAAGCTCTTCGGACGCTGTCCGGAAGCGATCGCGGACGATATCGACCCGGATACAGATCCTGAGGTCGATACCGACGAAACGACCGAGGCAAATGCCTCCGAGGAGGTATGACATGCGTACGATACTTAGTGTACTGTTCGCCGCCATCTACCTGATCGTCGGCATCCTCTTTTCGTTCATTTTGTTTATCATCGGCCTGTTCAACAAGCCGTTAAAAGATAAGATCGCCCTTAAGATGGTTCAGGGCGCATTCGCCGTCATCTGCTTCTTCTCCGGCGTTAAGAAGACCGTGATCGGTCGGGAGAATATCCCGGATGACAAACCGGTACTCTATGTCGCCAACCACCAGAGCTTCTTCGATATCATCGTCGGCTACCGCCTGGTGAAAGGGCGCTGCGGTTTCGTAGCGAAGAAGGAAATGTTGAAGGTCCCGCTGCTCCGTCACTGGATGAAACTGCTCTACTGTCTCTTCCTGGACCGCGACAACATCAAAGAAGGCCTGAAGACCATCCTGCAGGGTATCGACTTAGTGAAGAACCATGGTATATCCATGTGGATCTTCCCCGAGGGTACCCGCAACAAAACGCCTGAGGAAGGACTGCTTCCCTTTAAGGAGGGCGCCCTGAAGATCGCGGAGAAATCCGGCTGTCCGATCATCCCGGTCGCCATCTCCAACACGGCAGCTATCATGGGAGATCATGCTCCCTGGATCCACAAAGCGAAGGTCACCTTCCGCTTCGGCGAACCGATCCTTCTTTCCGAACTCGAAAAAGAAGACCGCAAACATGCCGGTGCTTACGTTCAGAAAGTGATCGAAAACATGCTCGAAAGCGAGAAACAAGCATAAAAAATCAAGCCCCGAGGTCATGCCCCGGGGCTTATTTTATCTCCAGATCTCATTCCAAAGATCTTCATGTGATTTCGTGAACAGTTCCGGCTTCTCATCCTTCGAGTAATATCTCAACTCGGTGGTCTCCACCTGATCGCAGTACAGCTCTCCGCCGACCGGCTTGAGTTCGTACGCGATCACAACACTTTGTGCCTGATCGCCGCTCGCGTACGTGATGTCCAGGTCCGTAAATACGCCGATGATCTTTCCGACCTCAACGTCCAGTCCCGTCTCTTCCTTCGCCTCACGGATCGCCGCCATCTGCGGTGTCTCTCCGATCTCGATCGCTCCTCCGGGGAAGCCCCACTTATTCGTGTTGCCTCGTCTCTGCAGAAGGACTTCACCCTTCTCATTAAAGATGCAGCCTCCGGCAAATGTCAGGATGATCTTATCATGTCCTACCTTACTCCGGATCCTGCGGATATAATTATCCGCCATGCTCTCTTCTTCTTTGATCTTCTTCACAAAACCATGAACATATTCTTCCTGGGTCGACATGATCTCCGGCAGTTCATCAATGCTGATCCAGCACAGTCTGTCACTCTCGGTATCCGTTCCCAACGTCCCCGAAAACTCTTTCACGATATACACCGCGTCCGAATAGTACATTTCATCCCCATTCGGATATACCATATGTATTCCCGCTTTTAACGCAAAGAGTTCCGGATTCCGTATATCCAGGTTCGTCTCTTCTTTTACTTCTCTTTTTAACCCGTCGATAAAATCCTCACCGAGCTCCAGCGCTCCCCCGGGAACGCACCACAAACCATTGTCCGTTCGTCTTTCCAGTAAGATCGCCCTTTTCTTTTCATCGTATAGGATCGCCATCGCGGCGGGCGCCATCAAAGGTGCATGTCCCACCATTTTTCTCAGATCCGATACATATCCCATTTTTACGACCTCCTTTGTTATTCCACCACTCCGGACCTAAAACTTCCCGTTCTTCGTGGGTTTTCCGTGTCCGTAGTAGACCGTTCGCTCGCCCAGGGCGCGGATCTTCTCCGCGGTCTTCTGGCTCGCCTCGAGGTCATGGTACAAATGCGCGACTCCGGGCTTCACCCAGTTATCCAAAGCGTCACCGACAAGCAAATGCTTTTCATCGACATCCAGTCCGATCGAACCGTACGTGTGTCCGGGAAGCTCGAGCACCCGGGCATTTACACCATAGGTCGAAAGGTCATCGCCCTCCTGTACGTAGATCAGGTTCTCGGGGCGCTCGACTTTCGTCTCGCGTAATTGCTTTAGCGACAATTTCAGCACGACACGCCCCACCGCACCACGCGGCATCAGTGGTTGCTTTTTGTAGCTCGTAAACAGTTCCTCGTCGGCTTTGTGGATCGCAACAGGGACGTTATACTTCCGCGCCAGCTCTGCCGCATTGTCCGCATGATCAAAATGTGTATGTGTAAGTACGATCAACTTCAGGTCGTATTTGTCGCACTCTTCGATCACCTTATCCAACGACTTTTTACTCGATGTGTCGACCAGGATCGCGTTCATCCCCTCGACCACCAGGTAGCAATTATCCGTGCCGCCTTTGATCCGTATGATCTCAGCCATAATGCATTCTCCCGGACTTATTCTGCCTTCCACAGTCCGTGGAGATTGCAATAAGCATAAACCGCTACGACGGAATCATCCTCGGTCAATGTAAACTCGGCAACGGGCTTCTCGCCTGCCTTCAGGAACTTTCTCTGTGCGCCCTTAGCGGTCTCGACAGCGATCCACTCGATGTAGTGAACGTCCAGCATAGGATGCTCAACTGCGCCTACGGTAACGGTAACCTTATTACCCTCAACAGTGTATACCGGCACGTGCTTCTCATACGCACCATCGGATGTCCCCGGAACGAGCTCGGTCATCTTCTGCCCGCAGCACATCATTGGAACGCCCGATTCCTTGATCATTTCAACAAAGTTACCACACTTTTCACAAACATAAAACTTCATAACACACCTCCGTAAAGTATTGTTTTTTATTCCAGCCCGACGTAAACGCGGGCTTTGCTTTTATATTTCCTGTACGTTCACGACGCGCATGTAGCGGCTCAGTGCGTACTCGCCGTCGTGACATTCGCCCGGAAAGTACGAGCTCATGTCCGCGCCCTTTGTAATGCGGATCAGGCCGCACCGCAAGAACATCTCGGACAATGCTTCGCGGTCCCCCTGCGGGCAGATCAGGCCCGCCGTCTGCAGGTAATATCGGTTCGCGTACATCACCTGTCCGACCTGAGCCCGGGGCAGCGGCTTCATGAGCACGTTGCACATCATAGGCGACAGTTCCAGCGTGCTGTCCTTCGACAGGATCACGCTACAGGACCGTCCGCGCAGGACATTCTCCTGCTTCTCTTCCTTGCCGAGGTAACCCTTCAGCCGCTGCGTATAGGACACAAGAGTATCCCGCGCTCGTATGCCGATCTCCTCGGTCTTGTTGACATTCACGGCCGCCTCGAGGATGGGCAGAAAACGCTTCGCTACCTCCTTTACCTCCTTCATGTCGTCCGTGTCGACGTAGATCACCTGACAACTGCTGCAGAAAAGCTGCTTCGTCATGGCGATGTGCTTCGCCAGGCCTTCGAGTTCGCGGTCGGCGCCTTCCACTTCGCTCAATTTCGACACATAGCAGAACCCGAGTTTCTGACCCCACTCGATGATCTTCACGCCCGTCGGTGCCAGGCCGCGGACCGCTTCGATCGCCATATCGCTGCCCCACACGCTGATCGCGTTGCACAGGCCGGCCATCTTTTGCATGCCCTGGATGTCTGTCGACGAAGTGTCGAAAACATAGATGAAATCCTTCAGTTCCGGTCGATATTCGATGAGCTGCAGGATGAGTTTCAAAGAAAGTCCGTTATCTGCCGAGGGCAGCTTCAGGATGTTGATATTGCCCGCCATCAGACCTTCGGCCAATGAATAGGCAGGCAGGAAGTCCATGTTGCCGGCGGAGATGTGGAACAGCACGCCGAGCGGCATTTTCCGTACACGGATCTGCGAGAAACCATCGACCGGATCGGTGATGTATTCCTCGGTGTTTCCGAGTTCCGTCGTCAATTTGTTTCGCAACTGCTTCTCGGAAAGCAGCACCTCAGCCTGCTTCTTATACGTGTCCACGACATCGGCCGGGAAGGACGTCAACAGGTCGTCGAAGCGGCCTGCGAGCAGATCCACGCGAAGACACTCCACCGCCTCGAGGACGACCTCCGGCGACAACTGCTTCTGCGCCAGGATCTGCGGGATTCTTTTCTCCAGTTCCGTCAGCAGGCGATCCTGCTCGGAACTCTCATAGGTCTTACCATCAAAGAGGATCATATCTTCACCCCCTGGAGGATCTCCGCCGCTCCTGCGGCGCAGGTCTTGATGTCTTGCGGGGCCACGCGCCCGACGATCTCGAGATACGGCGACTTTACACCGCACGGGCAATTCTTTCCGTCATGCAGGATACCCAGATCGTCCGTCATGATCGACAGGATGGGCGTCGCCTTGCAGATCGGCGTGATGAGATTCACCAGGCCGGTCTGTCCGTATTTCAGCGGCTCTAAGGTCTCCGGATCGCGGATCACGACCTTGCTGTACACCGGCACGTGGAAATGGTGATATTCACAGTCTGTATAAAGGATCGGGTGCTCCACGGCGCCGAAGAATTCCACGATGTTTTTCTCGTCGATGTTCAACGTCTTTTTCGCCAGTTTGTAGAAGGTCTCTTTATCGACGGCCTCCTGATAGAACTGCTTCCAACCGCCGCCGAGCATGATCTTCGAATCCGCCGGCAGTTTGAAGGAAAGCCCTCTCTCCTCCAACAGGCGGAACAGGAAGAACGTATACGAAGGGAAGCCCATGAAGCGCACGGGCGCATCGCCCTTCTCGTATTTCTTCAAGGCTTTTACGATGCTGTCGAAGTCGGGCTTGTAGCCGTCCTTCGTATGTTTCAGGATGTATTTACGGCTGATGGCCGGCGCCAGATAGGTCGTGAGATACGCCGTCTTTGCGACCGCCGTTTTATTCGAGCGGTGCGGCTTATAACCCATGACAATGTACCTGCACGGGCGGCTCGACATGACACCGTGATAACGGGTGACTTTGATCGACATTTTCAGGGCCGCGAGCAATGCTCCCAGTTCGAACCGGATGTGGCTCATGCTGCCGCTGGTTCCGGAAGAAGTCGCCATGACTAAATATCTGCCCGAGCGAAAATCATGCTGTTTCATCAGCATGGTCGGGATGACCGGGATGTCCTCCGGTTTTTTGATATCCTTCGAGGACCGGATCCCGAACCGCGCGCAGATCTTTCGATAGTCTTCGCAATTCGCGATCAGATAGTCCAGGTTCTCCTTACACGCGGCGAGGAACAGCTTCGACTTGGTACAGTCGTAAGGGTCCCTGCTCGCAAACAGTTTCCTACGATACTTCATAAAATCCCACCCTTCATTTCGGACCGAAAATAATTATCCTGATTATACCATTTACCCCTTCTTGTGTCAATCAAAACAACGGGCCTGCACCGTCCGCCGAAGCGTCCGGAGCAGGTCCGTAGTAAGTCTTTATTTATCTTCGTAATGGTACTTCTTCAGGCATCTGCCGAAGATCAGACAGTGCACGACTCCGGCCACGCCGAGGATGCCCATCATCAGCGCCGCGCCCGAGCCCTTACCGCTTCCGAACAGCGTAGTCCACATCCCCGTCTGCCCAACCATAAACGGCTCGCAGACCTCATCGACCATAAAGCCGCCGAATAGCAGGCCGATCGGGATCGTAAAAAACTGAAACGTGTTTCTGCACGCATAGACCCGCCCTTGCAATTCCAGCGGGATCGTGTTTCGCAGGATCACGTCGAGGTTCGCGCTCATCACTGGAACCAGCATCCACCCGACGATCTGACCCGCACACCACAGCACGGGCTCACGCGAAAACGCCAGGATGAAATTCTCGATCCCGAGTGAGATCAGCATGGTCACGTAGACCACGCGGACGCGGTCCTTCGGCTTCGGCATGAACGAAACCAGCACACTTCCGATGACCATCGCGATCCCGGCTGAAGACGTAACGATACCCAGCACACTGTCGCCGCCCTTCGGGTTCGGCAATACGTATGCGGGCAATGTCGCGTCGAACGCGGATGCGATCAGGTTCACGCCGGACATAAACAGAATCAGCGAAAACACCATCGGTGTCTTCTTCAGGAAACCCAGACCCTCTTTCACGAGTTCCATCATCGTTTCCTTCGTCTCCCGCGGTCGTTCGGGGATCCGGATGAAGCAAGCCAATGCAACAAACGCTGCGACAAATGTGAGCAGGTCGACGGCGAATACCGCCTCCAGCCCCAGAAACGCGTACACTGCTGTCGCGATCAACGGGTGCAGGATCGAATTGACCGATCGGGTAAGTGAATTCATCCCGCTGATCTTCTGGTAGGCCTCCTTCGGCACGATGAGCGTCATCGTGACCTCGGACGCCGGCTGCTGCACCGTATTCATCAGGCCCGAGAACGCATTGATCGCGTACAGGTGCCAGACGGCCAGCAGATCCAGCCGGTACAGGCCGAACACCGCCAGCGTGCACATCGCGGCGAGCGTATCGCACACCAACATCGTCTTCTTTTTATTGAACCGATCGGTCAGCGCGCCCGCAAATATGCTCATGAGCACGTACGGGGCGTACGAACTGATCCGCAGGGCCGCCGTGCCGAGCGCCGAGCCCGTCTTCTCGTACAACCATAACGTCAACGCAAACGCCGTCATGCTGCTACCCAGCTGTGACAAACTCTGCGTACTCCACAGGACATAAAAATCCCGTAACTTATTATTCTTTCTCTCTTTCATATCTTTGCTCCTATCTTATGTTGCCGGTAAGAAGCAAAGCTTGAGGGTTTATTCCTCCATACAGTCTCCTCAGGCTCTGCATGGAGCACTTACAATGCACAATCTCATTCGGATGCCCTCCTCCATTTTGATTTAATTATAGTTCTTTTCCAGCCATTTTGCCACTCCGTCTTCGTCGTTTGCGGGGATAATGCCGGTCGCGAGCGCTTTCAGTTGCGGGTCGGCGTTCTCCACGGCATAGGCTTCGTCAGCGAGTTCGAACATGTCGATGTCGTTGCGGCCGTCCCCGAAGGCGACCACGCGGTCGCACTTCAGGTACTCTTTCAGCTGGCGGATCGCATTTGCCTTCGAGGCCTCTCTCGGCATGATCTCGAGCCACTGCTCGTCCGTGTAAATGTCACGCTGGTAAACACAATGATGAATGTCTTTGTATGCTTCATAGAACGGCAGAAGCTTCTCCGGGGTGTCGATGCACGTCACGTAAAAGATGTCGCCGCGCTTCAGGTCCTCTGGCGTTTCTGCGATGTTCGTGCGGACGTCGCCCTTGCGGGAATCGAGGAATTTCTTCGTTCCTTCGTTCACAAGTCCTGGCACGAACGAAAACTTCTCCGCGCCGTCGATGTACGAATATACGATCGGGAAAATGTCGGCCGCGACCAGTTTATCGATCAGGTTCCGGATCTCTTCGCCGAAGAAATTGGATAGCATGATCGCGCGCGTATCATTGTCCAAGATAAACGCGCCGTTATACACGATGATCGGGATCTTCGCATCCAGGCCCTTCGTGACCTTCTTCGCAGTGATCGACGACCGCGCGGTGGCATACGAGAAGATCATGCCCTCGGCCGTCAGCCGGTTGATGACTTCGTTCGTGAACTCGCTCGTTTTCTCATCGGAGCGCAGCAGCGTTCCGTCCAGATCGGATACATACAGTGTCTTCAAAGTCTCTCCTTTACTCCAAACCGTTCTTTTTCATGAGTTTCTTGCGCTCCTTCGCCCATTTGGAGATCTCTTTCTTTTTGGCGTAGTTGCGTGTGTTTTCCGCGCCCAGGCTTACATAAAGCGCGTAGCGTTCGGCGGACAGTTCGCCGCTCTGAAGCGCCGCCTTGATCGCGCAGCCGGGCTCGGTGTCGTGTCTGCAGTTGCTGAACCTGCACCGGCTCTCCAGTTCCACGATATCGGAAAATGTATCGTCGATGCCTTCTTCCACGCCTGCCATGCCGACCTCCCGCATGCCGGGCGTGTCGATGATGCACACCCCGTTTTCCAGTTCGATCAGCTGGCGGTGCGTCGTCGTGTGGCGTCCCTTCGAATCCGACTCGCGGATTCCTGATGTCGCCATCGTCTCCTCCCCCGTAATACTGTTGATCAGCGTGGATTTTCCGGCGCCCGAGGAGCCGAGCAGGCAGATCGTGGTACCGGGTGTAAAATACTCCTTCAGCTCATCGAGGCCGATGCCATACAGCGCGGAGATCGCGTGAACGCGAATGTGCTCCGAGACCGATTCGACCTCGCGGACATAACGTCCGACGTTGTTGCACAGATCGGATTTCGTCAGGATCGCGACCGGAACGGAGCCGCCCTGGAGGGCAATGCTCGCATACCGCGCGACACGGTTGAAACTGTAATCACCATTCAGCGACGTGATGATGAAGGTGTAGTCGACATTTGCCACCATATACTGCATCACGCCCGTTTTCGCCTGATCGGGCCGGTGCAGGAAGCTCTTTCTCTCACAGACCGTGAGGATGGTCGAGTCGCCGATCGGATTATACAAGAATGTCACGTAGTCGCCGACCACCGGAAGTTGTTCTGCGGATGCTTCATAGAAGCTTCCCTTAAGTTTTGCGGGCAGATCCTGCCCCTGATAACGGATCTTGAAGCTGTTCTTTTGTACTTCTGAGATCCTGCCTTCAAAAATGTTGTTATTATTCACTTCGTTCTTCTCCATTTCTTTTGTACCAATGTTTTGTACTTCGTGTTTCGTATGGAGACCCCGAGGTGTGAAATATGCCCAAAAAGCATAAAAAGACCGTGACAGATCAGCCACGGTCATAAAAACAGATATCCAATAATCTGCCCGACATTATAATGCACGAACCGAGGTCACCATACCATATTCAAAAACAATCTCATTCTTTAATGCAAACATTAATGGCACCTCGCTTTCTTTAAAAATCTTTGTTACGGCTCTGAGTATAGCAGATCCGAAGCCTGATGTCAAGCCAATTTCTCATCTTCTCTCATTTCCCCGTGTAGATTATTTCAGCACCCTCTCCAACTGCTTTTCGTCGGCGTCGGGAAGGATCTTCTTCAAATGTTTCATGATCTTTTCAAATGACTCCTCGGGTGTCCACTGGTAGACAGCATCCGTGAACTGCTTCCCGAGGAATTTCTCGGGAGTCGAGTATTCCGCGACGCCCCAGCCATATTCATTGCCCAACATGTCGGTCTGATAGCGGAAATCACTGATCACGACGTAGCACTGCTTCTGCAGGCGCGTGATCATGGTGTCGAAGCCTTTGTTGCCGTTCTTTCCGTAGTTTCCGGACTTCTTCAGTTTCTTCGACATGACCGGTGCCTGCGCATCCAGGAGTTCGAAGAGTTCTTTATCGTAGAACGAGGCGAGACCGTCCTCATACCTCGCGTCAAAATCATAGCCGTCACGCCGATAGTTCGCAAAATCCGGGAACCACTTCGGGCTGATGTACATCGCCTTATTCCGCAGGAACTTGCCGTAGGCGCAATGCATTTGCCGGATGACCGGACCCTTCCACTCCCACGCAGGCCAGAAACCGTTGTCGCCGTCGGTATACCAGCAACCGCGGCCGATGTGCTCCTCGATCGAAAAACCGGGAATCTCGTTTTTAAAAAACGGCACGAATCCCAGGACATCGATCGCATCGATCAATGCCTCCATGGAACCTATTGTAAAACCATCTGAAAATGTCATGATCTCCACACTTCCCGGGATACCACGGAGTAGCCCTTCCGTGATCATCCCCAACTATTCCCTTTGTTTATCCGGTCACTTAAGGCTGATCACTTCAGATCCCGTACACTCCGACTCCCAAAACCGCCGATACAACGATCAGCAAGATGGGTGACATTTTCTTTTTCATCAACTTACGGGGACCAAAATACACAGCAGCCAGTATCACCGTCATAAAGATGGGCCACAGGTCAGCATTGTCCGAGTTCAACGGAGTAATGCAGTTCTTCATGATCATATAGCATCCCATAGCGATTATGATGCCGGCTACGCAGGGCTTCAGCCCGCGAAGGATGGCCTGAACATATGGGTTCCCCATCATCTTCTTCATGAGGATCATGATCAGAAGAATGATAAAAAACGCCGGTAATACAACGGCAAATGTTGCTATGGCCCCGCCGAGGATCCCCGCCTGGCTACTTCCGATGTAGGTAGCCAGATTCACCATGATGGGGCCCGGAGTGCTTTCGCTTATGGCGATCATATCGGTCAATACCTCGTCGGTCAACCATCCGTATGCGAGCACCACATCCCGGATCAGGGGAATGGCTGCGTATGCACCGCCGAACGAGAATAAACCTACCGTCAGAAATCCAAAAAACAGTTCCCAATAATTCATTTCCGTGCACCGCCTTTCTCAGCCGGCGCACCCTGGATCAAGTAGATGACCAGACTGACGACCGCAGCGATCAGCATAAGAAACACGGACGAAAAACTCCATTCAAAGATGCTGATCAAAAGCATGGCAACAAAAGAACAGCCCAAGATCACGCAGGGAATGACCTTCTTTTTCATCTTCATGAACATCTTGAGCCCGGCATCAAGGATGAGTATCCCGACCGCGATCCGGATGCCCTTAAATGCATTCGCGATCCAGGTGATCTCCAGATAATCCTTCAAGAAAACGGCGATCAGATAAATGATGATAAAAGAGGGCAATACAACGCCCAGCGTAGCCGCTATGGCGCCCCAGATCCCCTTCTTTTTATAACCGACAAAAGTTGCACAGTTGATCGCGATCGGTCCCGGAGTGGACTCTGCGATCACCGCTACATCCATCATCTCGTCATGTGTGATCCATTTCTTCTTTTCCACACATATATTCTCGATTATTGAGATCATGGCATATCCACCGCCAAAGGTGAACAGGCCGATCTTCGCAAATGTTAAAAACAGTGTAAACACCATCCGTTTCTCCCCCAACGTTCATTTACTACCGCATTCCTTGCGGATCTTTCGTATCCGAAGCTTGTATATTTATAGTTCAGTCGCTTTACTTCACATAACTCGTGATAACCAGATCTTCCACAATTCCATGATACGCGATATTTTCAAACGCTTCCCCATATTTTTCCCGGGCGGAAGCTACCACTTTATCAGATACCGCTTTATGGATCTCCGGTGGAACGTCCACCTGATCGGAAAAGCCTCGGCCTTCAAAACGCGGAAGAAATTTGTCGACTAGACGACCAGTATATGGCCAGCCACGCTCAATTACCTTGTTTTCGACTTCACGGAACATTGCTTTGCAAGCCGACTCTCGATCAAACTTCCAACTGTACCGCTTCGCATGCACGTCATAGGCCTTAAGTTCTTCCCAATATGTATCATAGATCTCGCCGACAACACGCGAGTACTCAGCATTCTCTTTTTCGTATTCTGAGATGGCTGTACCTTTCCGTGCCGGGGCATCGCTCAGGCACAGAAATCTTCCCCCTGGCTTAAGAACACGATAGATCTCATCCAGCACTTTTTGAGGGTTCGAGATCAGATGCAACATGCTGTTTGCAACAACACAGTCAACACTTTCGTCTTTCAGCGGTATTTCGAGCGCATTCATTCGGCAGAGCGTCACATTTTCCAGTGATACATCATTGCGTTTGGCACGTTCCTGCAAAATCGTCAGCATTCCGTTCGAGATATCTCCGGCAATGATCCTGGTCCCATGCTTCGCGCACGGAACGGTGAAACAACCGTCGCCGCAGGCGAGATCGAGGAAAATGCCGTCCCCCGTCACTTCAGCGAGATGATCGGCAAAAAGCGCATCGCCTTCCCAGATCGAATACTTCATGTTTCCGGAATACGCACCGCCAATGTGCTCGTAGCCGATGTACTTGTCACCGTCGCCCGAAGTGACCAGGTCCGGTGCGTCGGTCAATTGATAAATGTTGTTGACCACAGGCATATCCTTTAGATCACATTTGAAAATATCCCCGATATCTTTCTTCTTACGCATAAGGATCAGATACTCCGTCGTACCTTCCTCCAGCTTCTTTTCTCCCGTTGCGACAAAGCCATGTCTTTCGTAGAAGCGGATGGCCTTAACGTTTTTCTCGAGCGCCCAGAGGTGGTCCGCATGGTGTTCATTGACCGCATACTCCAGTAACTTCGACCCGATCGCAGCATTCTGCAGGACCGGCTCAACATACAACCTTGCAATGTAAGTACCCTCGATCTTTATAAATCCCTTGACGACGCCGTCATCATAGACGTACAAACTATCCAGCGCCGTTTCAAGATTCTTCATAATGGCCGGAACCTGTAGCTCCGAGAAATAATACTCGTCACTTTGAAAGATCGGATAGAAATACAAGCGGTAGTTAAACACCAGTATCTCCGCTATACGCGCTAAATCTTTACTCTCTGCTTTTCTGATCATTTTACTCACCTTCTATCGAGTTCTCGATCTGCTCCAACATATACTCAGCATACCGACCCCTAAGATCTGCATCATAGGAAACGGAATATTCTACGCTTCTGTCAAATATGAATGCTGAAATGATGCGTCTCATCCTGCATGTCATATATGTCTAAACCGAATTCATTTATGTATTCCTGTCTCCACCGAAGAAGCAGGTCCTTAAATCTGTATAACTCTTGCCCCTCGGAGCGCCCATACCTTTTAGCCAGTTCCGATGCAGAAGGTATTTGTGCTCTGAATGTATCATCCATGGCTTCGAGTTCATATACGATTTCTGCAGCCTTCATTCCTTCAAAATGTTCGATATTATCCGGCTTCAGCACCAACATCACCGTTCGTTTTTCAGGTTCCGTTATCTCTCCCGAAGCAAGCCATTCCTTTTCTGTCATATGCCTGATCTTCTGAAATGAGTCCCTGATGTATTTCGGAAGTATCTCAAATTCCGACTTTGTGATTCTTTGATCCTCCAGTGATCTGCCTCTGCCTTTGCTATGGGGAAGAAAATAGGAGTACTTCTCTATCCCCAGATCATCCAGAATCCGACGTAATTCCACCATTTGTGCAAGGTTTTCCCGGATCAAAGGAACGCTACCCCATACTTGAAGCTCGTTTTTGATCGCAGAGCGGGTCATGTTCATCAAAAACGCAAAATCGCCTTTTCGCCCGGCAAATCGATCATGGTACTCTCCGGTTCCATAGAAGGATATATCGAGCATTTCAACGCCGGCATCGTGAAGCTTCTTCATCAGATCATCGATCTCATTTTCGGTTCGGAAAGCAAAACCGTTCATCTGGAGAAAGCGAGCATTGGGCAATGAATACTTCTTACAAAAGTCAATATAATCGAAAAGGCGCGGGCTGTCCATACAATAACCGATATAGTGGTTGCACGTCATATCCGGCTTTAGCTCAGCCAACTCATTTATGACCCTTTCCGCGAACTTAAGTCCCCTGTCAAAATCGATCCCGGAAGCCTTCCCACATGACGAAAGGAGGCAATACCGACAATAATTATGACAAGGAACACAGTAATTGGATATACCTAATAAAACTGTTTTCATGAACGCCACTCCCTATTTACCTTCCAAATATCTCTGCCAATTTAAAACTACAGTTCATGGTAATACGGGCAGATGTTTTCATAGTGTCCGTCCTTCATGCGAAAGCCTCCCGGGATCGTGCCCAACTGCGTAAAGCCCAGGCGCTCATACAGATTCCTTGCGTGCGTGTTACTCTCCACGACTGCGTTAAACTGCAGCACGCGAAAGCCCAGCTCCCTGCCCTTCTTCAGACAATCCATGACCAGCTTCTCGCCGATATGTTTTCCTCTCACATCGGAGGCCACCGCATAACTGGCGTTACAAATGTGGCTGCAACGGCCCACGTTGTTGGGATGGAGGATATACAATCCCACGATCTTCCCGTCGTCCTCGGCAACTCCCGTAAAACTCTGGGAAGCGAAGAAAGCCGCACCGGTCTCTATGGTGAGACACTCCTCCTGGGGAAATGCGATCCCCTCCTCGACGACTTCATTCCATATGCGGATCATTGCCCCTATATCTTCAGGTCCATATTCTCTGATGATCATTTTCATCTGCCTCCTGTTTTGATCGGTCAATGATTCTCCAGCCAGTACACTGCGTATTCGGCCTCCGGAACGAAACCATGCCCGATCGCCATCTTCGACGACATCGGGTTCTGCGCATCCCAATGCACGGTCCAACCTCTGCTGTGGCTCCGCCGGATCATCTCGTAAACGCAGTGGTCTGCCAGTCCTTTGCCTCGGTGTTCCGGCTCAGTAAATACGTCCAGTTCCAGATGACCGTCGAAGGAAATGAAACTCGATGACGCAGCCACGACCTGACCGTCAAACAGCACGACCGCGCCTGTCGCCCGATCAGCAAATTCCTGATAATCCGAATAGCCCCGTCCCTGGTCGAACGGATGCTTCTCAAATACCTCTTCGGTAAAAGCTCCGATGCTGTAACCCGCGGGAAGCGGTCTTAGTTTCTTACCGGATTCTTCCGAAAGCGGCTTCATCAGCTCTCTCCGAAGAGCGAACTGAACCGGCATCTTCCGGATATACTCTTCCCATTCCGGACTCATGCAGACCAGCCTGGTGTTATAGAGCACGTCCGGATGTTCCGCGAGGAATCCTTCGTCCGGCTTCCCGCACAAATACGTAAATACCGTCTTGTAGATGCAGCCACCGGGATACGAAAAGATCGTCCCCATCTTTCCTGCCTTGCAAGCCGTAAGGATCAGCGGCTCTGTCGTAAGCACACCGCTTCCATCCTTCTCCCAAATCTCATAAATATCTTGTGTTTCCATAACTACTCCTGCGGGTTCAGTTTCTCCCACTCCTGCCTAAGCAGTCGGTATTCCAGGCGGTCTTTCATCTTCCCGTCGTGCCACTCATAGTCTTTGTGCTCGGCTTCTTTGATCAAGCCGTTCTTTTGCATGACGCGCTCCGAGCCTTTATTTTCCGCCAGGCAACCGGTCGTTACCCGATACACACCATCCTTCGTGAATGCGTATTCAAGTACACGTTTTAACGCTTCGGAGGTGTATCCATTGCCCCAGAATTTAGGGTAAGTAAAGTAGCCCAGATGCACGATCTTCCCGACCGGCGTGCGATCCACAACGGTGTAGCCGATGCTTCCGACCTGCTCATGTGTATCTTTCAACTCCATGTGAAGGAAATAGAATTTGCGGTCTTCCTTCACCATATCCGCCAGCACGCCCGCAAACTCTTCTTTCGCCTGTTCGATCGAATCGCACTTGATATCCTGCATGTAATACATGGTCTGCTCATCCGTCTTTAAACGGTAGTAAGCATCAAAATCATCCGCAGAATAATCCCTCAATTTCAGTCTGTCTGTTTGAAGATAGATCATATTAATCCTTTCGCGCTCTCCTGCCATTGATTCAGCCAGTACAGCTGATAGTCGATAAATCTCTCATCGATGCAATCGATCCCATGTATTTCCAGGATCGTCGCCTGAAGCTGGAAATGCCGGATCGCCACCCAGTCCGTAAAGGAAAGCACCTCTTCACGACTGAGTGCTTGGTATCTCGTATACCCGGAAAGAAACTTCCGGTACACTTCTTTTGTAAGCTCGACGTCTTCCGGTTTCAGCCTGAAATAGTCCGTCATATCGCACATCACCATAATGTCAAACATGATGGGCGCACGGCAGACTGTATCAAAATCGACGAGGTAGATCTTACCATCCGCCCTCTGGAGAAGATTTCCCCTGTGCAGATCCCCATGGCAGATCTCGCACGGCTGATCCTTCACCTTCTCCCACAGGCGCCCTGCCAGTTCCTCGTAAGCAGCGATCTGCGGATAGTTTTTCTTGCGCAGAAACTCCAGATAGCGTTCGAGAAAAAACGCTTTTCCATGCGTAACCGGCTCAACAGGACAATGCTTCATCAACTCATGAAGTGCTGACACCAGTGCTCCGACATTTTTTGCCTGTTCCTCCAGATCCGGTTCTTCTCCCTCGATGTACTCCATCAGCGTGATAAGGTTTTCCTCGCCCTCGACCTCCGCACGGAAGATCACCTCTCCGTCCTTCGTCAGGATCGTCGCGGGGACCGGAAAGCCACACTTTTCCAGATACCTCATAACCTCCACCGACTGCTTTGCAGTATCCGCAAACGCGGAGCCGATGACCTTAAGCAGGTATTTCTTCTCACCATTCACAACATAGGTATGACTTCCTCCCTCTCTTAAGAGTTCCAGAGAAGAAGCTTCTATCCCATAATTCCATTTCAGTATCTCTTGAAGTTTTCTCTCATCCATGCTCGTTGTTCTTCATCCTTGCTTTCTCCGACGAACTCAATCCGTCACATAGCACGCGAGTTCCAGGGCGATATCAAAGTGTCCCGGGTCGTGCTGTGTATGTTTCTTCTGGTTTTTCTCCATTCGTGCATCCCACTTCGGTGCATCGAGAAGATCTCCAGAGGTGAGGAAGTAGTAAACGTTTAATCCTCTGAAGTCGCACATAGCCTGCACGGCCGCGCACTCCATCTCGACAGAGATACAACCTTCACTCTTTCTTTTTTCGAAATTGCCCCTGGTCTCACGGTGCGGCGCATCTGTCGTCCAGGTCTTTCCCTGAATAAACGGCAGGCCTGCTTCCTCCATGAATGCGGCTACCACATCGCTGTTTTTCACATCGATATAGTCCGATGCCGGAGCGAAATGATACGAGGTTCCCTCATCACGATAAGCCTCTGTCGGTACCATGACTCTGCCTCTCGCAATCTCTTTATTCAGACATCCGCTGCCTCCGAACACGATGTACTTATCCGTGTTGATGATGGACATGGTGTCTTCCATATCTGCCACGCATCCGGGGCCTCCGATGAAGGACATATACACGGCGAATTCTTTTCCCTTATACGTAAAACCATAGATCGGTTTAGGACCGTTCGTGGAATACAGATCTCCGATCTTTTCACAGTCAAATGCTTCCAGCACATACTGGAATATCTCGTTCGAAAACGTCAGGATGCACGCATCCACTTTCTTAGCATCTTCGTTCTTCCAGACCTTGAGGATCTCCTCTGTATTTTTATCAAATGAATCTGTGATCATGACTTATCACCTCCGTTAGTAGTTCCTTCTCCATATGGACAATAGTGATCCGGTTTTGCGAGTCTACGTATATTCATTTCTTCTCCTGCAGATCTCGAATTCGTTTTTGGGGGTCAATGATCTCCGCGTGGCCGATAAGGAAGCGGCCTTCCTTGTTGGTGTACGGAAGCCCGGCTTCTATGCAACAGATGATATCAATAACACCGGCATGTGTGACCAAGAGTATATTGCCCTCTAGCGTTGAAGTTGTGCTCTTAAATTCAGCCCAGGCATCTTTGATACGCTCATAAAACTGCCTCGGGCTTTCTCCATTGGGGTATTGTTGCTCCCATCCTAAGGCAGAATAATACAGTCCGGGATACTCCTTTTTGAACCTTATCTTAGAAATGCCTGCCAAATCCCCGTTATTCGTCTCTCTGAATGCTTTTAGGTATTGGACCGGCAGTTCTAACTGTTTGGCCACGATATCGGCGGTTTCCTTTGCGCGCTGCAGATCGCTGGCAAAAATATGCCGGATATCATACGCATTGTCCGCAAACCGTTTACAAGCATTTTTAACTTGCTCTATTCCGCTTTGTGTAAGGCCGGCATCACTCCATCCGCCCAGCCTGGAAGCATCATCTTTGCCATGTCGCATTAATAGTATCATGATCATCCTTCTATATCTCTGTCTATAGCCTCGAGGTTACAAGTGTTAAAGATTATTATACCACAAATCCCCAGGCCTGTATACCTTCAGCATTTTTATACAACAAGAAAAAGCCCCGGGCAGGGACCTTTTCAAGCACGTGTATTCCGTTATGTTCCTGTTGATCAAACAAATACACAATATCAGCACAGAGCGGGCATAAACTTGGCAAACAGATACAACCCGTCATCGCCGGCATGCACCTCGTGGTGTACCTTAGGCGGCATGACCGAGATCACTCCCGGAACATACTCGATCTCACAACCATCATTGATGCATGTACCATTTCCCGCGATCACTTCATGCGTTTCCAACTGAGGATCATGAATGTGATCCAGGATGCTTTTTCCCGGCGCGATCCTGACCAGATGGAAACTATAGGAGCCTCCGGTCTCTTTCGCCGTCACGATGTGCTTCAGTTCAACGCCCTCGAATGTAGGATGCTTCGACCAGGGGATCGCATCGAATGCTCTCTGCTCCCCCGGGATCACAAAACGTCCATTGTTAAATGCCTCAAAAACCATGTCTTTCATAATGATTGTCCTTTCTTTGATTTTGATAGGACGATCATATCAAAAACTTACGCGTCGGCATTGGATGAAATTGCGGAGTTTGCAAATTGTTCAGGCGATATCCCGACTTGTTTTTTGAACACCCGGTCCAGATGGCTTTGATCGCAGAAGCCGACCATGTAGGCCACATCGACCACCTTATGCCCCTCGCGGAGTAGCTGCTGCGCCTTGCGGACCCGGCACTGCATCTGAAACTTATGCGGTGTAAGGCCGTTTTCATCCGAGAACTTGCGTATCATGTGGTAGGAACTGATATTGACCTTTTGGGACATCTGGGCAATGCTGAGTTCCAGTTCCGGATTACCAATGATCTCTCTTTTTATAACATCCAGATCCTTCTTGATCTCGTCGGTCTTCGGGATGCATGTGGTGATCATGGAATAATGTTCTGTTTTGGGTTCGATCGAATGCCTGACATCCGGAAGCACCGAGAAATACTCTCCCTCCGTGCATTCGTAACACTGGTCATCTATGCGGATCCGGATCGTTCCTTCCGTCACGATCCCAAATACATAATGATCCACGTGCGTATGAGGAGGATAGGTGATCTGAACCTGCTCCAGACTTACGACCTCTATCCCTGTTGACCTGTCTTCGATAAATTGAATCTTATCCGCCTTCACTTCTTCTCGTAATCCTCTCTCATCAGCCGCGTTCTCCCTTCACAAACAGATTATCTTTTCCCATACCGCATACATAGGGATTACTGTCGTACATGTGACAAAACTCCAGAAAATCTTCTCTCTGCTTCTGATCATTCATGATCTTTACGAGTATCTCGTTCGGTATAGTGCGAGCATAGGCTCCGGGCCCGGCAAAAGTAATATTATTCACACCATATTTCTTCAGGATATTTTCCAGTTCATCCGGCATAAAATGATAGGTGACGCACCACGGGACCTCCCCACGGTCATAAGCCTCTTTGGTTTCTTCCACATCTCCAAGAAGTCCCGTTTCGTATGCCTTAACTACACTCTCCTTACTGAATGAAAAGCCCTCTATCAGCTGTTCTCTGCTACTTAAGCACCACTGAACCCACGAATCCTTACTATTTTTATCCAGGATAAACTGATTCTTCTGGATCGGGTTCGACAGATATGCTACCGATCCTAACCTGCTGGATACGCTGAACATGATTCGCTTTTTTGCGATCCTTACCAGCTCTCCGATCACCTTCTCATGATTTGGATACGTGTAAGAGATCGGCGAATCAAATGACATCACAAGATCAAAACTTCGATCTGCATAAGCAGAAAGATCTTCCAGTGCTCCTTTTACAAAGGTGATCCTGTCGGCAACACCTTCCCGTTCTGCGATTTCCCTTGCTTTATTGATCATGGGTTGTGAGATATCAAAATGTGTAACGCGGACTCCATGTTTTGCAAGTAGAATAGAAAATCTTCCGCATCCTGCCCCGCCGTCAAATGCAGTACTGATCCCATCAAGAGATTGCAGGAGCTCACGTTCAATATGCGCTTTCTGAACAATGTCATCTATAAATGTCTTTTCTCGCTCGGCTTCCAGTTCACCTTTGTCAGGCTGGTTCCACATACGTTCTGATATTTTTTCACTATAATTATCCATAAATCCTCTCCTACGATTCCACTCTACATTTCCCCATACCCTGCATATGGTATATGCTCGATCAGGCATTCTGCGGCATCTTCGATATCTTCGGGATCCAACTCTTCTCCTTCGCGTGCGCAGCACTCAAACTCATCGACGATGTTCTCGATCAGAACCATGTCGATGAACAGCGGAAGCTGCGAAAGCATTTCGTCGGATACCTCGGTCTCGCTCCGGTATCCGGCCACCACCGTATCAAAATAGCCTTTCATGTACTCCATGCGCTTTTCGCCATCCGGTTCATACTGAAACCAACCGATCCCATGAGTCCAGAGGTTCGCCAGATCGAACATATACCAGCAATACATGCAGTTATCAAAATCAAATACCGTGATATCCCCGGTCTTCATGTCAATGTGATAGTTTCCGTCACTGAAATCAAAGTGGACCAATCCGTAAACGCTTTCATCTGCAGGCAACTTGCAAAAGTCGTCCAGACGCTCCCCGATCGCTTTTTTCAGTTCTTCGTACTCATCCGGGATCAATGCGTCGATATACTCCCGGTTGTACTTGTCGAAGTACTCCGGCCTTTTATTCACGGGCTTATATTCCTTGGACAGCCTGTGGATCGCGCCCAACGTCTTACCGGTATTAAAGAAATACTCTTCCAGCGGAGCGCCCTCCCGGTACCTGTATCCATTGTCCGAGATCAACATTCCTTTGGCGTAGGAAAACAGCATCACAAAACACTCTTTTCCGTCCGCGGAAAATGCTTCCACGAGTTTCCCGTTGGAAGAAGGGATCACATCCGCCACCGGGGCGCCGTTATCTGCCAGATAGTGTACGAATTCCGCCTCGGCGTAATACTCTTCCGCACTTCTGTCACCCAGCAAGGAAAGCCTTAACACATACTCCGGCTCCCCCGCTTTGAAGCACACGTACACAAGATTGCGCCCACCTTCATGACCGGATACTACGCTTAATTCATAATCCTTCAAGCCATACAGTTTCTTCACATTTTCAATGAATTGGTCCAATAATCGTTCTCCTTTATCTCATAAATCCAATCGTCATCTGGCCAGGTACGCATACAGCGTAACCCATTTGTTCTCTTCGCCTACATTACCTGCTTTAAACGCGGGCACACTCTTCGATGCCGTCAGAACATAGCGTCCGTTTTCCAGTTTATGCTCGTCGAGTACCTTATAGCCGGCCTGCATTGCCCCGGAGCCGGGCTCGCAGCCTAGGACCCGAAGAGCGTAGACGATCATATGTGCTCCGATCTTGATCGGATCCGGCGGATAGAACGTTCCCAGCATCACATCCACCATGGGCGTCTTCATGTCGTCCGTCCTGTAGAAGATGTTACGCTTGGTAAAGTAGTGCGTCAGGGCGTCCGCGCACTCCGGCCGATGTCCCTGAAGCGCCAGCTCCGCGACCAGCAAGAGATATTCCACCGTCAGTCTCGCACAACTCTTATGCGGCTTCTTCGGGTCATTGATCTTTTTGTTGGTACTGATGCAGCCGAAGCCGCCGTCATCTTTGATCAACTTAAGAACGGAATCGACCTCGTTCTTTACAATATCTTCGGAATAATACCCAAGCTTTACCAGGTTTCTGAGAAGCAGCGGTTCACCACACAGCATCTTAAAGCCTGTGCTTTCGATCAGGCCGAACACCTCATCGTCGATATCCTTACCGATATCGTCCCTAGTAAGCCCCCATTCGGCAAATGCCATGATCGCATCATATTTATCCCAAGGCTTGTCTTTCTTCAGTTTCTTGAGTCCCCGCTCATACACTTTACTCTCAAGCAGTTCCTTTTTGCAAGCAGCCACGCGGTCATCGTCTTCCGACGATCTCTCGTATTCCTTCAGCGTTCTGAGCCTTACTTCGGGAGCCGTTTCTTCCAGCAACCATTCCAAAATCGCTTTATCCATATGCATTGCCCTCCTGCTTATACAGTTGAACCACTCTTCCGAACGGGAATGCAGATCTCACTGACATAGTCACGTGAAGACGGATCCCCGGGCAGATAGTTTTCGATGTCCACGTCGGGAATGAGCTCATAATCCGATACCGGGAGCCACTCCTTATAAACCTTCTCCCACATGTCCTGGATCGCTTTAGGCATAGGTCCCACGCACTTAAACACGGCCCATGTATACTCCGGCAAATGCAGGATCGTAAAACCTTCGGGAACGCCTTCTACGTCAGCTGCTTTGCAACCGATACCATAGTTAAACTCATCCCCACCTGCCTTCTGCTGGAAGCAGATGCCCAGGTATCCCGGGATCTTTCTGCAATTTTCATCTGCATAATACTCGTCCCAAAACTTCGGGATCTCCGCGTCGCTCGTTTCTGCGTGAAAACGCTTTTCATGCACCAGCAAGTCCATTGCTTCCCATTTTTCAATTCTGTACTCCATGATCTGTCCTCCTTCGATTGCGATTCGGACGGTATACCGGCTCATGAACTTGATCGGACTGCCTTTCTTCGCCTGCATGGGTGACACGCCGTGATATCTGGTAAATGCCTTGGTGAAGCTTTCGGGTGTTTCATATCCGTACTTGAACGCGATCTCGATCACTTTTTCATCCCCATTCACCAGTTCCGCACCGGCCTGCGACAGGCGCCTCTTCCGCAGATAATCTGCCGGCGACATTTCCGTAAGCATGGAAAACGCACGATGAAAATGAAAAACCGAAAGGTTCACATTCTTAGCCACATCCTCGAGTGTAATCCGGTCCGTCAGATGATCCTCCATGTACTCAATGGCGTTGTTGATCGTCTTTATCCAATCCATCGGTATACCTCCTTTCACAATCATTATAGGGTATCGAATAAATGAAATCCTGTCAGGACTTGCTTTGTTTTGTCCGATATATTATGCTTCGTTCTTTTCGATCCTTTTCACCTTTGACGGCTTGTCAGAATCATACGTAAGCTGCACAGAACCTCCTACTTCCGGCACCGGCTGCCCCGCGTGTATCCATTTTCTCTTGGTGTATTCCTTTCCATCTACGGTGTACTTGACCTTTACGATGTGCGGGAAAACCGTACCGTCTAGCGGTCCGGTCCTAAACGCTTTTGTACGAATGGAACACCACCATTGCTTTTTGACGGATATAACCGTACCCTCTGTTTTACACTCCATAAATACCTCCTTTTATCAGATACCTATCTTAAGACCGAGCTCAAATGCCAAAAACATGATCTTTGTCTTATCATCCAGCCTTGCGTCTCCGGAAAGACTCCGCGGATCCCATGTCGAATGATCCAGGTTATCCCCGGCATAGAAGAACTGAAAAAACTCGGTTCCACGGAAATCACAAACAGCCTGCATTCCTGCACATTCCATTTCAACGCAAACTGCACCCTTCTCTTTTCGGCGGTTCACCTTATTCCTGGTCTCACGGTAGCATGCATCCGTGGTCCAGGTAACACCCTCCACATAAGGATAACCACACTCGTTAAGGACTTCTATGAACTCGTTCTTGTACTTTTTGTTAACTTCTATGTAATCACTTGGTTTCACATAATGGAAGCTGGTTCCTTCATCCCGCAGTGCCCTCGTCGGGATAATGATCCCGCAGTCTTCAATGTTTTTATCTAAAACCCCGCAGTTACCGAGGAGGATCAACCGCTTACTGCCTAAGGCCATGATCTCTTCATACTGGGCAACGCACAAAGGCTCACCCACTAAAGATTGGAACAGGGCGAATCTCTTTCCTTTGTATTCCACCTCGTAGATCGGGTTGAGTCCTACTGCAGAATGGATCTCTGCGATCTTCTTTGCTTCAAAGCAAGACAGAGCGCTGTCAAACAGTTTTTTCGAGAAGCACGATATCGTCACTTCCGGAAAGTTCTCCAGTTTCTGCGTTGTCATGTCCGGATTTATGACACTGATCCTTTCATTGTCAAACTCTTCTAACAGCATGGTTCGTCCTCCTTCCGCTTTTCCTTTTAATCCCAAATGGCCGGTTCCTTCGTAACCGCCTCACCCCATCGGCTCGCCCATGCTTCGATGAAGAAGGATGTGTACCGAATGTTCTTCTCCTTACGCAACCGTACGAAATGCGGATGTGATCCCCAAATAGCCGACATAATACCCACGATCAACATGAGCGGTCCCAGCAAAATAGACTGCATACAGTGTCCGTATTCATGGACCCGGACTTTATCGTGGTATTCCGGATCCGCATTCGGCGTGAATATAAATAAACCAAGGCTCAGTCCGCCCCATTTGTTATCCCACACCGTCTCGATCGAACCTCGATACATACGATGCGGTTTTTTTCTATTTTTGAGGAAGAAAAACAGCCCGATCAGAGTGGCTCCGATCCCCCAAGTGCACTGAAGCACGATTACTGCAAAATACTTAATTGATTTCATAATTCTCACTACTATTCTCCGACACAGAGGTATTCTACACAGTGATCCAGTGCTTCCATAAATGCATCGATTTCCTTTTGATCGGATGCGTGACATATTGCTCCTGACAAGGAGATCATGGTGTCGACATAAGTCTTTAATACTTCGCCGGTCATTCCTTGCAACGCAGTTTGGTAAAGTCGCTTTCGAGGATCATATTCCCTGCCGTCAAAAAGAGCTATACTCTTCAGCAGTCTCTCAATGATTTCCGTGCCGATCCGAAGCCTTAGCATCGGATCGGTATCTTTGTACAGTACAGATCGCACAGCCCCTCGTCTGCGTTTCAGCATATCATATTCTTTTTCGAACCGTTGCTCAACAGTTCCGGTGAATGTATTTTTTCTGCGATGGGCCTGTACCGATCGGCACGATCGTTTATCACAATTGCATTCCCGTATACATAACATGCCTGGTCATCCATAGCAGCTATCTTTTTATCCAATTCTTCTACGCTTACAGCATAATAATGGAGCTGCGTCCCGTCCAGGATAACCTCTGTCGGCCGTCCCTCTTTCCATCTGGTTCCTACAGAAATAATGTCGTAGACATCTTGACCGCAGATCAGGCAGATATCAACATCCGAATCTTCCGTGCACAAACCGGTCGCGGAAGACCCTACTAGGATGAAACTGATATCCGGCAGATGGTCATTTATGACCGGTTGCTCGATGATATATGGATACGCCTTTTCAAATGCAAAAGTTTTGAGTTTTTCCTGAACACTCATAGTCCTACTCCTAACTGCGACGCACGCATTGCCCAAATCTTAAACGATCACGCTGTTTCTCTCGTAAGGTTTTTCACCCAGATATACTTTTTGTAGTGCCACTTCAGGAACGGAACCTTAACTACTTCGTCCAGGCACATGATCATATAAACGATGAGCACCGGCCATTCCAGCACATAGCATGCGATCAGTGATACCGGGATCGCAAAACACCAGGTTGCAAAGAACACACTTACCGCATCATATTTAGCGTCTCCTCCGGCAGGAAATACGCCGCAGGTGAAGATCGTATTATAGGAAAATGCAAACATGTATAAGCAACTGAACGCCAGCATACCAAGCAAGTACCATTTTGCCGTGTCGGTCAATTTATAAAAGAAATAGATCGGCGGGCCGACCAGTACGATCAGCAGCACATTATTAAGACCGTTCAGAAATGCGATCCTAAAGAACTGGTCGCCATACCGTTTTGCCACGTCGAGTTTCCCCGCTCCGAGGATCTCTCCGATCATGATACCCGAGCCGCCTGCGATCCCCCAGGTGATGCAAGCGATCAGCTGTTGTGTAACACTGGTAACGGAGGCAGCAGCCGTTGCATCCGAACCCAAATGTCCCATCACCGCACTGTGGACCGTAATGCTTATGCCCCAGGAAAGGCCACTGGCCAGGATCGGGGCGAATACCTTCCAAAAGTCCTTCTCAAAACCTTTGGAATAATAAAACAGGCTCTTGAGCGGCAGGTGGATCGTCTCCTTTTTCTTCGCCCATATAAGGACGATCACAAGAGACATCGCCTCCACTACCACTGTAGAATATGCGGATCCGTTTGCGCCCAACTCGGGAACACCGCATTTTCCGTAGATCAGGAAATAGTCGGCGATCATATCTACGACCACCACTACTGCCGATATAATGACGCTGTATTTCGCATCTCCCGCGATCTTCATGTTCATCAAAAAGCATTGCGCGACCGCTGAGAAAAGATAAGAAAAGCCGACGATACGCAGATAGCCCGCTCCGATAGTGATCAGGTTGCTCTCCGAGGTATAGATCCGCATCACCTGCTCCGGAAAGCCTACCGCAGCAACGAAAAATATAAGGCTTACCACGATCGAAGATCGTATCGCCATCGCCAGAAAACGTCCGGCATTTTTATAATCCTTCTTTCCCCAATACTGCGCGACCAGGATCCCGGCGGCGCTCTTGATCGACCCGGTAAATAAGGTCATCACGAAAAACAGCTGGTTCGCCAGTGCGACCGCTGAAATAGAATCCTGATTCAGCCTTCCCAGCATAAGCGCGTCAGAAGCTCCGACTAGTGCATTCAGAAGGGCTTGAAGCGCGAGCGGTATAGCAAGGACTTTCAGTTTGTCATATAGGACCTTTTTTTCATCTTGTTCCATATTACTTGTATTGCTTTGCAAACGCAACTGCGTCAGCAATATCCTTTTCGTTCGGTCTGCCTTTATGAATGCCCTTGAATTCGCCCTTGCAGTGGAACTCTTTCTCGTCCATGGCGATCCCAACTTTGTCAGCTACTTTCTTCACCTTTTTGTATGTCGAGTTGAGCATCGCAGCAGATCCGAAATTGACGATCTTCCCGATCTTGCTCTTATCCAGCGATGCCACAAACGCCTTTACTTCCGGATCGATCGTGAAGGCATAGTATGAATTCCCGAGAAACAGATAGTCTACTGCCTCATTGACCGGTTCGCTGATGGGAAGCGCCTCAACGCCTAATTCTTTGGCGATCGCCTCCGCAAGTCTCTTCGTGTTTCCTGTTTTGGTGTAATATCTCACTGCAAATGTCATAACGATACCTCCTTATCTTCTTTCAACTTATTATGTTAGCACTTGTTTGGTATATACCGTGCCTGTCTCCGTCCACTGCGGAATGATCTGCCGGCCCAGAAGTCTTATGGAATCCTCTCTGAAGAATTGCAGGATCGTGGGAATTCCCTCAACAAAGAATTCGTTCGGTGATCTTGATTCCAGGTGCCTCTGTAAGCCCTCAGGGTCTTTCAGCACATTGTCCCGGATCGTGAACGATATCCCCAGGTCCGCATTTACAAAAGTTCCGTTTGGTGCCTTATAAGCCGGGATTTCTACACGCGAGATCTCAAGGAGTCCCAACATTTCGTCCTCGTAGGCTTTCCAGTCGTTTTGGGAAATCTCGATCTTTCGTTTGTCAAACTGCAGGACCTCAAACAGTGCTTCCGCATCCGCCGCATAATCCTTTAGGAAATCATAAAAAGCAGTGACATCCTTTTGCTTGTTTTGGTAATACGGTTCGCCTTGATCCCGCTCCCACGTGGACACCAAATCCTGCTCTCCACGCTGCTCCCTCATATATGCGATGGAGTCCTCGGTATGCTCGCGATACAAATAAATGAGCAAAGGAGCCAGCGGTTTTATGCACTCTGCTATCTTCCGAACGAAGGCCTCGAGCCTATCATAAGGCGCGGCCTTCAGTAAATAGGTGAAGATTTGATACTGAAACAAACTGCTGTCCAAAATGAAGATCGTGTCTTCCTCTTCCGCGGCTTTCTTAGCGAATGCTTCCCATTTTTCCAGGGCCTGAAGTTCATAACGATCCAGTTCGGTCGGAAAGGCATCATATTGCAAGAGTTCCTGATACCATGCCTGCTCCCCGGCGTCTTTCCATCTTCTGCTGACAGCGTCCTGATCGATCCCCACGGTCGTCTCCCGAAACTCTGCCACCTCATCCAAGAGTTCTGCGACCTCCGGATATTTTGCTTTGAAGTTCCGGTACTCTTCTTTTGTCATACAACTTTCCGTGAAAAACAAGACCGGATGCGGCTGCGAAACCTCATGGATCCAGTCCGCCTTCTTCCCATTGAAGATAAGCTGTTCATATAGTTTAAAGGAGTTCGTCGATTTGCCCGTTCCGGGGATTCCCTCTAATATGATTAATCTATTCTTCATTTAGTCCTTCCGATCGATCACAGTTCCTTCATCATGCACAAGGATTCCGGCATGGAAGCATACGGACCGTAATTCTCCATTTTGTTGAATCCTACTTTACGGTATACGTGGCACGATTCTTGCAGCAACTCTCCGGTTTCAAGGATCATCTTCTTATATCCCAGTTCTTTCGCCCATTCGATCAGTTCCAGGACCAGCTTAGTCCCTAATCCTTTGCCTTGGAATTCTTCTCTGACAAATACTCTTTTCAGCTCGGTTGCGTTGTCGATATCACCGTACTGATACTCTCTGATCGCGCCGGCGCCGGCGGCCTTTCCGCCCACATATACAACTACTGCCTCTTTTATCTGGTCCAGCTGATTATACTGTGTGTATTTATCTCGTTTGATAACTCTGCCTACCCGTCTGTCCAGGTCAATGTCTAATAACCGGCAGTTCTCGATGAAGTCTTCGTTCGTTCCTGAACATCTTACAAACTCAATGTCATCCATAATCATACCTTTCTTGCTAATGAGTTCAAATGTATAATGCTGTTTTGTTTTTAGAACGATCGTTCATTTGACGGACACTTATAGTCCATCTCAAAAGCATAGATCATTTATATCCCTCGTATAGATATAGCGTTATGTTCCCTCATAGCTCTATTCTCATAGAGACTATTCCGTTTTCTTCTGATAATTCCTCAAAGCCCATCCGCTTATACAAGCCATATCCAACGCTCATAACTTCCGGTTTTGTGGTAAATACCACCTCTTTAAATCCAATCTCGGAAGCTTTATCCGTCATTGCTTTAAGCATTATTCTGGCATATCCTTTTCCTCTGTATTCCGGTTTGATAAACAGACGTTTTCCTTCACAGGTGGTGTCATCTATTTTTCTTATGGCAACACAGGCAACAGGTTTGTAACCTTCATATCCAACCATTATAGCTCCACCGGAATAAAAGCCGGTCAGATCATTCAGTTCCTTGTCAAAAGAAACGAAGCAACTCTCCGCGCCTTTTATCTGCGAATACTCCAAAAAAAGAGTTTTTACCACTTCCGGTTCATAACACTCTCTAACTGTAAAATCATTCATCGTTGTTCACTCCTCCTTCTTAAACCTGCATGTACTGGTACTAGTCCGTATACCCCTTCCATGATATATCAAATCCGCCATCCGGGTTATGAAACTGTCAACATCCACTGCTTTAGAAATTATGCCAGTCAGAGAAGGCCAGTTCTTCATCTATGACCGCATAGGCGCCGCACAGGATCGCGCAGTCAAAGTTATCCGAACATTGGAAAGAGATCTCTCCGTCATCCAGGCTGACATATTCGGGGACAATGTTTGCAATAAAATGATCAAAGTTAAACATCGGGAAGAAGGACCTGAGAACGCTCTCTATGTGGCCTTTGGGAATGCTGCCGTCATTGGGTGTCTCAAGGTACGGAGAAAGACTGTGAAGCCCTTGCCTTACCGGATTATAGATCTCGGCGATATCCTCCTCGTTTCCATACAGCAGCTTCGTTTCATCAAACAAGCCATCGATCACCATGAAGTTCAATTCGCAGTTATCCATATCTGTAAAAACCTGTAGTAAAAACTCACCATTGATATTATCCAGGTTCTTTTTGATATTTTGGATAAACGTATTGAAGTACACATTCAGGTAATCGATAAGTTCTTCGTCCGAGCAATTCGGATTATAATATTCCTCTATTATGTCCCATTCTCTAATCTCTTCCAAAGTGTCTGTGATCTCGATCTGCGTGTCCTTAAATGTGCCTATGTAGCCCAGATCAATGGTCCCCTGAATTTTGATCTCACCATTTTCAAGGTAGATCTTCAGGCCATCGTCTCTTTCACTTACACGCTTTTCATTTGAATCCGTAGTATCACAAGCCATACATATTCCCCTCTGTTTTCTTCACGACCATATTGATCCGATCCCACTCCTCTCCATTATGGGAAAATGCTTTTTCCTGTCTTTGTCTTTCTGTAAAGCCGACGCTTTTATAGCATTTTCCGGCTCGTTCATTTGCCGAAAAGACCATCAACTGGACCGCAGATGCGCCGGTCTCGTCAAAAGCATACTGCACGGCATGCCGGATCATTTCCCTTCCCAGACCTTTTCCGCGGCGGGCAGGGTCCACCATCACGAATTTCAGCATGCCTTCTCCTGTATCCTTGTTGATGGAATAGCAGAAGAAGCCTTCGAGCTTTCCGTCCTCATCCGTAGCAACAAACGCCCTGTCTCCGCATCTTTCAGCGATATCATCCAGCAGTTGACGGAAGGACTCTTTCTGAAGAGGGAACGCTGTCCTGTTCGCGCACCACATCGCGTGCGTCCTTTCATCCGTGATCCAATCCTTCAAGATCGGGAAGTCTTTATCTTCGATATATTCTCGTATTTTCATCGCACATCTCCCAAGGAATTATTACGGGTTCAAACATGTCATTTTTTCGATAAAGCGTTCATCCACGTGCTTTAATGTCGGAACATGAATAAATACCGCTCTTCCCGAAAACCGGTCCAACATATGCCAATATGCCTCGTTACACAGATATGCTGTAGGGCTGTCCGATATCTCCGCCGGCACTCCTGCATCAGCCAATGCTTCTTTTAACCTCTGAAGGTCTAAAGCCGACGCCCTCTCTGTCCCGTTTAATGACGCGATCTTTTCTATCCTCACAGAAGATGAAAGCGTTTTATCCACGCCAAACATCACTACGCAGTCATATGCACCTCGGATGGAAGCAATGTCTCTGCGAAGTCCGGCAAATGAATTGGTAAGGAGCAAGTGTTGGGGCGATAACCGCTCCGCCAACACTCCTGACGTATTATTTTTTCCTTTAAAACCGACAAATAACACGTTTTTCATCTCATTCTCCATATGCTAGATCGGAAGTTTTCAATCTTCGATCCTTATGATCGAGCCCGGCCTGGGTTCTTCAGCGATATTCTTGTGGTCATCGTGTGACCTGGAATCGCTGATCTCGATGAAGCATAGATTTTCCCGGTCATAATCCCAATGCGGGATAACAAACCAGACATTCATCAGTTTGACATATCTCTGTACTCGATTTTCCCATACTTCCTGCGGGAACCCATACTTCATATTCCGCAAAAAACTCTCAAAGCCAGGAAGTCTCGGATCATCGATCGCATTGTAGTCGTAATGCCTGCGCTCGATATAGAGCCAGTTGCCGTTTTCCGCGTGATCCCTGTACCAGCGCCAGATCTTGGTTTTATCGACCTTTCCGACAAAATGACAGATCGTTTCCAACTGCCACCATCTCAAGTCTTCCTCGTCTTTTGCTTCATAAACGACATGATCCGGTTCCCCGCGTTCTCCGTAGGACATCACTTTCAGTCCATCCAGATACAGGCCCGAAAAATGATCTAAGTCTTCATCCCGGACGTCTTCCGGAAGATGCGCCCGTATCCATTTTTCATCTAATTTCATCCGTCGTTTACCTCCTTTGGATCAGAAAATCTCAAATTTTCGCGCAGAATTCTTTTATCTCCTGCGTTCTCGGTTCAACATTTTCCTTGTATTCAACGGATGTGAGCCCCAGCCCGCCGCAGCATTCCACTTCCAGATGTCCGTAGAAATGTTCGATGGTCCCGATGATCCTGTTGCACTCGGCGATATTGGGACCGGTGCGAAGGGCGATGGCGTAGCCTCTCTTCCCGGACGGGATCGTCTTATGCGGTTCGTGTGTATTGCACCAGGGTGTGCAGCGGTCAATGAACGCCTTAAACTGCCCCGGGACGTCCGCCCAGTAGGAAGGTGATACGCATACGATCACATCGGCCAGTTCAAACTCTTTCATCAGGATGTCCACGTCGTCCTGCTGAACGCACTCGGCAGTCACATGACAGCTTCTGCATCCCTTGCAAAAGGAAAATACATAGTCATCGATACAAACGAACTTAACCTCATATCTGCCGGCCAATTCCTCCGAAACGATCCGGCCGATCTCTGCAGTAGCTCCTGTCCTGACCGGGCTACAGTTGATAACCAATGCTCTCATATATTCTCCTCTATCATTCTTATAAGATGCCTTCGAATAACTTGGCACGGTTCTTGCAGCTGCCGTCCAGTTTTTCAAATTCACCGTATCCGACGAAATGCAGGCCGCACTTCTCGATCACATGGCCGGATGCAGTGTTGGGTTCCACATGGCTGCAGCTGAAATGCGTGATACCGAACGTGGTTTTTGCAAACTCGATCATAGCCTTCGCCGCTTCTGTTGCATAGCCCTGACCCCAGCAATCATGTCGCAGGTTATAGCCGAAGCCCCAATAGCCTTCCTTTTTACCCGGGCCAATGCTTCCGCTTCCGATCAGTTCTCCATCGGATAAGCGCACAAATCCAAAGTGGTACTCTCCGTTGAAAACCTCAATGGAGCGAAGCCACTCGAGCAATTTCTCTTTATCTGTGTAGGTCGGATAGACCATATATCTGGCCACGCGCTCATCGCTGACCCACTTCCAGACAGCGTCTGCATCTTCCACCGTCATAGGACGAAGGAGTAAACGTTCCGTTTGAATCTCGTATTCATGTGCTCTCATTTTCCGTTCCTTTCTCGTCATTTACCGTTTAAAAACATCTTATAAAATTATATCAAAACTCGCATATCTTGGCAACACATGGAGTGGTGATGAAACTCCATCCGCGGAGTACTCTCCTGTCGGTTTTTACGACATATACTTGGTTATCTCACCACATGTCGTGTTTTTCTGACATCCATAATTTCAATTACGACATTAGCCAAACCATACCATACATGTGTCGTAATTCGATGAAATTCAGATTCTTAATTACGACACTGAAAGCGCTTATAATCTCCATGTCGTAATCACCTGGAGTCACGCTTCCAGTTTACGACACCGACAGCATCTACCATGCATATGTCGTAATCCTTCGAAATCCATCTTCTCGATTACGACACTGAAAGCACCGCTCACTTCTATGTCGTTGTTACGCGGATAAAAAAACCGGGGGTGTCCCTAAGTGACACTCCCGGATATATTGTTTCAATCGTATCAGCCTTTGTACTCGCAACGAGCCACGCCGCTCTTGATCGCTGCGGCGCGTGCTGCAGCAGCCACTGCGTCTTTTACGCGGGGATCGAAGGCGGCAGGCAGGATGTACGAGGGGCTCAACTCCTCGTCGCTTACCAGGCCGGCCAGCGCGTATGCTGCGGCGATCTTCATCTCATCGTTGATGTCGGACGCTCTGACATCCAAAGCACCACGGAAGATGCCGGGGAAGCAAAGAACGTTGTTCACCTGGTTCGGGTAGTCCGAACGGCCGGTGGATACAACAGCGGCGCCTGCCGCGATCGCCTCTTCGGGGAAGATCTCCGGAGTCGGGTTCGCGCATGCGAAAATGATAGGATCTTTTGCCATAGTGCGGATCATGTCGCCGGTCAGAGTTCCGGGAGCGGAAACTCCGATAAACACGTCTGCACCCTTAATAACATCGGCCAGTTTACCTTTCTCTTTGTTGAAATTGGTGATGGCGGCCATTTCCTTCTTAATATCGTTCAGACCTTCACGTCCCTCATAGATGGCGCCCTGACGGTCCGTCATGATGACGTTCTTAAGTCCCATGGACATAAGCAGCTTGATGATCGCGATACCGGCAGCTCCTGCTCCGGATGTAACGATCTTGATGTCCTCGATCTTCTTGCCGACGACCTTAAGTGCATTGATCAGGCCGGCCAATGTAATTACGGCCGTTCCGTGCTGGTCATCGTGGAAGATCGGGATGTCACAACGCTCTTTCAACTTCTTCTCGATCTCAAAGCATCTCGGAGCTGAGATATCCTCCAGATTTACGCCGCCGAAGCTTCCTGCAAGCAGGGCTACCGTATTCACGATATCGTCGACGTTCTTTGAACGGATGCAAAGCGGGAATGCGTCAACATCGCCAAAAGCCTTAAACAGAACGCATTTTCCCTCCATGACCGGCATGCCGGCTTCCGGGCCGATATCGCCGAGACCCAGAACTGCGGTTCCGTCGGTGACCACGGCTACGGTATTCCAACGTCTGGTCAATTCATAACTTTTATTGATGTCGTCACGGATCTCCAGGCACGGCTGGGCTACACCCGGTGTATATGCGAGGCTGAGCGCCTCCTTTGAATCCACGGCCGCTCTGGCTGTGACCTCGATCTTTCCCTTCAGCTGGTAATGCATCTTCAGCGATTCTGCTGCGTAATCCATGATCTGTCCTCCTGACAATGAATGTATTCTTTCTGCGGGGGGATGATCCCGCATATCTTTCATAATACGTTACATCATATCGCAAGTGTCGGAAAAAATCAAGGATTTATCGCATAAAAAAATGGGACGCGTTCCGAATGGAACACGTCCCATATATATGGTATCGTTAATCGAATGATTACTTAAGAGTAACCTTAGCGCCGACTTCTTCAACCTTCTTCTTGATCTCTTCAGCCTCAGCCTTAGAAGCGCCTTCCTTCAGTACCTTCGGAGCTGCTTCTACAAGATCCTTAGCTTCCTTGAGGCCCAGACCGGTGATCTCACGAACGACCTTGATAACCTTAACCTTCTCAGCGCCAACCTCAGTGAGCTCAACGTCGAACTCAGTCTTCTCTTCCTCAGCTGCTGCAGCGGGGCCAGCTGCTGCTACAACTACACCTGCAGCTGCAGAAACACCGAACTCCTCTTCGCAAGCCTTTACTAACTCATTCAGTTCCAATACAGATAACTCTTTAATTGCCTCGATAAACTCAGCAGTTGTTAACTTTGCCATGATTAATCCTCCATCATAATTTAATTAATTGATAATTGTAATGTTGTCGCGAAACTATTATGCGACTGCTTCGTCCTTCTCAGCGATCTGCTTGAGAACGCGGGCGAAATTGGAAATAGGTGACTGGATGCTTCCCAACAGTTTTCCGAGAAGTTCGTTCTTCGAAGGAACTGCAGCAACAGCGGTCAGGCCCTTAACATCATAGTAAGCACCTTCTACGATACCACCCTTTAACTCAAGAGCGGGAGCTGTCTTTGCGAACTCTACTAAAAACTTTGCAGGAGCGGTCGCGTCATCCTTGCTTACAGCAACTGCGGTAGGTCCTTCCAGATGCTTTGCCAGCTGTTCGAACTCGGTTCCTGCTACTGCGAACTTAACGAGCGTGTTCTTATAAACCTTATAAGAAACGTTGTTGTCACGTAGAGTCTTACGGAGCTTTGTGTCCTGCTCAACTGTCAAACCACGGTAGTCTACAAGCACCAGAGATGCTGCACCGTCCAGAAGACCTTTGATCTCCTCAACGATCGGCTGCTTTAACTCAACCTTTGCCATGACTATACCTCCTTTTGGTGATCGTATGGCCGAAAAAAACCTCATGCCGTCGGACATGAGGTGAAATATCATAGTAATAGAATAAATCTAATATGACATCCTCGGCAGGCGTTTTATCCTTACGCTTTACAGCACCTGCTGTCTTCGGCTTACGGCAAGCTTTTTGGCTCACACCCGAGTATAATACCACGTCCGGCAACGCCTGTCAAGAAGTTTTTTTATTTTTTCTTCTTTTTGTTCATTTCTCTCCTCTTGCATTATCCCCCTTGTCGTTCCTTCTCTTTTGTGCTATCATTTGGTAGATATTTCAGGTTACGGCTGGTGCCGTCCTTCCCTATTTTGAAAGGAGGAGCTTATGAGCGCCTCGCAAACATCGGCGAAACCGAATTTCGCCCGTTTTATCATTGACCAGATCTCCGGTGTCTTCATGCCGATCATCAATGTCGTCATGGCCGCCGGTATCCTGAAGGGGACCATGATCCTCTTGAATAACACCGGCATCCTCGCCGATACCTCCGGTGTCTATCGTTTCCTGTACGCCTGCTCGGACGGTCTGTTTTTCTTTCTGCCGTTCTTCCTGGCGGTCAGCGCTTCCAAGAAATGGAAGGCGGATCCGTTCATTTCCATGCTGATCCCGGCGGCGATGCTCTATCCGGATCTCGTGGCGGCGTATGAGGCGAAGACCGAGATCACGTTTTTCGGCATCCCGGCGCTTCCCGCGGTCTACCACAGTTCCGTCATACCGATCCTGCTTTCGATCGCTCTCCTGCCGGTTCTGGAGAAGCCTTGCGATAAATATCTGCCGAAATCGATCCACGGGTTTATGAAGCCCATCCTGTGCTGTCTGGTGCTTCTGCCGGCGACCTTCCTGGTCTTCGGTCCGCTCGGAACGCTGATCGGCGACGCGATGACGGGAGCCTTCGGATGGCTGTACGACCGCAGTCCTGTGGCGGCCGGCGCTTTTATGGGCTTCGTGATGCAGCCCATGGTCGTGGTCGGCGCGCATTGGAGCGTGGTTCCGATCAGTATTGCAAACATTACCCGCGACGGTTATGACACGATCATGCCGCTCGTCGGCGCGGCGGTGTACGCCCAGGCCGGCGCAGCATTTGCCGTAGCGACCCTGTATAAGAATAAAAAGAAGCGTCAGAGCGCGGTCAATGCGGGCGTCACGGCGGTGCTCGGTGTCACCGAGTCCTGTCTATACGGCGTGAATATCCCGCTCGTTCTGCCGATGCTGGCTGCATGCACGGCCGGAAGCATCGGAGGCGCGATCGTCGGCATGGTTCAGGCGCACTGCAACTCGTTTGCATTTCCCAGTTTCCTGACCTGCGTGGCCTACGTCGGTCCGGGCTTCGTCGTATTCCTGCTCTCCATGGTGCTGGGACTCGTGCTGAGTTTCATCTTCACCATCCTGATGCGCAAGCCGATCCTCAAGCGGATCGCGCAGATAGAAGCAAATGAATCTGAGGGCCAGGATGACCCGGCGGAGGAGAAAAATGCATCGAAAGCGTAGCTTCCTGCGATGTACGCTTGCTATTACCAAAACTGAAGCTATCGAGAAATCATACATGGCGAACAAACGTCGGATTATGACCGACTTTGTTCGCTTTTTTATGCCTTCCAGGACTATAACTGGCGCGTGGCGGCGAACAAAAACTTGATTTCAGACCTGTTTGTTCGCTTTTTCCAGTTTCCAAGGGCCATAGCGACCTCTCGGCGGCGAACAAAAACTTGATTTCAGACCTGTTTGTTCGCTTTTTTCAGTTCCCAAGAGCCATATCGACCATGTAGCGGCGAACAAAATCTTGATTTCAGACCTGTTTGTTCGCTTTTTCCAGTTCCCAAGGGCCATAGCGACCTTTCGACGGCGAACAAAAACCAACTGCCGGCCGACATTGTTCGCTTTCTGAGCCATGAACGTCCAAACATATAACCAAACCAAAGTCCCCGGAAAAAACGATCTCTCGTTTTTCCCGGGGACTTTGATGCTTTATCAATTCACTATTGAATGCCTAAGCGTTTCTGCACATAAGCCAGACTTTCGTAGTACTCTTCTGCCGTGTGCAGATGCTCGATGATCATGGGCATGTCCGGGTCTTCCTGCGTCGCCAGTTTCGCGTAGAGTTCCAGGTTCAGCGTTCCCTGGCCGGGCGCGCATTCACGCAGCTGGAAGGTGTAATCCGGCAGAAGCAGGGTGTCCTTCATGTGGCAGCTTAAGATGCGTCCGTGAAGGAGTTTGAACGTGTGCTCCAAAAACTCATCCGAGAAGAAGTACCGCTCGGGACAGTTGATCATGTTGACGATGTCGAGGTGGACGCCGAATCCTTCGCGGTCGACCTCTTCGATCAGGCGGAGGTAGTCCTCCGGTCCGGTCGGGATCATCCACGGCATAGGCTCGATGGAGAACTTCGTCTTCTTCGGCTTCGCGGTGTCGATGATCTTTTGAATGGTCTCGACGGTCTGTTTTCTGGCTTCCTCGGTGAAATTCTTCCGATAGCCGCCGTCCCAGCGATCTCCGTGCGGAGCGCCGGCAACATTGACCACGCAACGTGCTGCGATGGCGTCCGCCATGCGGATCTGGCCGACGGTGTAGTCAAAGACTTCCTGACGCACCTTCGGGTCGGACGAAAGCATGTTGCGCCAAACGCCGACTTCGGCGATGGTCAGGTCCGCCTCGCGCGCCGCTTTTGCATACGCTTCGATCGTTTTTTCATCGGAACGGCAATCCAGCGGAAAGACTACGGTGCGGCAACCGCATTTGCTGTGCAGATCCGCCCATTTTTCCGCATTTTCATAACTGAGTGCATAACTGATACCTAATCGCATAAAACCCCCTGTATGGCCCTCTAAACGCGATCTGTGCATATTCGGATCGGTTTGAGCGCCCTCTCTTTGATCAGATCAAGTGTTCCAAAAGTGCAGGACTGTCGGATCGAAGGATGCAAGATCCTTCACGCCCGTCCGTGCCATCACGGAAGCCAGTTCGGCCGTCATCTCCCGGATCCGGTCAGCGACCGCCTGTCCGCCGTTTTTCAACGGCTTCATGAGCTCGCGTCCGACCGAAACTCCGTCCGCGCCGAGCGCCAGTGCCTTATACGCGTCCATGCCGCTTACGATGCCGCAGTCGACGATGATCGGGAAGTCCGGTCCCACCGCCTCGCGGATCGTGGGCAATGCCATGAGCGGCGGCACGGAGTACTCCATCATGTTGTGATGGTGCGACAAAACGATGCCGGCGGCTCCCGCCTTCTGCACCTTCACCGCATCGGCCACGCTCAGCACGCCCTTCACGATGAACGGAAGCGGTGCCGCGGCCTGAATAAATGCAGCCAGCTGCTCCGTGCTCTTCGGCTTCATATCAAAACCGAGCACATGATCATAGGTACCATGTCCGGAGAAACTGTGGTCAATGTCCATCCCGACCGCAAACGCTCCGGCCTTCTTCGCATGCTCGATCCTGCGGAAAACTTCTGCATCATCCGCGTGCGGCTTGATGATCTTTATCGTTTTCGCCCCGGTCGCGATGATGTGCTCGAGTTCTTCATCGCTACCCATACCGTACCAGTGGATCGTCCCGGCATCTCTGGCCCCGATAGCATACTGCGCCATCGCATCTTCACAGATATCGTGAAGGTGCGACAGCGCAGCTGTCATGATCGGAGTCCGGATCTCCCAGCCCCAAAGCGTGCGCTTCGTGGAAGGAAGATCCGCGTCCATATACCGGGTCTCCAACAGGATCGAATCAAAATATCTTCTGGTTATCTCATCAGAATTCCCTTTTCGTTCCATAGTAAGCCCCCTTACTGTTAAATTATGATTTTTTCATGATCGCAGGTGTCCAGTACTCCTGCTGATACATATCGGTGAATATATACGTGATCTTAACGTTCGCGTTCGTGATCCTCCAGTCGGTCACCTTCATGTTAGCCGGATCGGTCACAGTCATCGGATCTCCGAACATGTAACTGTCCTGATATACGCCCTCGTAGGAATAGTAGTCGCATACGAAATCCAAGCGGTCTCCCTCAGTAAGAGATTCCGCACTCTTCGCGACGGTCTCGGTCTCTCCATCCTGATAGTCACGCAAAACGCCGACTACGCGTCCCGGAGCCGTTCCATTCGGGAACTCCACGAGAAGCTGAACACGCTCTTCCTTTACGGTACTGTTGGAAAGGAGCGCAGGAATATAACCATAGTCCGCTATGGTCGTATCACCATCCTTCAATGTCTCGGTGTGGTAATAAGGAACGACCTGATTATTCAGGGCTACCCAACGTACCTCGGTGTTAGCGACAAAACGGTCCTTCTCATCCCAGTCGAACAGGTTATCATAGCCCAGGTCGATATATCCTTCACCATCGTCGAGAAGAACATTCTTATCCGCCAGGTGGATCATATCCCACTGCTTTTCAGGCATGTCGATGAGATAGTTTCCATCCTCTTCGATCCAGTTCAGATACTTCGTATCGAAGTGGTGCTGGGCAATGTATGAACTGATCTGCGACGTAGTCATGCCGCTGTCCTTAAGGAACTCGATGTTGCTCGCATCCAGACCGCGGACCTTATTACCCTCGGAACCGCCGCTGCGGAAGAACATTCCCAGCAGGTCTTCGATCGCGCCGGAGTCACTCGAAGAGGACTCCTCATCGCCGCCGAAAAGCGAGTCCAAAATAGAACCCGAACCGCCGGACGAAATGACACCACTCGTCTCAAGACTTGCAAACTGCTTGATACACTTTGTGTACTCGGCATCCATGCCGATCTGATTGTATGTGCGGCACGCTGCATCGACCTGTTTAGCCTTCTTATACGGGAAATAGATCGAGATGCCGTACGCATTCCTCATGTTGGAGGAAGTCTTGTTGTACTTAACAGCGCTCTGGATCGCAGAACTGAGAGCCTGTGCCTCGGAAGTTCCGATGTTATTTGCCAGGTTCACAAGGTCGACCTGGTCGATCTTCGAGCTGGTAGCGAACTCACGCGCTTTCGCACGGGCATCGGATACCTTCTCATACTCTTCTTTATTCAGCAGATCACTGACGCTGCGGGCGAATGCGGAAAGCTTCGACGGAACCGTGTTGGAGAACTCCGCCAGGTCCGTGATGGACAGGGTCGTCTTCTGTCCGTTGCACTCGCGGTCACATGCCGATACGAAATCGTCGATGATGTTCTTACCGATCTCAGTCGTGGGCATGGAAGTGTTAGACGAAAGTTTCGTCAACCAGTTGGTGTAGTACCAGCCGATACCGGGCTCGGTCTCTTCGGACGCGATCAGGTAATCTGCGTAGTTATCCAACATGAGCGCGGTCTCTGCCGTAGCCATCAGGCAGGCGTCGAAACCGATGAAATCGAAAGTCACACCCGCGTTCTTCAATGCTGTATTGATACCAGCCAGCGTCATGGAGTCGCCGTTGCCGTTCTTCTCATCATAGCCGAAACCGGTTACGGAGCCGCCGCCGTGATCCCAAAGGATCAGTTCGTTACGGTTTGCCGGATAGTTCTGCGCACAATACTTGATGAAATCGGTCAATGTCGCAGGATCGGTCATGGGCTTGCTTCCGCGATCATCCACCAAACGGACCAGTTTATGCGAGCTGCCGTCAACTTTATAGAACTGGTGCACGGAATTGCTGATGCCCTGGATCTGCCACTTCTTCGCACCGCCGGTGCAGATGATGATATTTACCTTATCCGAGGTATTTGCTTTCAACATCTCCTGGATGTCGTTCGATGCCATGCCGGCTTCGGACTCCAGGTCGGTACCGCAGATATATACCATCAACGTTACAACGTCGTCGCCGTTGCCTTTGATCACGGTGCGCTTATTACGGGAACCGCTGGCTACGTTCGTGTCTATGCTCGTAGAGTTTGTGGTCTGTCCGCTGACAACACTGCTGCCACCGCCGCCGGAGGAACCGCCTCCGCCGATCAGACCGGTAAGGCCGCCATCACCGCCGTTATCATCTCCTCCACTCATGAACATGAAGAAAACGATCGCAAGGATCGCGAGCAGGCCGCCGCCACCGCCGGCTTTCGTCGCACGTGACATGGGCCGTCGTCCGCCGCCACCATAAGAACCGCCACCACCGTAAGAACTGCCGCTACTGCTGTGGTGACTGCCACTGCTGTGACTGCTGCTTCCGCTGCTATGGGAACCGGAGCTTCCGCGTCCTACGCGTCCGCCTCCGAGACCGCTGCCTCTGCGTCCGCCGGCACTGCCGCCGCCGCTAAAACTACTGCCTCTTCCTGAAGGTCTTGCCATAATATACCTCACTTCACTTAATCACAAATTACGATATTATCCCACGGTATCCGCGGGGCATACTCTGCATTTGATTATAACATAACCCCCTGTGTTTTACAAGATGAACACAAGGGGCATGTATGAATTTTATTCAGCAACTTTCAGCGCTTCGACCATGTCAATGTCCTTATTTTTCCGACTCACCATTACACCGACGATGAACGATACGCCGAAGGTAAGCGCGGTCGCGATCAGATAGGTCAGCCATTTGATCGTCAACGTCAATTCGTAATCCGATGCCAGCATTACGAGCAGGATCTTCAGAACGCCGATCCCTGCCGGTATTCCCACCAGAACGCCCAGAATGGTCATCCACAGGTTCTGGTCGATCAGGATGCGGCTGATATGACGGTCTTTGAAACCGACGACTTTCAGTGTAGCCAGTTCACGGTAGCGTTCCGCATAACTCATAATGCCGAGGTTATACAAAACGACGATTCCCAACAGGACCGAAATAAATACCAGCATGACGATCATCACATTCATAAGCTCCGTGAAACTTTTGAACGTATCGAGGAGCGCCTGCTTCGTCTGGGTCGATGAAATGATCGGGCTCTCTTCGATCTCGGTCTCATTCGTAAATAGTTCCGTGATCTGGTAATTGACGCCAAGCTTACCGGCATACGTGTCACTCATCATGACGCTCTCCGATATCGATTTCGCGATATCGGCTACCTTCAGATCATATTTTTCCGACGTACCGTAGACCGAAACGGTAAAGGTATCTCCCACCTTCAGGCCTTCTTTTTTCGCGATACGTTCGCAGATCAAGACGCCATCGTCCGGCAGGTCGATATGTTCGCCGTGCCCTTTTACAAAGCGGAAATACTCATGCTCCAGTCCGTAGATCTCCATCGCGTAAGTATTCTCGCCGATCTGAACGCCCATGCTCGACGTCCAGTCAGCTTCATAACGATCGATCAATGCTGCCACATCCGCGTCACCGGCCTGCTCCGTATCCAGCACGATCTTCGTTTTGTAGCAGATCGAATTCTCGAAGAAATCATCGATGTAACTGTTCAGCGTATCATTGATACCGAACGAAGCGATCAGGATCAGCATGCAACTGATAATACCAAACAAAGTCATAAACGACCGCGACTTATGACGCAAGATATCACGAATGTTCCACTTCGTGGCAAATGAAAGATCCTTCCAGACTTTTTTCTTCTCGATCCACATGCGGCGCATCGCTTTAGGAGCGTATGGTTTCAGAGCCTCTGCTGCGGTTCCCTTCATCATGGAGGCTACCGAATACAGCGTAGCCAGAACCAGGACCACATTGATCATGATCACCACTGCAATGCTCCACAGCGGCATATGCAGCTCCCAGTGCTCCATATCCAGATAGTCACCCATGACCGAGTTCGGATTAATAAAGAAGTATCCGATCCCCAGGCCCAGGACTACGCCGAGAACTGTTCCGCAAATACTGATAAACAATCCATAGGCAGCATAGTGGCGCAAAATCCGGCGATCCTTAAAGCCCAGCGATTTCAGGGTTCCGATCTGGGTTTTTTCGGAAATGCTGATGCGGTGCATCGTCGTGATCATGGTCAGGATGGCGATGGCCAGAAAGATCACGGGAAGCAAGGCTGCCATGGTCTTACCTTCGGTCATCTCGCCATGTGCTTCCGCATAACTGGTTACAAGTTCTTTATCCACGATCATGTATGACTTTCCGAGAGCCGCTTCCACGCGATCGATCATGGTCTCCTTCGGGAGGTCGCTACGCACGTGGATCTGCGGATAGAATGTCATGCCGACCTTCGCCTTCATGTAGGCCGGAGAAACATAGACAAATCCGTTCTTTTCATGATCCGGCATCAACTGAGCCTTTTCAACAAGGCATATCATGTATTCGCCGGATTTTACCAGCCCGCGGATCGGTCCGGAAAACTCGAGGCTCTTATACACCATCGTGTAGGTATCGCCGACCGACAGACCATTCTGTTTTGCATAACGTTCGGAGATCCACAGTCCTTCCGCGTCATCGGGGTCGTACGGAGTGCCCTCCAAGACCTTAAATCCGGATACGGAGATATTCTCGCTCACCGTCAGCATGACGATGTCTTCGTCATCTTTTCGGGGAACATTGACCGAAAGAAAACGCGATGCAGCGTCCACGCCGTCGATCGACTCGATCTTCTTCAGATCCTCCTCGGAAAAACCGCGCTCGTTCACGATACGATAATCCGCAAAGCCAGTATCTTCAAAGGCTTTTGCAACATTCACTTCCAGTGTCTTCCACTCGATGTTGAAACCGAGGAAAATACCGACGCCCAGGCCTACCATGATGATCATGGAGATGAACTGCGCCTTGTAGCGCCCGATGGTTCGGATGAGTTTCTTAAATAACATACTTACCACTCCACTTCTTCGACCGCCAAAGGCTTATCGTTATTTATCACTTCTTTGATCTTTCCGTTCTTCACATGTACCACAACGTCTGCCATCTTCGCGATGTTCTGGTTGTGTGTAACAATGATCGTCGTCTTTCCATGCTCCTTCGCCATTCTCTGAAGGAGTTTCAGGACCATGATACCGGTCTCGGTATCAAGAGCGCCCGTCGGCTCGTCACACAACAAGATATCGGGGTTCTTAGTGACCGCACGGGCGATCGAAACTCGCTGCTGTTCGCCGCCGGACAGTTCTACCGGGAACTTATACATATGATCTCCAAGGCCGACCTCTCGAAGCATATCGTGGCTGGACAAAGGGTCTTTCGCTATCTCTTTTACCAGAGCTACATTTTCAAGCACGGTCAATGTCGGGATCAGATTGTATGCCTGAAAAATAAAACCGACACCCGAAGCACGATATTCTGCCAATTGATCGGCATTCAAGGTGGAAATATCCTGTCCCTTGATCTTTATCGTTCCGGATGTCGGACTATCCAATCCTCCGAGGAGGTTCAACAATGTGGATTTGCCTGCGCCTGACGGTCCCAGGATCACGATAGTCTTTCCGCTCTCAAGCTCCAAACTCACGTCGTCTAGCGCCTTTTGCTCGTGGTCTCCCACTTTATATACTCTTGAAACATGGCTGATCTCAACTATCTTCATTCTTCTCTCCTGTCTGTATTAAAGATCCGCGGGCCCGGCCGATCTTTGAACACGAATATGATATGTTGTTTTACAATTAAACGTTTGTTTAATCGTTCCACGTTTAATATGTTAGCGTAAAGCAACCGACTTGTCAACTGTTTTTTTGAATATTTTTGGGGAAGTAAGGATTTTGTAAGAAATCCGTATAATGGGACTTGTCTATGTATTTTGAGTATAATAGCATGCAAAAACAGCCGATATGACGAGCATATCGGCTGTTTATCGTTTTGGAACGGATTCCGTCTTTCAAACGCTTATGCGCCTTATATTTCGGGGTTTTCACCACGTAAATAGGTCGGAATCGTTTTTAATTTGTGTAAGTTCAGAACATGCATGCGGTCGATCTTCGCACGAAGAGTTTCATCCTCGCACACACCGGTCAATATATAACGGTCCAGGGTGTCGTAGGTGAAACCGATCTTCTCTTCGTCCGTCATGCCGGACAGGCCGTCGGACGGCGCCTTCTGCACCAGATGTGCTGCGATGCCGAGCTCAGCTCCGAGCAGGCGCATCTCCGTCACGGTGTAATTCGCGCACGGGCTGAAGTCGCCGGCCGCGTCGCCGTACTTCGTCGAATAACCGATGTAGTCCTCGGAACGGTTGCACGTATTCACCACGCGCCCGCCCATGGGCTGCGCCTGCGCCACCGCATACAGCGTCGTCATGCGGATGCGCGGCGGGATGTTGATCTCCATGTCCTTCGTAGGAACGAAGCCATCCAAAGCGGTCAATGTATTCTTCAGACCATTTACCGCGTCCGCGATGTTCACCACATAATACTTGATATCCAGGCTCTGCGCCACTTCGATGGAATCGGCGATGTCCGCCTGCACGCCGTTCGGCATCAATACGCCGACCACGCGCTCCTTACCAAGCGCCCGCACCAGCAGGTTCGCTACGATGGTCGAGTCCTTTCCGCCAGACAGGCCGATCACGGCTGTCGCCTTCGGGCCATTGTTCTCGAACCATTCGCGGATCCAGGCCACGATCCCTTCGATCTCTTTTTTTGCGTCAAAATTCGGTAGTTTCATAAGTATTCCCCCTTTTAGTGATTCATTCTCCAGTCAATGCTGCGCTGCAGGTACTCGACATACGCCGGGTTCTTACACATTCCTTTTCCGGGCGTATCCGAGATCTTCGCGACATCCATGCCGTTGCAGAATGTGGTCTTCATGACGATGTTCAGTGCCTTCTCGTCCGTATCATTTGCCAGATAGGTGCCGATGCCGAACGCCACCTTCGCACGCCCGTTGAAGTGCCGGTACAGCGCGTCCGCTCTTGCAAAATCCAGGCTGTCAGAAAACAGCAAGGTCTTCTGCGTACCGTCGATCTCCAGTTTCTTATAGTGTTCCAGGATCTTCTCGCCCCACTCGAACGGGTCGCCGCTGTCATGGCGCACGCCGGAGAACAGGGTCGCATAGGTGAGGTTGAAGTCCCGCAGGAAGCAGTCCGTCGTGATCGCATCGGTCAATGCCGTTCCGTTCAGGACGCTGTATTCCTTCACCCAGGCCTCCATCGCATACCAGTTGGAGTACGCAGGGTTGTGTTTATGATTACCCTGGCCCACGCACATGATCCACTCATGTGCCATGGTGCCCATCGGCTTCACGTTGTATTTCATGGCCAGGTAAACGTTCGAGGTCCCCACGAACTTCGTGACGAGTGGTTTGCCGTCCGCATCGCGGCCGGTCGGGAACTGCGTTTCGGCCAATGTCTTCACGGCCAGTTCCTGTGCCTCGGCGGACAGCCTGCGTCTCAGGCCGAATTCGCTGAACGCGGACAGGTAGTATTTGCCGCTCGTTAACCAGCCGATCTTCTCGTTCAGGCGGCGTGCGAAGCTCTCCATCAGTTTATCATAATCGAACTGCATACGGAAGTATACTTCGTTCACGATCGCCAGGGTCGGGATCTCGTACATGGAGGTGTTCAGCCACGTGCCGGTCGTCTCGATCGCAAGACCGCACTCTGCGTCCGCCGTGATCGAAAAATCTTCAAAGCGGGGATGCCACAGACGAAGGAAATCCACGTAGGACTGCTTAAACCAGCGGATCTTGCTTAAGTACTGCAGCTCCTCCTCGGTGAACTTCAGCTCGCAATACCGGCGGATCTGATCACGGATCTCCTCCACCATCTCGGTCGTGAAATGCACGTCCTTATTGCGGCATTTAAACGTCCATGTCGTGGTGTATCCGGGGAACTGGTGATAGATCGCCTGTCCCATGCTGAATTTATAGAGATCGGTCTCCAATAAGCTTGTAATGATCTGTTTCATAGGTCCTCACCCATCCTTTCTTCCTCATGCTCCTAGTTCTCTTCGGCCTGCTCCGGCTCATTTGTGACCCGGATCTGGCACATCTTCATCGCTTCCAGCGCATTCTTATGTGTCTGCGGTGTGATACCTGCGCAGCACGCTGCATCCACACCGATCGGAATGTTCGGCAGAAAGGCCTTTGTAAGAAGCGCATTGCTGATGACGCAGATATCGGTGCAAATGCCGATCAGTTCCACTTCATCGATCTTCTCTTTTTCATTTTCCTCTGCCAGATAGTCTCCCAGCTCACGGGCACCGAATGTGATCTTATCGATGATCTTCGCGTCTTCGGTCCATGCCTTCAACTCGTCGATGATCTCCCAGCCTTCGGTTCCCTTCAGGCAGTGCAAAACCGGCAGATTTCTTCCTTCTTCGGTCTCCATATAGTCTTCAAAGTGTGTGTCCCGCGTAAAGATAACTTCCGTCCCGGCCTCTTTCGCCGCGCGGATCTTCTCTGCAACGGTCGGCACGATCGCGATCGCATCTTCATTCCGAAGCGCTCCGGTCACAAAATCATTCTGCATGTCCACAACGATCAAAAGCTTTCTCATAGAAATCTCCCCTTTCTCTTACTGCCGTACCTTCCGGTACAGAGTCGCTGCCCTCCGGCCGTTCGCCGAAGTCTTGTCTCCCGTTTCTTCGACCTTTCCGGTGTCGACATATTTCTTCAGGAAATCCCGGCGGAAATTTCCCGCGTCCAGGTTCTCCCCCTTCACCGTCTCAAAGATCTTCTTTAATTCGTAAATGGTAAATGACTGGTCATTTTCCAAAAAGTGAAATGCATCCTCCGTGTAATCGATGCGGTTCTTCAGCCGCTGGATCGCGGTCTCGATCACCTTTGCATGATCGAAGGCCAGTTCGTCCTCCTTCACAACGTGTCGTGTTCCGATGAGGACTAATCCTTCTTCATTCCGGTAGATCCGGAACAGTTCCGCATCGCGGGCATCATCCCCCGCATGAATGTTCAGCGAATCCTTCGGGACGAATGCCATGTAAGCCACGGAAATGACCCGCATGCGGGGATCTCTTCCGACATCTCCAAACGTCGCCAGCTGGTCCATCGGGATGTTCTCCAGACCGGTCTCTTCCTTCAGTTCGCGTGCGGCTGCCTCCTTAAGACTCTCCGTCATCTCGACAAAACCTCCGGGAATGGCCCACATGCCCTTATAAGGGAAACCGCGTCGCTGGATCAGCAAAATGGAGAGTTCATGCTTATCCGACAGCGTGAAGATAACATTATCCACGGTTACGGATGGCCGCTCATAATCCCCCGGCCGATAATTTCTCAAATATTCCAGTTCCTCTTCACTCGGTTTATACATCTCGTCCTCCTTTCGATTGCTAATAGTCTGTTTGACTATTTATAATATAGTCGATTTGACTATATATGTCAAGACCTTTTTTGTAAATTTTTTCAAATCTTTTTCGCACAAGAAAACCGGCCGTGGAGAAAGCCTCCCCGGCCGGTTTTGCGGATCTTGCGATCCTATCTTCAAAATCGTTTGCTTATCATTTTACCGACAAAACTACTGTGTCGGAATATGCTTTCTGGCCGTTCCCGTCCGTGACCACACAGCGGAACTCCCAGCCGTTTAAGCCTGCGAGCGTAGCCACCGTAAGGTTAGCCGTTCTCGCTCCGCTCTGACCCGAGTTCGTCCACTCGGCTGTAGAATTCTTGCGTGACTGCCACTGGTACGTGACCTTCGCCCTGCCGGTCGCTTCTACGGACAATGCAAGCTTCGTCCCCGCTTTCACACTCGGCGCGGTCGGCTGCTTCGTGATCTTCGGTACAAGTTGCACAAACACGATGTTCGAGTAGGTGACCTGGCCGTTGATGTCCGTTACGATGCAACGGAACTGCCAATTGTGAAGGCCTCCGACCGTTGCTACCGAAAGGGTGTCCGTCCTCGCTCCACTCTGGCCCGAATTCGTCCAGGCAGATGAATAATCCTTACGAGACTGCCACTGATACTTCAGTTTTCCTCTTCCAGTCGCCTCGACTTTAAACTGTGCTATGTCAGTGACTGCTGCCGTCTGATTTACCGGTTGTGTCGTGATCTTCGGCTTCATCGTCATGGTCACTACTCTCGAGTAGGTCTTCCGACCATTTCCGTCTATTACCACGCAGCGGAACTGCCAGCCGTGGAGACCGGCGGATGTTGCTACCGTAAGTGCTGACGTCTTCGCTCCGCTCATGCCCGAGTTCGACCATGCAGACGAAGCATCTTTACGTGACTGCCACTGGTATTTCATCGTTCCGTTTCCGACCACATCGACCGTGATCTTTGCAATATCGCCTACCTCGGCGACCGGATCTCCCAAACCGCCGGACCGGATGGTCACATAGGGTGCATTGGCATCTGCAACGATGACTCTGATGTTATTTGTGTTGATGTTCTTAGCCGGAACTAAGGTGCTGTCCATCTTCGTGTTTCGAAGAACGATATCCAGGCGGGCGCGGTCATCCACTGCCCAGCCATCCACCAGAACACCGTCGGTCCTGCGGATCACACAACCGTCAAACATCACGGTGCTTCCTTCGGTCGTCTTCGACCACATATAGACCAGGTTCTTACCTGCAAGTGTGATGTCACAATTTTTGAATGCAACTTCGATGTATTCCGTGCTGTACGCATACGGACCGAACTCTAACATTTTCTCCGAAGAAGAGCGGATCACACAATCCTCAAACGTGATCTTCTCCTCTGCTCCCACGCTTGCGATCAGATGGAGATCTTCAAATTCACAGCCTTTGAACGTGAGAGACTTGCCATATGCATTCGTCGTCATCGGCGCGAATTTACAGTTTTCAAACACGCGGTCGACATAATACGTGTTACTGAAACCGAAAGAGACCTTATCCTTTCCCTGGACCGGTACGAACGTACAATCATAGAAATGCAGGTGGCTTCTTACATCGCCGTCCAGCATGACTTTACATCCGCGTAAGGTCGCGTTATCGCCGGAGAAATTGGTAAATGTACAGTTCTCATAGACCACATGATCCATAACGGAAGTCGTATACGTCGTGGTATTCGTTCCGTTTGCGATCGTGCAGTTTTTCACCTTCATATCCACGGCCACTTCTTTCGCGGTCAATGGATTGTAGAAATTGATGTAACCGCCGTTGATATTCTGGATACGGCCGTACAGGTTCGTCATCTTCGTACCCAGGGCCCACAGGATCGTCGAATCCCCGCTGGTGAAATCGCGGATAACGCCGCCGTATACGCGGCTGCGGATCACGATATCGTGTGCCTTGCAGTTCTCATACACATGGTTGTAGCCTGTGTTGTCCACGATGGTCGCAGTCGTATGTTCCGCCTTCTCCAGCACGGCGTTGTTTCTGTAGTAAACGTCCTGCATCTCTTCCCAGCCGTCTTCGAAATCGACCGGACAGGGTGTGATGCTGTCTCCGCAACGGGTAAATGTACAGTTCTCGATCAGGACATTCCCGCCCGATGCCGGTGCCAGTGCACAGGTACGGGTATCCACGAAGTCGATGTTCGAGATCTTGTAGTATTCGCCGAGATGCTTTGTGTAAACATAGACGGTCTTCGTCGCGTCCGTAGTCGGGAAAGCAGTTCCCAGGAAGGTCACGCGCACATATTTCGCGCCGGCCGGGATCTGCACCTTTCTGTACTGGAAGCCCGTGAAGGTTTCCATGAACTTCTGGTCCTTATCATACCAGGACAGGTAGATGACCGGCGATTCACCCGCCAGGCCGCGGTAGCCGCCCGGGTGTCCTACGTAAACATAGTCCTCGTTTGCGTCATACGCCAGCATAGCGGTCAGGTCGATCATGGAGCTGGTGCTGCAATTTGCATCTGCAACTTCCTTACCATTGATGATCGAGGTCCGGGTAAAGGAATCCATGATCTTACCCGGGCCGTCCCATGTACCGGTCGTGAAGACCGTATGGCCTGCGGTGCTCTTGATCGTAAGGTTCTCGATGGAATTGTATTTTCCGCCTGTGATCAGAACCGTGTTGATCGGTTCTCCCATGCCATTGGCCTCGTAACCACGCGCCTTTCTCTCAAAGCGGTTACCCTCCAAGGTACCGTTGATCAGGTGCGCGTCCACAACATCGTCCATTACTACGATGCATCCTTCGTTTGTCGAAATGAAGGTCTCCATCTTAAACGTACTACCGTTCATGTCGACCGTAAAATGCGACGGGATCTTGATACAGGTCTTGCGGGCCTGCTCACCATTGATCCGGTAGGTTCCCTTAAGGAGAACGATCTTCTTATAGCCGGCCGCCTGCTTATCTGCGAACAGCTGCGTCAGGCCGTCCTTCGTGGAGATCAAGTCCTTTGCATCTTTTGAGTTGTCATTGCGGATCCCGTACTTCGTAAGATCCGCAGTCGTCATGTAGTAGGTCTGCTGGGCTGTGATCGTAGCCTCCGCAGGTGTTACGACCCAAAGGTCATTAAACAATCTGTGTGACTTAAGGCCGGTCCGCGGGTCGCAGACCTCCACGGAGAACACATGCGTCCCTGCGCTTAATTTTCCCAGGGTCAATGTATAATCTCCGATGGGTACACCTTTGATCGTCTTCGATACTCCGTCGACCGTGTAGGTCAAGTCTAACTTAACGGACGTATCATTCTTCATATACTCCGACTGTGCATAGTCAGTGATGTACAGCGGAATCGTGATCGTATCATTTGTGGTCGGCTTCGGGTTGAAGTAGTACGTCGAAACGTACGGCACCTCAAAACGCGAAGCGCTGCTATTTTGCGTTTCTGCTGCCTGCGTACGGACATTTGCACTGCAAATGCCCAATACGACCCCCAAAACTACGATCCATGCCAAAACTTTCTTCATTTGTTTTCCCCTTTAAAACTATGTAACTTCCTTTTGTTCCGTTTTGCGAACGTATTACTTCACGGACAGTGTAACTATATTCGAGCATACTCTCTGCCCGTTACCGTCCGTTACCACGCAGCGGAACTGCCAGCCGTTCAGGCCTGCAAGCGTGGCTACCGAAAGGTTCGCGGTCTTCGCTCCGCTCTGCCCGGAGTTCGTCCACTCCGCGGAGGAATTCTTACGCGACTGCCACTGATATTTTAATGTACCTGTGCCCGTTGCTGCCACGGACAATGTAACCTTCGTTCCTGCCTTTACGGTCGTTGTGGTCGGCTGCTTCGTGATCTTCGGGATCGCGAGCGATACCGTCATGGTATTCGAATAAGCCTTCTGACCGTTCCCGTCAGTGACCATACAACGGAACTGCCAACCCTGAAGGCCTGCGATCGTAGCGATTGAAAGTGTCGGTGTCTTCGCTCCGCTCTGTCCGGAATTCGCCCATTCGGACGAAGAATTCTTACGCGACTGCCACTGATATTTCAGGTTCGCCTTGCCGGTAGCAGCGATCGTGTACTTAAGTGTAGTTCCGACGGTTACCGTCTTATTTACAGGTTGTGTCGTGATCTTCGGAACGACCGTCAGTGTCACGGCATTCGAATACGTTTTGCGACCGCTTCCATCCGTTACCACGCAACGGAACTGCCAGCCATGCAAGCCTGCAAGTGCAGCAACGGAAAGCGTAGAAGTCTTCGCGCCGCTCTGTGCAGAATTCGCCCATGCAGTCGAAGAATTCTTACGCGACTGCCACTGATATTTCAGAGTGCCGGATCCGGTTGCCTCTGCAGAGATCTTAAAGGTCTCGCCTGCAGTTACAGAAGATTTCGCGGCGCTCGCAGTTACCGTAGGCGCTGCTTTCCACTGGGAGATCGTGGTAAATGTAGGAGTCCACGAAGGCTTTGTTTCGCCCTTCTTCAACGGAATGCATGCTACGGAGATCGTCGTATTTTTAGTGTTTGTCAGGTGGATCGCCAGCTTTCTGTAACCGCTGTTGCTCGTCTGGCCGGATACCTGACGGGACGTAGAAAGCAATTTCGCCGACATCACGGAGAATTTGCCACCCTCACTGAGAAGGCCTACCCATAACCGCTCCGAACCGACCGTTACGATCGCGCTTCTGCCGTCAGAAGCTACGCTGATCTGACCTGCAGTATGGGCGAACCAATAGATCTCACCTGCAGTCTTCAGGGAAATCTCATCCTGAACGATAACGCATTTTTTATCCTTGATCATCTTAAGGCCGCGTACTACGCTGGTTGCGCCGCTTTCCTTATATGCATCAGTCAGATCGGTGACGGCAAATGCTTCATTGCCCCCGCTGAAAGCGGTGATGAGGCACTCTGCGCCCTCGCTCTGGTCCAGTTCCTTAGAAGGGTTGATCACAAGCGTATTGTGGCCCTCCGCACGGATACGATAAGAATACAAACGGTCTTTCAGCTCATAGTTTTCATTACCGAGATCGGTGAAAAAGCGAGCGCCGTTGGACTCGATATAGAAGGATCCCAGGTCATAATGACCATGGTATTTGTAATTATTTAAACCGGTATGAAGTGCCGCAACGAGTCCGCTGTTATCCCATGTGTCACGGAAACTTGCGTTGGAAGAACCGACAGCACCCCAGTCCGTAGGAATCTCATTTGCCGAGCGGGACAGGCCCTCCTCGTCGATCCACAAAACATCCAGATAGTTAAACTCGTCTTTTGCGATCTTCTTCAGACGAACGGAGGCAATGTCGTAAGAGTCAAAGTATTCACCCAGCCACAGGAAGACTGCCCAGCCTGTATCGCGGCTCTCACGGTCATCACCGAAACTAAAAGATTTCGGAGTGTTGGAGCTCATATAGCGGACGAAATCAACGGATTTGCGAAGTCCCCCAAAATCTGCGAGACCATAGTCCGTTCCTGTTGCACTGATCAGTGAGGACGAATTCAGGCCCAGATAATAGGTGGCATAATCCCAGTAACCGAGTCCTTCCGTATAGGTTCCGTCCTTATCGCTGTAGGCACGACGAACAAACGAATACGCCTCTTTGTAACCATAAGTGAGAACTTTCGCCGCTACATCTCTCGCGTCCTTTTCGTCGCCGATCGCCAGTGCAGCCATGTTCATGCTTCCGGTACAAACGAGCTTCCAGTTGTCGCCGGGAAAATCCTGATACCAGCGATACGTACGGCTGCGGTCAGCGGGCTTATCCTCGTAATCCTGCAGGACCTGCTTCAGTCCCTTTTCGATCATGGCTTTTCGTAAAACGGCTCTCTGATCTTCTGTCATCCAGTTATACAGCCAGTCATAACCGATCGCAAATGCAGTAGCCATTTCAGCGGTATCCAGGAAGTGGTACGGGTTCCAATCCTTGTATTTTGCCGCATTTGCAAGTTCCTCATAAGCGCGCTTTGCATACTTTTCATCGCCGAAGATGTTGTACGCCAAAGCCAGCGCGGCAACGCGGCGCTGGATCCGTTTGGAAGTCTCCAGAAGTCGGATGCCATCCGTGATCTCATAAGGAAGCACCGACGAGCCGAGCTTGCTGTCTGCTTCTGCTCTCAGCTTCTCGAGTAAGATCCCGGTAACCGAATCGTCTCCGATATGGGATCTCAGTTTTTTGAACTTATCCTCGGTCATGATGATCCTCGGATGCGAATACTGTCCACTCTCTTCGATCATGTCTTTGATGACCTGGTCACCACTGACAAAACTTCCGTAACCCCCGCCTTGCGAACCATCCGCGTTCGCTGCCTCAGCGACAGCTGCACCGGATCCGTTTGCAAAACACATGCACAGTACGATGCCCAGGGCTATGAGCACCTCATAAAATCTCTTCAATTTTATTTCCCCCTTTTTCCTTTTTTACTCCGTGAATTCCTTACTTCACGGACAATGTGACAACGTTCGAGTAGGTTTTCTGACCGTTGCCATCCGTTACCACGCAGCGGAACTGCCAGCCGTTCAGGCCTGCGAGCGTGGCTACCGTCAGGTTCGCGCTCTTCGCTCCGCTCTGCCCGGAGTTCGTCCACTCCGCGGAGGAATTCTTGCGCGACTGCCACTGGTACTTAAGCGCCGCCCGTCCCGTTGCTTCAACGGATAATACAACCTTCGTCCCTGCCCTTACACTCGACGCGGTCGGCTGCTTCGTGATCTTCGGAACGAGCGATACCGTCACGGGTTTCGAGTAAGCTTTCTGACCATTTCCGTCCGTAACCACACAACGGAACTGCCAGCCATGAAGACCCGCGATCGTCGCTACCGAGAGCGTTGCCGTCTTCGCACCGCTCTGCCCGGAGTTCGTCCATGCAGACGAAGGATCCTTACGAGACTGCCACTGGTAAGTAAGCTTCGCCTTACCTGTCGCAGCGACCGTGTACTTGAGTGTATCACCGACTGCAACGGTCTTATAGGCCGGTTGCGTCGTGATCTTCGGAACGACCGTCAGGGTAACAACATTTGAGTAAGCCTTGCGGCCGCTTCTCTCCGTTACAACGCAGCGGAACTGCCAGCCGTGGAGGCCTGCGAGCGTAGCCACCGAAAGCGTATCCGTCTTCGCACCGCTCTGTCCGGAGTTCGTCCATGCAGACGAAGCGTCCTTACGCGACTGCCACTGGTAAGTAAGTGTGCCGGCTGCGCTTGCGGATGCCGTGATCGTAAACGCCTCACCCGGGGTGACAGATGCTTTCTCGGCATGGGCGGTCACCCGCGGCGACGTGATCGCCACCAGTTTTAACCGCTTATTCGCCAGGTTGTTCTTATTGTCAAACCTTACGGTCGGGTTGTCTTTACTGCTTACGAGCGCACTGACGCTCTTATACTTCGAAGCCTCGTACATCGCCAGGCAAATGGTCGCGTTCGAAGGAAGCGTCCCATTGTATTCGAAGAGAAACGTTTTCTGCTTTCCGTCTGTGAACGTACCCTTTTCGATCCGGATCGGAGTTCCGAAGTTCGCTGTCTTCTTTCCGTTTGCATCCGTGATCTCCGCGCACAGATAGATATCAAAATATGCCGGCGCCAGGCCTGTATTTTTGATCGTCACTGCCAGTTTGTTATTCTGGCGGGCTGCATTGACCACCGTGAAATTATATCCGAGGCGGTTACACATCTCGTCGATGACCGCCTTCTGTTCGTTGTAAAAACCATAACTGCAGTTGCTGTCCTGATCCAGCGCGAAGATCGACAGATGGGAGATCTCGATCGTTTCACGGAAACGCTCCGGCGTCCAGTCCACGAGGGAATAGATATCTTCCCGCATGGTATCGCGCATCCACGCGTAAGGCCAGTAATTCTCTCCGATCACGGGCATGTTCGCGCGGTAGGTCGGCACCAGGCTCCATTCTGCATTTCCCAGGGAGATCAGGCCGTCGTCTCGCTTCGTGATACCCAGCGAAAGCGCATACTCGTAGATCGCGCCGCGTGCATTCGAAGGAAGCACGATGGTCGTCTTCTTAAACGCTGCCGCGTAGCAGTCGAGCATATCTTTCTGGATCTCCAGGGACGGCATGAATTCACCTACGGCAAATGAGTTGTGCCATTCTCCATAATCGCCGAAAGGCCGTATGTCGATAAATTCGACTCTCGGGTCCCCGTCGTATTTCGCGGCCAGCGCCACGGCAAAATCCTTACATGCCTGCAGGTAGACCGGGTCGTCCCACTTCGGAAATACTACATTTTTCGAGGGATCATCCCTGAGTTTTGCTGTATATTTTTTCGCTCCTTTGTCATAGACCCACTGCGGAACGTAATCTTCTCCTAAGTAAGATGAATACGGCATGATCCGTATTCCGTATGTCAGCCCTTGTGCGGCACAAGCTTCGAGCATCTGGTCAATGACCGTCCAGTCGTAGTAGCCCTGCCTCGGGTTGAGTTCATTCCATTTCGGCGAGCCGGAAACGATCGTTACCACATTCCAGGCTGCATTCTGCTTCGAGCCGCCGATACCGTATTCATATGCACTGCTGATCATGTAGGGCGTATAAGCCGTCATGACGAAGCCCTTATGCGGGTTCGCGATCGCCTCGCCGGAAGGTTCCGTGAGGTAGAGGGCCGACGGCGTCGTGCCGAAATCATAAACGGGATCCCCCGGATCGGCCGGCGTCGTATCCGGGAAGAGCAGTTCGCCCATCATCTTCGCCAGGATATCCGCGCCCTTCGCGCCCGGATGCAGGCCTTCCGCATAGTAATCGATCTGCTCGTAATACCGGTTGATCTCAAGGAATTCCAACCAGGGACGGAACAGATCGAGAACGCCGACCTGCTCCTGTTTGCCGAGCTCATCCAATTCCTTACCGAACCATTTATATTCGGGAAGCGGATATCCGTAGATATCATCATTCTCTCCCTGCTGCTTCACCAGGTAGACCGTCATTCCCTTTGCTTTCGCGCGGCGGATCACCTGTGTCATGTGGTCAATGTAGTTCGAAGGATCGATCGGAGCGCCCGTTTTCGAATGATTCGTGTACTCGTCGATATAATCGTTGATCCCGACTGCCAGCACTAAGATGTCGCCTTTTTTACCGTAATATTCCGCGGTCGGAAAGGCGGAATTCTTCATGCTTTCCGCGCGAAGGCCGCTGATCGAGATATTCCGGACATCATAAGAAGCCATGTCAACGTACTTACTCAAATACATGCCCCAGCCACGCTTGGAGGATGCGGATGTATTGTAATACGTCGCCACGGTCGAATCGCCCGCAAGCCAGATCGTAGGTTTTGTCGTCGTTCCTGTGGATACCTGTTCGATCTCGACCGTACAGAGCGAAAACTCGCTGCCCACACCGGAAGTCGCATATATGTTCAGTTGGCCGTCCGTTACGGGTATCGTAAACGAATCGGTCGCATTATTCCCCTGTAAAAAGAACAGTTGGTTCACACCCTCTGCATTTATGGTGGCTTTATTAACGTTTCCGGTCGTTACCGTGATCTTATAAACGCCCTTCGGCAGATCTACGAGCAGACTGCCGTAACCACCCTGGAAATGAATAGCGTCACTTAAAGCGCCCTGCCCCAAAGCTTCCACGTTTCGGGCCAGGCTCGTATCCCCTATACCATATCCTTTTTTTGTATCATATTTATCCGTGGCGGAAACTCCGATGTATCCGGATGCCGTCCCCTTTCCGCCCAGATCAAATTTCTTACTAATAAGCCCGGTGCTTGTATCTGCACCCCTTATCTCCACGCTCACAAAACAAACGCCGAGAATGATCCCCAGCGCAACAACCAGTGCTGTAATTTGTTTCATGCTGTCCCCCCGTTATATTTGTCGAATCAAAAAATGCACAAAAATAAGGACTGCGAAACAGTCTCCCTTTATGCATTCATTCATTCTTTTCAAATATAATCCCCGTATCTAGATTATATACATTTTCAGGGGTAAAATCAACACATGGGGCCTTACGTATACGGGTCTAACTCTACATTTGCCAAAAGTACAAAAAAGGAGAACGACGGAAGTCGTTCTCCTCATGTTATCTATGGATTTTATGTAATACCAGTCGATTATTTGCCCATCTGTGCAGCTACTTCTGCAGCGAAATCCTCGTTCTTCTTCTCCATGCCTTCGCCTACTTCGAAACGAACGAACTTGGTGATAACGATGTCCTTGGAAACGCTTGCAAGATAGTTTGCAACGCTCTGCTTTCCGTCCTCAGCCTTAACGTAAGCCTGGTCCAGGAGGCAGATCTCCTTCATGTGCTTGGAGATACGGCCGTCAACCAGACCGCTGAAGATCTTATCGCTAAGATACTCGGACTTATTCTCCATAGCCAGTGCTGCAAGGGAAGCCTTAGCCTCTTCGGAAAGGAAGTTCGGAAGATAGTTCATGTTGCTCTTCTTCTCTTCGTAGATAGCGATATCAGCGTCGCTCCATACCTTATCTGCAACTGCCTTGTCGATGAGCTTCTGAAGGATGGGCTTCGGCAGGGTGAACGGATCGTTCAGGGAGCTGTCGATAACGATATCCTTAAGCTTAGCTGCCTCATCAGCAGAGATGTCGTTTCTGGCAACATACTGCGGGCTCATAGCTGCGATCTGCATTGCGATGTTGGTAAGTGCTTCCTTAGAAGCGTCGTTGTTCGCGCCGTTTGCGGAAACGAGAACACCGATCTTACCACCAGCGTGGATGTAGGAAGTAACGATGTCACCGGAAACCTTCTCAAATCTGCGGAAGGAAAGCTTCTCACCGATCTGCAGGGTCTTCTCAGCGATAACAGCCTGAAGGCCGTCGTCCAGAAGTGTCTGAACATCCTCGCCGTTCTTACCGCCGTTTAAGCCGGAAGCCAGTGCCTTATCTGCAACTTCCTGTACAAACTCCTGGAATACTGCGTTCTTTGCAACGAAGTCTGTCTCGGAGTTTACTTCTGCAACTACTGCGTTATTCGCGTCGGAAGCAACTCTGGTGATACCTTCAGCAGCGATTCTGCTGGCCTTCTTCTCCATCTTAACTGCGCCGCTCTTCTTGAGAACGTCTACAGCTGCTTCCATATTACCGTCGGTCTCGGTCAATGCCTTCTTGCAGTCCATCATACCGGCGCCGGTCATTTCTCTTAACTCTTTTACCATTGATGCTGTAATAGCTGCCATGATCTAATTCCTCCTATGGTGTTGGATTATGCTTCGGTCATCTGCTCAACGTCGGTAACGACCTCAGTTGCAGCCATTGCCTCTTCAACGTCAGCTACGTCTGTAGCAACCTCATCCTCAGTAGCAACTGCCTCACCCTGCTTAGCCTCGATAACAGCGTCTGCCATCTTGGAAACGATAAGCTTAACGGCACGGATCGCATCGTCATTACCCGGGATAACGTAGTCGAGCTCTTCCGGATCACAGTTTGTATCAGCGATACCGATCAGGGTGATACCCAGTGTGTGAGCTTCCTGAACACAGATACGCTCCTTCTTGGGATCTACAACGAAAATAGCATCGGGAAGCTTCTTCATGGTCTTGATACCGCCGAGGTTCTTCTCCAGCTTCTCCCACTCAGCCTTCAGCTTGATAACTTCCTTCTTGGGAAGTACGTCGAAGGTTCCGTCCTCGCTCATAGCTTCGATCTTCTTAAGACGATCGATACGGCTCTGGATGGTCTTGAAGTTGGTCAGCATACCGCCGAGCCATCTCTGGTTAACATAGTACATACCGCAACGCTCTGCCTCGGACTGGATAGCGTCCTGAGCCTGCTTCTTCGTACCAACGAACAGAACGGTTCCGCCGTTTGCTACGATGTCTACTACTGCCTTATAAGCCTCGTCTACCTTAACAACGGACTTCTGAAGGTCGATGATGTAGATGCTGTTACGCTCGGTGTAGATGTACGGAGCCATCTTAGGGTTCCATCTTCTCGTCTGATGTCCAAAGTGAACACCTGCTTCCAAAAGCTGCTTCATTGAAATAACACTCATGTCATTCTCTCCTTTGATTTGGTTTTTCTTCCATATAGTATCCGCAGGGACCTTCCTCGCAGCGAGTGCTTGTAAGTCATCGGAAAATGTGGTAAAATCGACTTGTTGATAAACAGGTCAACGAACGCATTCCCGCACAGGCAAATGCCGCTCAGGCACCGTCCTGCGCCACCCTATATGTGATATTTGTGCAGCTACCGCCGCCAATTTAATATTTTACCATGGGAATATTGGAAATGCAAGCGTTTTTTGGGAGGAATTATGAAAAAAAGAATTTTGATCCCGGCTTTGATCGGCATCGCAGCGTGTGCCGTGTTCTGCGGCTGCCATTCCGATAAGCCGAAAGAAACACAGGCCACCCTGATCGATGATGTGGACGGCCCCGAGTTCCCGGTCGACACCCGGCCGTCCGCAGATGAGACTACGGCACCTGCAACGACCGCAGCGCCCGCGACCGAGGCTCCTGCGACGGATCCGGAAGTCATCGACATCACGGTAGAGGCCGGCCAGACCGGACGCCCGGATCTGGCAAATGTAAAACTCGAAGCAAAGGATACCGAGTATACCGAAAACAACATCAAAGTCACCTATCCGCAGATCATCGGACTCGGCGACGTAGCCGCCCAGGACTTCGCGAACGACGCTTTGTATAAGCACATGAAGTCCGTTGTCGACCACTACGTTAAGGACGCGGAACATGACAAGCTCACGCTCACATACGAGACATTGACCTTATATCGCGGCCAGTACTCTGTCCTGTATAAGGGAACGTACCAGTCCGGATCCGATGAGCCTGTCCATATCGCCTTCACGGATAATCTGAACCTCATCACCTCGACGAACATCCGCCTCAGCAGCCGGATCTCGAAAGACTCGCTGAAGCGAAGCATCTACGAGGTAAAGGATTACACGATCACGGACAGTTCCGCGCTTAAGGATTCTTATGTGGTCTCCTATCTGGAAGGGGAGCCGGAGGATTTCTACGACTCGCTCGTACAGAATGCCGACTTCGGCGGAAGCGACTATCCGAACGCATTCTCCTATTCGAACGGCGAAGAGATCCGCATCATCATCAACGTGCCGCATCTTCTGGGCGACTACGTTGAACTGTCTCTGGTAAGAAAGACAAAATAATGATCTCGACATACGAAGAAAGGCTCCCGGTCAACGGGAGCCTTTTTCTATAACATTTTCTCTAATGATCTATTCCAATCACTTCTCGGGGAACGCAGTCATCGAATTACGAACATTTTCCAGTTCAACAAATACGAAGTCGTTCAAAACCTTGATGTAGGTGCCCTTCATGCCGGACGAACGAGACTCGATAACGCCTGCGCTCTCAAACTTACGCAATGCGTTTACGATCACCGAACGGGTGATGCCGACACGGTCTGCGATCTTGCTGGCAACCAGGATGCCTTCGTTTCCGTCTAATTCGTCGAAAATATGAATGATCGCCTCGAGTTCCGAGTAGCTGAGCGTGCTGATCGCGGATCTTACGACTGCGATCTTACGGCCTTCTTCTGCGTTCTCTTCATTTACCGAACGCATCATTTCAAGGCCTACAACGGTCATACCGTACTCACTAAGGATGATATCATCGATATCATACGGATGGCCTGCCTTGTAGATAAACAATGTGCCGAGTCTTTCACCTGCGATATCGATCGGAGCTATAATGCCTTCATACTTTGCCGAGTATTCTTCACCGAAACCAAGTGTCTCCAGATTAACGTTCTCTTTTGTTGACAGTACCGTAAGCAATCTCTCATTCAACATTTTGTCAACATAGCCGCCGACACGGTCAGAGATCAATTCTTCGATTTCCTGGAATTCATGGCTGATGCCTACGCCGAGTACCTTACCCTTTTTACTGATGACCAGGATATTCGAGTGAAGGATCTCGCTGAGCACTTCACATATATCGTTAAATACAACTTTACCCGAATTATTATTATGTAAAAGCTTATTGATCTTTCGTGTCTTGTCTAATAACTGAACACTCATTCTGCAACCTCCTTATCTATTTAGATTCTAATCCTTATGAATGAGTATAACACAATTCTCACACAATTGCAAGTATAGTTTTGTATTTTTCGCTCATTTTTACAAAAATCACGAATCTCGGTCAGTATTTGCGTGTTTTTCGGCAGAATCGACCATAAAACGCTCATTTTTTGAAAAATAAAAAGTCGGAGCATATATCATGCTCCGGCTTCCGTTTCTTCTTTTTTCGGCATGTTCCAGGAGATGTAATCACACTCCGGTGAGCCTTCACAGTTATAATACCGTCTGCCTTTACGCGACATACGGACTACGATCTCTTTTCCGCACTTGGGGCAAGGAATGCCGGTCCTCTGCAGGAACGGCTTCGTGAACTTGCATTCCGGGAAGCCCGGGCAAGCCAGGAACTTACCATGCGGTCCGTATTTGATGACCAGGTTGCGTCCGCACAGGTCGCAGACCTCATCCGATATTTCATCGGCCACTTTTACCTTCGCCTGCTCCTGCTCCGCCTGGATGACAGCCTCGTTCAGATCCGGGTAGAAGTTCTCCAAAACGATCTTCCACGGGATCGCGCCCTCTTCCACGGAGTCCAGAAGATCTTCGAAATTCGCGGTAAATGTCACATCCACGATGCTCGGGAAGGACTCGACCATAACACGGTTTACGACAAAGCCCAGTTCGGTCACGAAGAGGCTCTTTCCTTCTTTCGTCACATAATGACGTCCCAGAAGGGTGGAGATCGTCGGAGCATACGTAGACGGACGTCCGATGCCCTGCTCCTCCATGGCCTTAACCAGGGATGCCTCCGTGTAATGCGGTGCCGGCTGTGTAAAGTGCTGCGCGGGAAGCAGTTCTTCCGTCTCGAGTTTGCAGCCCTCTTCGATCTTCTTCGAAAGGACTACATCCTTTTCTTCATCCGGCTCTGTATATACCAGGTGGAAACCTTCAAATGTAAGTTTTGACGCGTTGGATACGAAACGGCGCTCGCCGGCATCCACCAGGATCTTCGTCGTCTCATACTGCGCAGGCGCCATACGGCTCGCGGTAAAACGCTTCCAGATCAGCTGGTACAGACGGTACTGGTCTCTCGCAACGCTGTCCTTGATATCCTCCGGCAGAAGCGTGATATCCGTCGGGCGGATAGCTTCGTGCGCATCCTGGATATTCTTTGTATTTTCGGTCTTCTTCTCTTCCTCACCGAGGAAATCCTTACCGTACTGCTTCTCGATGAACTTCTCGGCATTTGCCTTCGCCTCATCGGATACACGGGTGGAATCGGTACGCAGGTAGGTGATCAACGCAATGGTACCATGACCCTCGACATCCACACCTTCATACAGTTGCTGCGCGATGCGCATGGTCTTCTGCGTGGAGAAATTCAATACCTTCGATGCTTCCTGCTGCAGGGTGCTGGTCGTGAATGCCGCCGGTGCCTTACGCACACGTGTGGATTTCTTCACTTCGGAAACGACGAAGTCCTTTCCTTTCAGGCTTGCTAAAACCGCATCCATCTGCTCTTTACAGGTGATATCTTCTTTTTTATCTTTCGTTCCATAGTACTTCGCAAGCATCGACTTCTTCTCGCCTGCTAAACGAAGCTGCGCATCCAGTGTCCAGTATTCCTCCGGAACGAATGCATTGATCTCGTCCTCACGATCGCAGATCATACGAAGCGTTGCGGACTGTACACGTCCCGCGGAAAGGCCACGCTTTACTTTCGCCCAAAGGAGAGGGCTGATGCGGTAACCTACCATACGGTCCATGATACGCCGTGTCTGTTGCGCGTCCACGAGGTCCTGATTTATCTTGCGTGGATGCTTTAACGAGGCCTGTACAGCGTTTTTTGTGATTTCATTGAAAGTAATACGATAAACGTCTTTATCCGCGATCTTGAGCGCCGCAGCCAAATGCCAGGAGATCGCCTCTCCCTCGCGGTCGGGGTCCGTCGCCAGATATACACGGTCCGCTTTTTTTACTTCCTTACGAAGTTTCGCCAGGATGTCCCCTTTTCCGCGGATCGTTATGTAGTGCGGTTCATAATCATGTTCAATGTCGAATCCCATCGAACTCTTCGGAAGATCGCGTACGTGACCATTCGAAGCCACGACCTCGTAATTGCTTCCGAGGAATTTTTTGATCGTCTTGATCTTCGAGGGAGACTCAACGATAACCAGGTACTTTGCCATCTCTACTCATTCCTCACATAATAGCCGGAACCGGACTGACGAATGAGCCCTGCGATCTCGAGTCGCATGAGGGCCAATGACAGCTCGCCGACAGTCAACTGCCCGATTTGTTCGAGCAGATCATCCATGTGTTTGGGTTGCAAACTTATGCAACTATACACCATATTCTCTTCTTTGGCAAGCCCCAAATTGATATTTTTTGATTTTTTATCTCCCTCCGACGGTATCAATCCCAAACTTTCGGCGAGATCTTCCGGGCACGTCAGGATGCCCGCGCCCTGCTTGATCAGCATGTTGCACCCCTGGCTCATCGGGTCATTATACCGCCCCGGAAGGGCGAAAACATCCTTTCCCTGATTTAGCGCATGATCCACGGTCGTCATGGTCCCGCTCTTCTTTCGCGCCTCGATCACGATCACACAATCGGACAATGCGCTGATGATCCGGTTGCGTCTCGGAAAGCGAAATGCCAGCCCCGGCGTGCCCGGCGGATACTCCGATATCACCCCGCCTTCGGCGCAGAGTTTCTCATACAGCGGAAAGTGTTCCTGCGGGTAGCAGACATCCGCGCCACTTCCCAAAACCGCGTAACTCTTTCCTTCCGCGGACAATGCTCCCCACTGCCCCGCACCGTCCGCGCCCAGTGCCATCCCGCTGATGACCTGCACGCCGTTCTGCGCCAGATACCTTCCGAAACTGTATGCAGCGTTCCGTCCATATTCACTGCATGTGCGTGCCCCGATGATCGCCGCACTTTTCAGGCCGTCGCGGGGAAGCGCCCCGCGGTAGAACAGCCCCAGCGGCGGATCCACCATGGTCTGCAATCGTTCCGGGTAAGCAGGGTCTTCGATCGATACAAAGCGGATCCCTTTCTCCTCCAGCTTCTTCATCTGCTCCGGGATCCTGTCTTGGTTTCGTATCGCTGCAAGCATCGTCGCGAAAAATGCATGCGAAAACAGCTCCCCCGTATCAAGTTCCGACAAATCCTCCGAAAACAGTTCCCGCACATCGTCAAACAAAGATACGAACCTCTGCATCCGGAACGAATCCATGTCCGGTATGCTGCATAAACAAAACCACGCCTCTTCCTTCGTCAAATACTCACCTCTTCCATATGCTATGTTCCAGGCTTCGGTAGCGCACCGCCTCCGAAAGATGCTCCATCCGGATCTCTTCACTCGCCTCGAGGTCCGCTATGGTCCGCGCCACCTTAAGCACGCGTGTATAAGTCCGCGTACTGAAATCGTAGGTCTCGTACGCTTGTTTCATCAGATCTTCTTCCTCTCTCCCAAGCCTGCAATACTTCTTTATCAGTGCGCCTGATAGTTGCGAGTTGAAGGATATTCCTTCCTTATCATATCGCCGCCTCTGGATCTCCATCGCAGCGCTGACCTTTTCGGATAGTTCCGCGCTGGTCACGCCGCCCGATCTGACGGAAATGGAATCGTACGGGACACGTGCGGCCTCCACCGTGATGTCGATCCGGTCCAGGATGGGACGGCTGATCCGCCCTAAGTATCGGGCAATGTCGTGATCGTTGCATTTGCATTTCGTGCGGTCCGGATAGTACCCGCAGTTGCAAGGGTTCATGGCCGCGACCAGCATCACGGAGGTCGGAAACACATAACTTCCGTGAACGCGGCTGATGACGACCCTGCGGTCCTCCAACGGCTGTCGCATGACCTCCAGGACCTGCTTTCCGAACTCGGGTAATTCATCCAGAAACAACACGCCCCTGTGCGCGAGGGACATCTCGCCCGGCCTGGGGACCGAGCCGCCGCCGACCAGGGCTATAGCACTGCTGGTATGATGCGGACTGCGAAACGGTCTCGCCGTGATCAGCGGATGTCCCGGCGAGACCAGGCCGCACACGCTGTGGATCCCGGTCACCTCGATGGCTTCCTCGAGATGCATCGGCGGCAGGATGGTCGGCAGGCGCCGCGCCAGCATCGTCTTCCCGCTTCCGGGCGGCCCTATCATGAGCATGTTATGTAAGCCCGCACAGGCGACCATCGCCGCACGTTTCAGGTTTTCCTGCCCGACGATCTCCGAAAAATCGAGTGTCCTTTCCCTCTCATCTGCTACATAATCCTTCGGGTCCGGCACATAAGCATCGGCCGTTTCGCCTTCCTCGAAGAAACGGACGCACTCCCTGAGCGAGGAGAAAGCAAATATCTCCATCCCCTCGATCAAGGCTGCTTCTTTCGCATTTTCCGAGGGGACGATGCATTTGGTAAAGCCGTTCTTCCGTGCGGCGATCACAAACGAGAGCGTGCCGCTCACGGGACGTAAAACGCCCTCCAGGCTCAGCTCACCGATCATAAAATAGGAAGAAACCTTCGACCTCTCGACGATGCGGATCGATGACAAAACCGCCATCGCGATAGGCAGGTCGTAATAATTACCCGCTTTTCGGATATCCGCCGGCGACAGATTGATCGTATATTTCATGACCGGAAGGTCATAACCGGAATTCCCGATCGCGGTCCGCACGCGCTCCCGTGCTTCCCGCACTTCCGAAGCGAGCAGCCCGACCATCTCGAACTGCGGAAAACCCTCCGAGGCGTCTGCCTCGACCGCCAGCAATACCCCTTCCACGCCCGAAAGCGCGGCGCAATACGTGATCCCTACCATATATAATATCCCTTCCTGAATCTGTAGTACGCATTATCAGACAGAAAAAGCCCCCCCTCTGCCTACAAAAATAGTAGCACAAAGGGGGTGTAGAAAACGATAGATTATCTTGTGTTTCCAAATTTATATAAAATCGAATTTAACTTCACACAATGTCGCGGTCAGGAGACTCACTTCGCATCCTGAAACTCTTTTCCGAACGACGTGCAGGCTTCCTTCAGGGCATCCTCTGCATTGACATCCAAAGCCGCCGAGATCTCGACCACCTGCCGAAGCATGTCTGCGACCAGCGCCTGCTTCTTCGCCATATCGTACGTCCCGGTCTCAGCCTGCTTCACTTCTTCGGTAAGTTTTTGCAGTTTGTCGGCCGCGGCCTCGCGTCCGCTCTCGTACGCATAGTGTTTCACAGCCTTCTTCAGCATCTTCTGGTAGCGGTACAACGCGGGAAATGAAACCGGCACGGCCTCGACCTGGTTCTTGATCTGGTCCTTGCCTTTTTCTTTTCCTTTCGCCGTCTCCCACGAAGCCAGGGCGGAAGCAGCGTCATTTGCCACGACATCACCGAACACATGCGGATGTCGACGGTACATCTTATCGCAAACGTTGTTGATCACATCATCCAACGTAAACAGGCCTTCCTCCGACGCGATCTGCGACTGCATGACCACCTGAAGCAACAGGTCGCCCAGCTCCTCGCAGAAATTCTCCGCGTCCGCGCTGTCCTGCCAGATGCGGATCCCCTCGATCACCTCGTAGGTCTCCTCGATCAGGCACGGGATCAGCGTCTCGTGCGTCTGCACGCGGTCCCACGGGCATCCCGTCTCCGGGTTACGCAGAGCCTTTATCACACTGCGAAATTCATCAAAATCGTACATATCGACTCCTAAACACGACGAACGGGCACACCGCGCTCTGCCAGATAATCCTTCAGCGCGGAGATCTCCATCTCCTTATAGTGGAACAGCGAAGCAGCCAGCGCCGCGTCCGCTTTTCCCACGGTCAATGCATCGTAAAAGTGCTCCATGGTGCCCGCGCCGCCGGAAGCGATCACGGGGATGGAAACAGCCTCCGCCACCTGGCGGGTCAGTTCGTTATCATAGCCGGCCTTCGTGCCGTCGCAGTCCATGCTGGTCAGCAGGATCTCGCCCGCGCCGAGTTTATTTGCCTTCGCGGCCCACTCGATCGCGTCCAGACCGGTATCGATGCGTCCGCCGTTCTTAAACACGTTCCATCCGCTGCCGTCCTCACGACGTCTGGCGTCGATCGCCACGACTACGCACTGGCTTCCGAATTTGTCGGCAGCATCGCTGATGAGCCGCGGCGTATTGATCGCTGCGGAATTCACCGAGATCTTATCCGCGCCCTCACGCAGGATCGCGCGGAAATCATCGACCGTGCGGATGCCTCCGCCGACCGTAAATGGTATAAACACACGCTCCGCCACACGACGGACCATGTCGATCACGATATTTCTCGCATCGGAAGATGCCGTGATATCCAGAAAAACAAGCTCATCTGCGCCCGCGGTATCATAAGCCGCGCCGACCTCGACGGGGTCGCCCGCATCACGCAGATTAACGAAATTAACACCCTTGACTACACGTCCAGCATGAACATCCAGACAGGGAATGATCCTCTTTGTGAACATATTCTGCCCCCTTAATCCAATTTTGTGAAATTGGTCAATATCTGAAGTCCTACGGTTCCGCTCTTCTCCGGATGGAACTGGCAAGCGAAAACGTTTTCATGCTCTACCGCCGCGTGGATCGTCGTCGAATAAAACGTCGACGCGCACACATCGGCCTCGTGCTCCGCCTTCAGATAGTAGGAATGAACGAAATATACATAAGCGCCCTCTTTGATGTCCTTCAGCAGGCGCGAATCCGGGTTCGTCTTCGTCAGGGAATTCCACCCGATGTGCGGGATCTTCAGCCCCGGCGCATCCGGGATACGCAGGATCTGTCCCGGCAGAAGGTTCAGGCCTTCCACGCCCGGCGCTTCCTCGCTGCTTTCAAACATCAACTGCAGACCCAGGCAGATGCCCAAGAACGGCTTACCGGTCTTAACGAAACTCTGGATCGGCTCCACTAAGTCATACTGGTGAAGTCTTCCCATGGCGTCTCCGAACGCCCCCACACCGGGCAGGATCAGTCGGTCCGCCTTCATGATCTCCTTACGTTTGCGTGTGATCACGCACTCCTGTCCCAACGAGACCAGCGCTTTCTCAACACTCTTCAAATTTCCGGCATCATAGTCAATGATCGCTATCATATGCTACTCCTTCCTCATGAAATGCTTCCTACGAGGAGCTTTCACGTGAGAAATGATTGTTTCTTCTATTAGATGTCAATCGTACCATGGAATAGGTACGCAGATTGTACTAAATTTAGTACAATTTGTGTTTACACTTTACAGAACCGATTTTATCGTATATTATCTTTTACGGACCGAGGTCCGAAAGTCGTGTAATTACGAAGGCAGGTCCGCCCCCACGGGCCATATGCAAAAAAGGAGGTAACTAATTATGAAATCTACTCTTACCATTCAGGCACCCGGCGTTGAGATCACCGATACCGATATCAAGGCACTTGTTAAGGACGCATGGGTAAATGCAGGCAACAAGGTTAAGGATATGGAGACTGTAGAGATCTACGTTAAGGCTGAAGAGAAGAAGGCTTACTACGTGATCAACGGTTCCGTAAAAGGCTTTGTAGAGCTGTAATCCCGGATCCTCATAGTGATCTTTCACCCGCTCATTCCGAAAGGAACGAGCGGGATTTTTTTTGCGAGCTTTCACGGCGTAAGAGCCGCTCTTTGCAAAACGCACATCCGCCGATTGCTCCGCACTCGTCGGATGAACGTTTGCTCATAAATGAGCAAACGTTTCTGCTATGGTTCTTTGCCTTATGAAAGCGAGCTTTCACAGTCTAAGAACCATAGCAGTACGTTTTGCGCTTAGCTCGCTATTGCGCCACATTGTTCTGCGGCTTCCCTGCCAGATAACAGCGCACATTTTCCGCGGCGATCTTCATCAGGCGGTCGCGGGCTTCAAAGCTGGCCCACGCGATGTGCGGCGTGATCGTCATATTCGGTGCGTCAAGCAGCGGATTATCTGCAGCCATCGGCTCTACACGGACCACGTCGGACGCTGCATACCCAAGTTTGCCGTCCTTCAGCGCCTGCGCCAGATCCTCCTCGCGGATCAAGCCTCCGCGCGCCGTATTGATCAGCCACGCTCCGTCCTTCATCTTCGCGATCCACTCCTTGCATACCATGCCTTCATTGTCCTTTGTAAGCGGCAAATGCAAGGTGACGATATCCGCCTGTGCGAGCACAGTGTCCGCATCTGCATAATGACAGTCCTCGGTATCGAGTTCAGGATGATGCGTCCTCGTGTAATACAACACACGCATGCCCATGGCCAATGCGATCTTCGCAACCCTCTGACCGATAGCGCCGAAACCAAAGATACCCAGAGTCTTATCACGCACATCGATCAGCGGATACTTCCAATACGAAAAGTCCGGGGAAGCGATCCATTCGCCGGCGTGGACCGACGCCGAATGCTCGTACACGCGGTTCGCCCTGGCCAGGATCAGCGCAAATGTAAACTGCGCGACCGACTCGGTGCTGTAGTCCGGAATATTCGTCACAACGATCCCGCGCTCGCGCGCAGCATCGATATCCACAACGTTGTAACCGGTCGCCATGACCCCGACATACCGAAGATTCGGGCAGGCATCCATTACATTTCGGTCAATGACGACCTTATTGATAAAGATCATCTCTGCATCCCCGATCCGTTCTACGACCTCCTCCGGCTTTGAGCGCGGGTAGACGGTGACCTCACCGAAGCTACGCAACTCCGTCAGGTCCATATCGCCGGGGTTTAAAGCATGATGATCCAAGATGACTAATTTCATGGAAATACCTCTCAAAAAAGAGTTTAGCAGAACCGCTGCGATGAGCGTACGTCCTGCATTACATCATGATTATAACATACGAATAGGATAAATAACAATAGAAAAACCCGCCATCTCTTTTCGAAATGGCGGGTGTAACTTTCGTTCTTTACACCTTCAAAACTGCATATAGATCATTGCGACATTCCTTTGCGCTTAAACCATAGATCAAGCTTTCGACCTATTAGTAACAGTCAGCTTAACACATTACTGTGCTTCCACCTCTGCCCTATCTCCTCGTCGTCTTCAAGGGGTCTGATATGGATATCTCATCTTGAGGGGGGCTTCACGCTTAGATGCCTTCAGCGTTTATCCCTGCCCGACTTGGCTACTCGGCCATGCCATTGGTTGACAACCGATACACCAGAGGT